>JBAUZZ010000063.1:0-25148 GCA_049585495.1 Chthoniobacterales bacterium | reverse complement strand
TCGCGCCCTTTCAGGGCGCATCGCAATAGGGGATGGGGTCCCGGGGTTGAAACCCCGGGCTAAGTCTTGTAGCCCCTTCGGGGCAAAAACGATCTGAAAAACCCAGCCCACTATAGTCTCACCAACTAAGTTAACGCTTATAGGGCGTGTCCGCTGGATTCAGGACACGGCAAAGCGCGTCCCGATCCCGACGTAAAGAGAGTTGTTCAGTCTTCTTCATAGTTCGGTTCACTCCGCGTAGCGGAACCCAGCCTGTTGCAGCAGCGGAATGGTGCCGGCCATGCCCCGCGTCAGCACGACGCCCTCGATCAGATGATTGGTCAGTTCAGCGGCAATCGCCTCATGCGACAGGTTGTCCGGGTTGATACCTTTCTTCAGCAGCTTCGCCGTGTGTTCCCAGATGGCGTTGTGGCACGCCATGAACACCACGCCGCGCTGCTGCAACGCTGGGATGGTGTTGCCGGCGGGGCCGAACACACTCTTGGGATCCTCAGTGTGCCCCTCCAAAGAGGGGTTACGAGACGCTCAACCGAGCTAATAAGAACCGTTCTTGTGAATCATAGAACGAGTCTTAGCTCGGTGCTAGCGTGTTGCCGGACTTAATTAGTTAAACACGGAAACGCACATGAGGATCAGCAGATTGAGCGTTATGGCGCGGAAGGCAATGTCAAAGGGTCTTCTACCAATCTTGGCGTGTATCGTTGCCTGCCTGGCGCTGAGCGCATTCTCGGTTGTCGAGCCTCTGCACTACCGATTGGCCAGCGACCCAACCCTGCGGGGTAAAGCCAAAGATGGGCAATGTATGGACTATGCAATAGCCCTTTCTTCGAGACTGGCCGCTCATGGCATTCACGGTCAACTAATCTACTATAGATGGCACATCACTAACAGCGAGATCCGAGGCAAGCACGTCTTTGTCATGTACCATTTACCCGACAACACGAAGTGGGTAGTGGATAATGAAATCCCGCACCCGCGATCTGTCCCGGCTGACTCGAGTCCGATGCAAATGGTGTTTCTCTTGAGCAACACGCGGTCGGCTCCCGTGGAGGTTGAGCTGCAGGAAGGGCTAAGTCGGCTGAGTCATTTTTGACGCGGAATGAATAAAATTGTAAATATGAACAGAGAAACAATGAAGTGCGATAGTATTCCGTTGCCGATCTCGAGGGTCGGTCTCGGAACCTGGGCAATTGGAGGTTGGATGTGGGGTGGGAGCGATGAGGCGGAATCGATTAAGACAATTCAGCACGCCGTTGACCTAGGAATTAACCTGATAGACACCGCGCCGGTGTACGGATTTGGTCACTCTGAGGAGATTGTTGGGAAGGCTCTGGCGGATGGGGGGCGCCGCGACAAAGTGGTGCTGGCAACTAAAGTGGCTCTCGAATGGGGTGACGGGAAGGTTTATCGCAATGCGACACCGGAGCGGATTCGCGAGGAGATAGAAGATTCCCTGCGGCGACTACGCACCGATCGCATTGATCTTTACCAGGTGCACTGGCCGGACCCTCTTGTACGAATCGAAGATACCGCCGAGGCCCTAGTGGAACTTCAGCGTGAAGGCAAAATTCTCGCGCTCGGTGTTAGCAACTATTCGCCGGAACAAATGGATGCCTGGAGACGGGTTGCACCGTTGCATAGCACCCAACCGCCCTACAATATTTTCGAGCGTGAAATCGAAACCGGTGTTCTGCCGTATGCTCTGCAACACAAGCTTCTCGTGCTGTCCTATGGCGCCATTTGTCGTGGCCTGCTATCGGGCCAAATGAGACCCAATCGAAAGTTTGATGGTGACGATTTGCGACTTAACGACCCGAAATTCCAGCAACCGCGTTTTACCCAGTACTTGAATGCAGCCGATAGACTGGGTCAGCACGCCCGGGAGAATCACGGGAAGAGCCTTCTTGCATTCGCCATCCGTTGGATTCTTGACCGAGGAGAGACTATGACCGCTCTTTGGGGCGCCCGAAACGCCGGTCAACTTGATGCAGTGGAGCAGGCGTTCGGTTGGAAGCTGTCCAGCGACGATTATGCTGAGGTCGACAGGATTCTTCGCGAGACAATTAAGAATCCGGTCGGCCCCGAATTCATGGCTCCGCCGCCGCGCGAGCCGGTGGCGGTTTGAATCTTGCTTTTATGAAGGCATCACACTTTGGCATGATCGCTGTTGTACTGCTGTTGAACTCTTGCGCAGAGTTCGAAGTGTCCCGCAACACCGACTTGGCGATCGATACCTACGCGCCTCCGCCAGATGCGCTTGGTGTCGCGGAAACTCGTGCAAAAGAATACTGGGTGAAACACCAAGAAGAGATAGGCCGAGACACCAGATATTTAGCGGTCCAGAGCGATTCGATTTTTTCCGACGAGATCCCTAACCTTTACGCCAAGCTGGTAAATTCACCAGGCGTCAATTCGAGTGATCTGGAATACTACGGAAATAACCAGGAATTGGATGTGTATAGCGTTAGCATTTTTGATACACGGACCGAAAAACTTGTTGGCCCCGAAGGCTACGCTGTCGTCGATTTGCCCGAGCGCGGGAGCACAGCGCGTTTCGGGACCTACACCGCCAATTTTATCGGGACCGGTGGATAGCCGACGAGTGGCGTGCCGCGTGATGAGAGTGCCCCAAGAAGAAGGAGAGATCACCGGTAGAATGAACTCTGACTAAAAACTCGCTTGGACCAGCTATCGCGGTGCAGGCGCTAGCAATCGGAACAGATACAGTATATAATAGCCATGGAAGATCTTCAAAAGCACTACCCTGGAAGCGAGCCTAACAAATCAAGTCAGTCCTTCTCAAGTGGTCTGATCATTCGCCAGAAGGAGCCGAACAATCTGGAGACTCCCGTCGATCGGGTTGACTCGTTTCTGACGCCAACGGAGCTGTTCTACGTACGCAGTCACTCCCCGGCACCGAAAATAGAGCTGGCTTCTTACCGGCTACAGATCGATGGCGCGGTCAGGCGGCCGTTTTCACTCACCTACCAGGAACTCCGAGATATGCCGGCCGAGACCCGCGTCGCCGTCCTGGAGTGCGCTGGAAATGGTCGGGTCTTCCTCGTTCCCCAGGTTCAAGGAGCCCAGTGGGAACTCGGCGCCGCGGGCAACGCCGAATGGACCGGCGTGCCTCTAAGCGCCTTGCTGGAGCGCGCCGGTTTGGAAGAGGATGCTTGCGAGATCGTGCTCGAAGGACCTGATCGCGGAGTACCGAAGGAAGGGGCGATACCGCCCGGTCAGATCTCCTATGCTCGTAGCTTGCCTCGAGCAAAAGCGCTTCAGCCGGAAGTATTGATCGCTTACCAGATGAACGGCCATGATCTCTCCCAGGATCACGGATACCCGGTACGCGCGATTGTGCCGGGTCATTACGGAATGGCTTCCGTCAAGTGGTTGACGCGGATCTACGCTGTACGGGAACCGTTTCAAGGTTACTGGCAAACCTCAGATTACGGGTATTGGGACTACGTGGATGGACAGCCGGTGCGGCGCCCGCTGGGAGAAATGAAGCTGAAGTCTGAGATCTTCCGGCCAACTGCTTTTGAAACGCTTGCGCCGAACCAGGCATACACAGTGTTTGGCGCTGCCTGGACGGGGGAGGGCGAAGTGACAGAGGTATCGGTCAGCGCTGATGGTGGCCAAACCTGGGCCCCGGCAGAATTCCTAGATCCTGTTCAAAAGTACGCCTGGCGACGTTGGAAGTTTAATTGGATTACGCCGAAGAAGCCGGGTCAATACACCCTGCTGTCCCGCGCCAAAGATGCCAATGGCGCCGTTCAGCCTGCCAGGCATGACGAGAACTACGCCACGTACGTGATCAATCATCTGCTTCCGATCGAGGTAACTGTTGGTGAACAGTGAGCGGCGTTTTTGACCCAAAATCCGAAGTTGAGAAGTCGTCCTCGCTCTCGCTCTCGTGCTCGTCCTCGTCTCGATTTATTGGGCTTCTCGACGAAGCACCCCCCTCGAAGCGCAGCTCGATCCTGTCGATCAGCGTGCCCCGATAGGAGAGCGGCTTGGCCCTTACGACGTGCCGAGCGATACAGGCAAGATGCCTATGCTACTTTTGCCCCAAAGTACCATAGGCTTCCAGCCCGTAGCCTGAGAGGGTTGCGTTATCTGTTACCGAGCTGGCTTCAGGTCGTTTTCGCGATGACCACAGCAGCGCCATCCACAAGGCCAGGCGGAGGACTGGTGATGATCTGATCCGATTCCGACAAACCCTTGGAGATTTCCAGTCTTGACCCAAGATCGCGATTAATCGCAATGTTTCGGATCTCGACTGTGCCATTCGGACGGACTACGCCAACAGCGGGTTTTCCTGATCTGAAGAGCAACGTTCCCGCCGGGATCGTAAGATCACCGTTGTTACCTTCGATCTTCAGAGTGACCTGGACATATTCACCCGCAGAGAGTTCACCTGTCTGGTTGGGCACTTCCAGCTCAGTTAACAGTCTTTTGGCTGTCGGGTTAATCGCCCCGGCCGTCCCCACAACCTGCGCCGCAAACTTTCGTCCTGCAACGCTTCCGACGGTAAGGTCGGCCTTGGCACCTATTTTCACAAATTCCGTGAAGGGTTCTGGTACGTTGACGTAAACACGCAGCGGCGAAATTCGTGCCATCCGGAAAAGTTGAGTTCCAGAGCCCAAGGGGATGAACGCTCCAATATCCGTATTTCGCGCCGTCACAATTCCGTCGAATGGCGCTCGGACGATCTTAAACGCTTCAAGGGCTTCCAGCCGGTTCACGTTCGCCTGGTCTGCGATTACCGTAGCTTGATTTTGTCCATAGTTGTCGGCGGCAGTGTCGAAATCCTGTGCTGCAATAACGTTTCTCTGAAAAAGGTCCTGGTAGCGCTGGTAGGTTACTTGCGACAGATCGCGCGTTGCTTGGGCCACCTTGAGCTGAGCCTGCGCTTGCGCCAGCTCCGCATCGACCTCAGGGGTATCGATCTCAGCAAGAACAGCTCCGGCTTTGACCTCAGCCCCGATATCAAAATACCACTTCTTCAGATAACCACTGGTCTGGGCATAGATGGGTGCGTCGGTGTATGGCATTGTCTGACCGGGTAACTGAAGCGATATCGCCTCCGCAGCCCCTGTCGGGTGAACTACATGCACGATGGTGCGCGCTGCTTTATCCGTGAGCTGTTGTAGTTCAACGGTCCACGCGTTCCGGGAATAGATACCCAGAAGAGCAACGGCGAGGAGCAGCGCGCCTCCGGTGAAGAAGAAGAACTTGACGCCTTTCTTAATCTTGTTTTCAGGTTTACCGGCTGATTTGCCGTCGAATCCCGCCGTGTCCTTTAAGGCATCGTGAGTCATTGTTGTTTCTGGAGCATTCATCTGGAGACCCCCCTTTATCTTAATCCTTTTGACCTTACATTTCTGGTCCGCGGACCGGCTCGAGCGAAGATGTGCTCGTTTGAAATTTCTTACCTCTTCTGATGATCATAAAGACGGTGGGAACAAAGAACAGCGTAGCGCAGGTGGCAAAGATCAGGCCGCCAATCACTGCTCGACCCAATGGGGCGTTTTGCTCGCCGCCTTCTCCCAGGCCTAGTGCCATCGGAACCATTCCGATGATCATTGCCAGCGCGGTCATGAGTACCGGCCGGATCCGAGCATAACCAGCCTCGAGCGCTGCCCGGTAGGAGTCATGATACTGTTCGAGCCGCTCATTGGCGAAGGTGACGACCAGAACGCTGTTTGCCGTGGCTACTCCCATACACATAATCGCGCCCATTAAGGCCGGCACACTCAAGGTCGTGCCCGTGATGAAGAGCATCCAGACAATTCCGGCCAGCGCGCAGGGGAGAGCCGTGATGATGATGAACGGTTCCGTCCAGGATTGGAAATTGACCACCATCAACAGGTAGACCAGCACCATTGAAAACACTAACCCAAGATACAAGCCGATGAATGAGTCGTGCATGGTGCTGACCTGGCCGCGCAGATAAACGAAGCTTCCTCTGGGCAGATTCTTTTTTGAGGCGTTGATCAACTTCTGTACCTGATTGGCCACGTACCCCAGGTCTTTGCCGTCGACGTTACCGTAGATGTTGATCACCGGTCTGATGTTGTAATGATCAATGACCGGGAACGTGTTGCTGCGTGAAATCGGGGCAACATTTGCGAGAATTTGGCCTTGTCCAGTACCGCCAAGGATGGGCAGGTTGCGCAAGGCGTCGAGAGAATTCATCTCATACTGCGGTACTTGAGCGTTCACCTGATAACTCACCCCGTTGGTTGGATCGACCCAAAAGTTCAGGGCATTCTGTTGCGACCCAGCCAGCGCGCCGAGAACCGTGTTAGCTACGGATTGCGCATTGATGCCAAGGATCGACGCTTTCGTGCGGTCCATCGTAATGTCCAATTCGGGCGCATTATTCGGCTCCTGGATCCGGAAATCCACGGCGCCAGGGATCTTCCGAATCTGGTTCATGAGATTGTTGGCGAACTGGAAGTTAGCCTCTTGGTCGGCCCCGGTAATCTGAACGTCGATGGGGGCCGGTAAGCCGAAGTTAAGAATCTGGGCGACCATGTCGGCCGGTGGGAACCAAACACCGATCCCCACAAAATCATGCTGCATGCGGGTACGGATCGCCTGGATGAATTTATTGGTCGGGCTGTGATTTTGGTTGAGCGATACCAGGATGTCGCCGTCTGCGGCACTCATCGTTCCAGTATTATTGTACGAGGTGTTGATGCCGCTGTAGGGAATCCCCAGGTTATCGATAATCCCCTGCAGCTGGTTGGCCGGGATAACCTGGCGAATCATCTGTTCAATCTGATCCACCGAGCGAGCTGTTTCTTCAATGCGGGTACCGGCTTTCATCCGAACGTGCATATCGAATGCTCCGGCATCGACCGAGGGGAAGAAATCCTGCCCGAGAAAGGGGAACAAAATCATGGTGGCGGCTGTGAAGCCCAGTACAATCGCGACGAGCTTACTGGCGTTTCGGAGCCCGAAACTCAGCAGATCGCGATACCCTTCTCGGAATCTTTCGAATCGACTTTCAAACGAGTGGTGGAAACGGGAGAACCAGGCAAAAAGCAGAAACGTCTTCCTCCCTTTGCCCTGGTCTGACGGTTCATTGGGCCTCTTGATCCAGTACATGGCCAACGTCGGAATCAGCGTTCGCGATAAGATGTAGGAGGCCAGCATGGCAAAGATCACCGCCTCGGCCAGCGGCGCGAACAGGTATTTTGCAACTCCCGAAAGGAAAAAAATCGGAACAAAAACGATGCAGATACACAGGGTGGACACCAGGGCCGGGAGGGCGATCTGAGCTGCGCCATCTCGAATTGCGTCTAACGTGGGCTTGCCTTCGGCCAGGTGACGATCGATGTTTTCGATCGTCACGGTAGCGTCGTCGACCAGAATGCCCACCGCCAACGCGAGCCCTCCCAGAGTCATAATATTAAGAGTCTCGCCGATGGCACTCAGCACCGCGATGGAACTAAGAATTGCCAGGGGAATCGAGATCGCAATGATGAGGGTGCTTTTCCAATCACCCAAAAACAGGAGAATCATGATCGCAGTGAGACAGGCTGCGATCACTGCCTCTCGAACTACTCCGTCAATGGCGGCGGTCACGAAAATGGATTGGTCCGAGAGCATGGAAATATTCAATGCCGGGGGTAAAGTCTGCTTCAGGTCCGGTATTTTATTTTTGACACCCTGGACGATGTCCAAGGTCGACGCGTTACCGGTCTTTTGAATGTCAAGCATGGTGGCTCGCTGGCCGTTGAAACGAACAATGTTCGTTTGCGGAATGTTCCCGTTAAGAATGTTCGCGACATCTCGAATATAAATGGTCGTGCCGTTCGCCAGCGATTTGATCGGAATAGCGTCCAGCTTCTCAATAGTGTCCGGGCTTGAGTTTAATCCGACCAGGTATTCGAAGCGGTCGATCTTTTCAGTGCCGGACGGCAAAGTGAGGTTCTGCGCAGTGATTGCGTTTACCACGTCGTAAGGCGTCAGGCCATAGCCTTGTAAAGCCTTATAGTTAAGATCAACCTCCACGTATTTTTGCTTCCCTCCATAAGGGTAAGGAACAGCCACGCCGGGCACGGTGATGAGTTGCGTTCGAACAAAGTTAAGTCCTAAGTCATTAAGCTGTTGTTCAGAGAGACCGCTCAGACCGACTCTGAGCACCGGCACGTTAGTTGCGCTGTAGCTGATGACGAGCGGCGGTGTGGTGCCGCTGGGAAGTTGTCTGAGAATAGCTTGAGAGACCGAGGTAACCTGTGCTATGCCTCTCGGCACGCTGGCGGTTGGCTGAAGAAAGATTTTTACCACGGCGATACCGAACAGGGATTCCGATTCAATATGTTCGATATTGTCGACGGTCGTTGTAAGGACGCGTTCGTAAACGGTAGTGAGATGCTGCTCCAGATCCCTCGGAGACATCCCGGGATAATTGAAGATTACCGAAATAACGGGGATATTGATCGAGGGAAAGATGTCCTTTGGGGTGCTCAAGATCGAAAGGACGCCGGCGATCAGGATAAAAATTGACAGCACGATAAAAGTATAGGGCCGCCTTAATGCCAGGTTGACAATCCACATTTGATATTACTCCTTGTAACTCTGCTGTTAGTTCGCGATTTTTACAGTCATGCCGTTGGCCAGGCTATCTGAAGGATTCAAAATCACCTGGTCTGTCTCAGAGAGTCCTTGTGAAATTTCCAACCTATCTCCGAGATTCAGGCTGATCGTGATTTTGCGGATCTCCACCCGACCGTTTGCGTCAACTACTCCCACCGTCGTTCCTTCTGACCGGAAGAGCAGTGCGTTGGATGGGATGGTCAGAGTGCCGGTGTTATCATTGACTTGCAGCGTGATCAGAGCATAGGCGCCCGGAAAGAGCTCGCCTGTTTTGTTGGGCACCTGCAGTTCGGTCAATAGTGTTCGGGACGTTGGATCGATTGCCACGGAGGTGTTAGTTACGTGTCCCAAAAATTTCCGGCCGGGGAACTCATCCAGAGTGAGATCAGCCTCGGTGCCGATTTTTACCAGATCGGCGAAGGCTTGAGGCACGTTGACATAAACGCGTAAAGGCGAAGTCTGCTGCATGCGAAAGAGCTGGGTGCCCGAGCCCGAAGGGATATAGTCTCCAATATCGGTGTTTCGCGCCGTGACAATACCGGTGAAGGGCGCCCGGACGATTTTGAATGCCTCGAGCGCTTCAAGCTGATTGATGTTGGCCTGGTCTGCCATTACCGTCGCCTGGTTCTCGCGATAGGTGTCGGTCGCGGTATCATAATCCTCTGCGGCAATAACATTCCGGTTGAACAGGTCCTGGTTGCGCCGCCAAGTGACTTCCGCCAGGTTCAGGGCTGCCTCGGCCACCTTGAGTTGAGCTTGCGCTTGGGCCAGCTCTTGATCGACCTCGGGAGTGTCGATCTCCGCCAGAACATCACCCGCCTTGACCTTAGCTCCAATATCAAAATACCACTTTTTCAAGTACCCGCTCGTCTGAGCAAAGATCGGCGCGTCAGTATAGGCTTCCGTTTGTCCGGGCAGCACGGGAATCATGATGGAAGCTTTCTGGGGGTGGACAACGCTGACCGTCATCTCAGCGTTCACATTTGACTGCTGTTGGATTGATTGCGTTCTCGAAGACCATAGCTCAACTCCAATAGCGACGAGCGCAATTAACCCGACAGCTCCAGCGAGAAAAGGGAATTTCTTCCTTCTTTTCGCGGCCTTTTGAGGAGCGGATTTGGGCTCCTGAATTTCGACTACGCCAAAGTTAGCCTGGTCCATTTCTGTTTGTTTTCTGGGATCGAACGCACAGGCCTTGCCAAGCTCCGGCTGGCCAAGCAATTCGTTCATAACCTTTCGAGATGCGGTATTCTGTTTCTACTCCGCCACCACAACCGGCTCTGGCTATTGCCGTTAGGCGTGCCGCAAAACCAGGGCGCATTCCATTCAGCGGAGTTCTTTCTCCTCTCGCGCAGGGAGAAATTGTAAGAGACCTCGTTGGCGCACCGAACAGGACTCTCCCAAACTCCCTCCCGGTAATGAAAACAGAAGCGTCGCCGGTTGCGACGTCCTTGGCTACCCGCAATGAAACCAGATCTGCGCGGCCCACCGGCAGCGGACTCGCTTCAATATCCGGCCACGCTATCACGTCCTCAACCAGGTGACGCAGCGCTCTATCATCACCATGGTCACCGCATTGAAGGTGGAGTGGCCCACGGATCGTGACTGGTCGCTTACCCCGCCTATTGGAAAGACTAGGAGAAATTGTAATTACGTTTTTTGTGCTTCCGAATCTCTCCATATATTATCTTCTTTCTCGTAGCTTGGCCGAATGCCTTCGACGAAGAGTATCATCAGCCTGGAAGCAGTTCTATGCTTCGAAAGGAGGGTTCTTGATGGCTCGATTGGGTTGCTAGCGAGGCCGTTGCAGATTCCGTGGTGTGAGCGCGTGCACTGTTTCGCGTTTGAAAGAGAGCAGCTCCCCGTGTGAACCAGCGCTTGCTCGATAGCTCGTAAGAGTCAAAAAGTGACACCCTTCTGAGGGATTGAAGGGGAACTTCATTTCCTATACACTTTGGAGACAGGCAGCTGCAGCCTACAGTGCACGGGACCGGTTGAAGAACACTTCAGAAAGTGAGTCAAACCCTCTAAGCTCTACAAAGAGTTTTTATCTTAGCGGGTGAAGAATTTACTTCATAAATGGATCGAAAGTGAACATTTTCTGTTTCGGCATCAGTCATCAGACGGCGAACGTCGAAGTCCGGGAGCGCTTTGCTATCCCGGATTCGGCATTGGCCGATTCGCTGATGCGGCTAGCGCAGATCCAAAGCGTTGACGAAGCAGTGCTCTTGTCGACCTGTAACCGAACGGAGTTCTACATTGTCAGCCTGGATTCGCAGTTAACTGTCGAAACTTTTTTTCATGATTTCTACGGCCCGGTAGCGTCAACGAAGTTCCAGCATCTTTTTCGACTGCCGGCTACCTCCACGATTCGTCATTTGTTTCGAGTGGCTTCGGGTCTGGAATCTATGGTCGTAGGTGAGACGGAGATCTTCGGACAGGTCAAACACGCTTATGAGATCGCGGCTAAGTCCGGAACAACAGGAAGAGTTTTGAACCGGCTTTTCCAGAAGGCGTTCCAGGTAGGCAAGCATGTGCGATCGTCAACGGCGATTACGCGGGGAAGTGTTTCTATCGGTTCTGTTGCTGTGGATTTGGCTCAACAGATCTTTGGGAACATCGCCGGGTCAAAAATTATGGTCTTAGGCGCCGGCGAGACAAGCGAGAGAACGGCCAGAATTCTTCAGTCGCGCGGAGCTAAGCAACTGTTTGTCTCGAATCGCTCGTACGAAAGAGCAGTGGCCTTGGCTGAAGCCATGGGGGGCAGAGCCATCCGATTTGACGACTGGGAACAAGAATTTCGTGACCTGGACATTCTGTTAAGTTCTACTGCGGCACCGCACGCGGTCGTAACCAAGGCAAAGATCGAGCCAATTTTGAGGATGCGCCGAGATCGACCGCTCTTCATCATCGACCTGGCGGTACCGCGGGATGTAGAGCCAACCGTTCGCGAACTGGACGACGTCTATGTATATGATTTGGATTCGTTGCAGGCTATTGCGGATCGGACACTTGCGAGACGGAAGGAAGAAATCGAGGCGTGCGATAACTTGATCGAAAAGCATGTTTGCGATTTCCAAGCCTGGCTAGACCGAGCCTCTGAGAGGGTAATTCCAAACCGCGGCGATCGAGCACCGGCAAACGCGAAAGGCGCCTATCTATCGTTCCAAAGAGCCCTGCTTAATGACTAATTCGAGCTATCCTAAGCCATTCCATTGGGTCGGAAGCAACCACCCGTTCAGGGCATAGCATTTCTGCACGATTGATTCAAATATCGACTTAGCAATAACATAACCTCTGAAAGTGAGAATTCATAATGTCAAAATCTGAACGTTTTACCAATGCAACCGGTGCTCCGGTTCCGGACAACACAAATATATTGACAGCCGGTCGTCGTGGTCCGGCTCTACTCCAAGACATCTGGCTGATCGAGAAGCTCGCACACTTTGATCGCGAGGTCATTCCTGAGCGCAGGATGCATGCCAAAGGCTGGGGGGCGCATGGAACTTTCACGACGACTCACGACATCACAAGATACACCAAGGCAGCGATTTTTTCGAAGATTGGAAAGCAGACGCCTATGTTCGCGCGCTTCTCGACCGTCGCTGGGGAACGCGGGGCAGCCGATGCGGAGCGCGATATCCGCGGGTTTGCTCTCAAGTTCTACACCGAGGACGGAAATTGGGACATCGTCGGAAACAATACTCCAGTCTTTTTCTTCCGCGATCCTCTACGCTTCTCGGACCTCAACCACGCGATCAAGCGCGACCCCCGCACCGGTCTTCGGAGCGCTCAGAATAACTGGGACTTCTGGACTCTGCTTCCAGAGGCACTCCATCAGGTTACAATCGTCATGTCCGACCGCGGAATTCCAAAGTCCTTCCGCCATATGCATGGCTTTGGAAGTCACACCTTCTCGATGATCAATGCCGAGAACAAGCGCATTTGGGTGAAGTTCCACTTCCGCTCACAGCAAGGTATTGAAAATCTCACGGACGAAGCTGCTGCTGCGGTTGTGGCAAATGATCGGGAGAGCCATGGCCGAGATCTATTGGAGGCCATCGAACGGAGAGATTTTCCGTGTTGGACGCTCTTCATCCAGGTAATGGCAGAGGAACAGGCAAAGACACACAAGCACAATCCTTTTGATGTGACCAAAGTCTGGCCCAAGGCTGACTACCCACTGATCGAAGTTGGCGTAATGGAGCTCAATCGTTATCCGGAAAACTACTTCGCAGAGGTGGAGCAAGCCGCCTTTTCCCCGGCGAATGTAGTTCCGGGAATTGGCTTTTCTCCTGACAAGATGCTCCAAGGCCGCCTGTTCTCTTATGGAGATACCCAGCGATACCGCCTCGGGGTGAACTTCAATCACATCCCTGTTAACGCGCCGAAGTGTCCATTCCTCTCCTATCACCGCGATGGCCAGATGCGCACAGATGGAAACCTGGGAGCGACGACGACTTATAACCCGAATAGCCAGAGTTTGTGGGACAACCAACCGGAATACGCTGAGCCGCCGCTCCCGCTCGAAGGCGACGCTGGTCACTATGACCACCGCTTAGAGGATGATCACTGGGAGCAACCGGGCAATCTCTTCCGGAAGATGACCCCTGAACAAAAACAGTTGCTCTTCGACAACGCGGCTCGCGCGATCAATGGCGCTTCCCAGGAGGTCCTGGAACGGCATGTTGCGAACTGCCGAAGAGCCGATCCTGCCTACGGCGATGGTGTGGCGCGAGCATTGAAGCTGAATGTCTTAAAGGCCGCCTAACATCACGGACTAGGTCTCCAACCTCACAGTGTCTTACACATGACTAACAGGGGGAATCGAATGACTAGAACAATCGAAGGGATAAGCATTCCCGATAGCAAGCTCGCCCGTGAAGTTACGGAACTGGTTCGGGACACGGAATCTCCGTTACTGTTTCACCATTCCAGCCGGGTTTATTATTTTGGGGCGCTAGCCGGTAAGCACCGTGGTTTGAAATTTGACCCGGAGTTACTTTATACCGGTGCGATGTTTCACGACATGGGCCTAACCCAGCAACACAGCAGCGCCCAGGAGCGGTTCGAGGTCGATGGTGCGAACGCTGCTCGCGATTTCCTTCGTGATCATGGGATCGCTCAACAGGAAATCGACATCGTCTGGACCGCGATTGCCCTGCACACGACGCCCGGTATTCCACAGCACATGCATCCGGTAATCGCCTTAGTAACTGCCGGCGTCGAAATGGACGTGCTCGGTCTCACTCACGCTGAGTATAGCGACAGTGAACGCGAGGCGGTTGTGCAGGCGCACCCGCGCACCGATCATTTCAAGGAAGACATCATCCAAGCGTTCTACGACAGGATAAAGCACAAGCCAGAGACCACATTCGGCAATGTGAAAGCCGACGTGCTGGCAGATAAGGATCCCGCCTTCAGGCGTGGCAACTTCTGCAGCGTGATTCGCGGATCCGCTTGGCCAGCCTGAAGCTTGAAACTCAGCTTCCGCTCATTGCGGAAACGTAAACCGAGGAAAGTTATGAAAATATCAACCATACTGGCAGTCGCGGCGGCTGCTGCTGCATTGATCTCCGACGGGTTAGCGGCGAACTATGACGATCTCGTTGCACAAGGATATCGCTGGGTAAACATTGACGGACCCTACGGCTGTCCTTCCAAAAATGATCTGCGGAAAATCCTGAAAAACCACTCCGACGACGCAGAGCTCCAAATGGTTGAACAACTACGAGCCTACTACCTTGTGCGAGGAGCTCTAGTGCACCTGGTGCAAGTGGATCCACGTGCAGGCATGACGCAGATCCAGGTCGCTGGAATAATTACCGATCTTTGGACTTCTTCTAAGTTTCTCAGCAAGCGTCCTATCATGGATACCTATGGAATTATCGAAACCCCGGCAAATTCGGGGCTCATCCAGACAGCGGCAACCGGGATCGACGAAAGCCCATCGGAGGCAATGCCGGTATCCAGCGATACGCCAAGCCTCGGCGCATTGACAATGCCGGGTGCAACGCCCGCGCCTGCTCCCAGCCCAACACCTTATGCCAATCCAGTGAGGCAGGGAAGGTAACCCTTTATGGTGGATCTCAGCCGCTTAAACTCAATTTTATTGCAGACCTTCTTGGTTGTGGCTGAAGCCGGCCAAATCTCGAAGGCGGCTCGACGGCTTCATCTCTCACAGCCGGCTGTTAGTGGTCACATTCGAAGATTAGAAGCCGATCTCGACACAACCCTGCTCATTCGCTCAGCCCGCGGCGTGTCTTTAACTACGGGCGGAGCGCGCCTCCGAGAAAGGCTCAAAGATGTGTTTGCCGGGCTGGAACAGATTTTGGGCGAGCTAGATCAAACCCGAGAAATGACAGGGAGTGTGAAACTGGCGGCGAGCACGACTCTGGCCAGACATTTTGTGCCGAAGATTTTCGTTCGATTCCGTCATTACTACCCGGCAGCCGGTATTCAGCTGATCGTGCGAAACACAGAAGAAGTCTTGGAGCATCTTCGAGAGCAGCGCGTGGGCCTCGGTCTGGTCGAGGGCTATCAGCGAAGCCCAGCGGTTCGCCTGGAGAAGTTTATGCCTGATGTAATTGTGCCAGTTTGCGCGACTCGAATTCCTGACTCAAGACTACAACGGGCGATTGAAAGCGTAAGATCCGCTCGAGATCTTGAACCTCTACCGCTGATCTGGCGTGAGCCCGGAGCAGGTACACGAGCGGTGGTCGAAAGCACCCTCAAGGATTGCGGAGTTAACCTGAAAAAATTGGATCAAGCATTCGAATTGGGAAGCACCGAAGCCGTCAAATCGCTCGTAGTTGCCGGTTTAGGTATAGGTTTCCTTTCTTGTTGGGATATTCAAAATGAAGTGAGCACGGGACTCGTGCGAGAAATTAACATTCCTGGTCTAAGAATACAGCGAATGTTTTCCTGGGCTCTTCCCAGTGGCGAACTTGGACGACTTCCCGGCGAGTTTTACCGATTTGCGAATTCGATCCGAAGCGAGCTATCCGCGGTCAGTGTCCAGAGATGGAAGACCGCGGCCTGAATCGCGACTAACTCGTTTGTATAAGCCCACGCCTGGTTGCGATGGCAATAGCTTCGGTTCGACCGATCGCATCCAGTTTCGTGAGGATTGATTTTACGTGACCCTTCACCGTGTTCTCACTGATATAGAGAACCTGTCCTATCTCTTTATTGCTTCTACCGTTAGCCATATACTGCAAAACCTGAAGTTCGCGCTGCGAAAGTTCCGGGTGAGCCATGGATTCCGCGAGCTTGGAAGCAATTTCAGGCTGAAGTAAAGCTTGCCCTGCGGCGACTTTTCGAACCGCTTCCCGGATCTGCTGAGGATCTGCTCCTTTCACCAGGTAACCTTTGGCGCCAGCCTTTAATGCTCGCCGCACATCCTCCTCACTCTCATAGGTTGTCATCACGATGATCCGTGGTTTGGGTTCGCCGTGCGACATCAGTTCAGTGACAACCTGCAGGCCATCCTTCTTCGGCATCCGCAGATCGAGGATAAGAACATCGGGAGCAAGCTTATTGTAGAGCTCGCACGTCTCCTGTCCGTTTGCAGCCTCGGCCACAACTTTCATGTCTTTTTGCGATTTTAAAATGGTAGCCAATCCCTCTCGAACGACCGGATGATCGTCTGCGATAAGGACGCGTATAACCTTCGTGGCAGATGCAGAAGATGATTTCATAATGGGATTGGCACAGTCAGGACGATGCTTGTTCCATGACCCGCGGCAGTATGGATATCTAATTTCCCGTCGATCTGCGAGGCTCTTGTGCGCATATTACGCAATCCGAAGCCTTCACTTTTCGCCAGGCTAGCTCTGGAGATTCCAGATCCATTATCTTTTACTTCAAGAATGAGGTGAGGCGGATCCCAGCGCAGAGTCACGGTTACCACGGTAGGCTTGGCGTGGCGAACGGCGTTACTGATCGCCTCCTGCGCTATACGCAGCAGCTCATGTTGTATCCTCGGCGGCAAGCTTTCTTCGGGTATGTTGCCGGACCGGAAATCACAGCGCAACCGGCCCGCCACGTTCGCGTGCTCAACCAAACGTTGCAACGTCGTAGTGAATCCTGATTCCTGAATAGCACTGGATCGTAGGCTGAGCACGGATTTGCGCGCTTCAGCCAACCCAAACTTTGCCGTTTCGTTTGCCCGCTGAATGTGGCAGAGCGGATCGCCTTCCTTTGCCGCTAGTTGCTCCGCGGCGACTCCCAGTTGCATCGAGATGCCGGTAAAGCTTTGAGCCAGCGCATCGTGGATCTCACCGGCCAGCCGATTGCGCTCTTCCAGGACGGCAGATTGCCTGGCGCTTTTGGCCAAGCGAGTGAGATGAATGGCCAAGCTGGCTTGGGTGGCTAAGGCTCTGGCGATTTCGAGTTCCTCCGGGTGAAAATCACGCTCCTCCGTAAAACGAAAGGTCAACCGGCCATTTGCCTGGCCACGTGAGGTCAACGGAATGATCAACAGCGTCTTTACCCCGAGCTCACGCAGATAGGAGCGGTAATCGTCAGGCATTGGCGAATCTGGATCAAGAATACGAATGATAGCGGCCGGCTGATCCAAAAAAAAGGGGAAACGTTGTTCTTGGAGCGACACAGACTGCCAGAGTTCGGGATACTTCGCTTCGCCCGGAGACATGATTCGGCCGTTTTGGAAGACGAGCTCCAGCGGCAAGGTGTTTTGCTCGAAGTTGCGCACCCGCAACGTAGAAGAGTCAGCACCCAACTGCCGTGTGATCGCACCCATCACCTGGCCAAGAAACTCATCCAGTTCGGGCACAGAGGCGAGTGCATCGAGACATCCCCGAAGTGCCTCGTTCGCCTTTGCTAACTCGGTGGCACGCTGTTGCGCAAACAACTCCCGTTCGCGGGCCATGGATGCTTGCAATTCCTCGGCCCGTTTCAACGCGGTGATATCCGTCGCGATGCCACAAACCGCGTATGGCTTGTCCGTACGATCACGGAGCAGAAATTTTGCGGAGACATACACACGTTCGCCCTCCAGCGAGGGCACGGCCTCCTCAAACTGGATCGGCTCGCCGGCTTTGATCACCCGTTGGTCGTTCGCGCGTACCGCCTCAGCAACATCATGCGGATAGATGTCGTAGTCGGTCTTACCGCGGATCTGATCACGCTGCACCTGATGGCGGCGTTCATATTCGCGGTTGACCAAGAGATAACGCAGTTCGAGATCTTTGACGAAAATGACCGCCGTGGTGTTGTCGACGATATCCTGCAACCGTTGTTCGCTGTCGCGCAGGGCTTCTTCGGCCTTCCTTCGATCGCTGTTTTCCTGCGTCAGCTCCGCATTCAATCGACCGAGGTCGGCATAGAGTCGCGCATGGTCCAACGAGATCGCGGCCTGCGAGGCCAGCATCTCCAGCATGGCCAGCCGCTTGGGCGTGAACACGCGGGGCGCCAGGCTGTTCTCCAGATAGAGGATGCCCACCAAGTTGACCTGCTTCACCAGGGGCAAGCAGAGCACTGACCTGGGACTCCGCTGACGAACATATTCGTCCTGCGAAAAGAGGTTCTGGCTCGAGGCGTCAGCCAGAATCACGCTCTCCCGAGTTCGAATCACGTAGTGAAGGAGCGAGTCGGGTAAGTCGGAGGGCGTGACCAACGCATCTTTCAGTTGGACCTCGATCCCATCGCGGGCAGTCCTGGCTTCCGCAGCGATTCGAAGTTCTTCGCCATGGGGCAGGATCAGAAGACCACGCTCGGCGCCAGCGTGTTCAACGGCAATCGTCATGAGCGTTTTGATCAACTTCTCCAGCACAATCTCCCCGGCAACCGCTTGCGACGCCTTCATTACGGTCCCCAAGTCCAGCTGCTCAACCGACGTGCCGATCGTGGCAGTAGGGTGCACCGCGGCCGGCTCTTCGATCGCAGGGTAGCGCTCGTCGAGCTGCTGCACCTTGCCCAGTGCGCCCCAACGCAGATAACAGTAGCGCGCGTCCCGGAGGTAGGAATGCGCCACTTTTTCGATGCCACGCTTTAGATAGAACCGGGCTGCCAGCTCGTTGGCGAGGCCCTCGTTCTGGACAAACCCATTCTCGCGCGCCGCCCGGATCGCCTCCTCGTACAACCGCATGGCATCAAGGTCGCGGCCTTCGAGGCGAGCAAGCTCGGCTGACACCAGTGCGTGCTTGTCGCCGAAAGTCGGTGGATAGTTGTCGGCCCACTCACGCAGTTGTTCACGGTGCGCCGTCAGGAGGTCGTGCCACCTGTTCTGCTCGTCAGCAGTAGCGTTCTCGTAGAGCGCCGCCACCGTCAGCGCGGTGTAGTAAAAGTAGTCGAGTAACTGGATCCAGACGGCCGAGGCCCAAAGCAGCGCCTTTGCCTTGTCGGCTGCCGCGAGCGCCTCGGCGTAGTCCCCTGACAAGAACCGCGTCTTCAGTTTGACGATCCAGTAAAGGCAGACCATCGTGGGTATCCGGTCCCCCGTCAGTTGCGCTTCGAACGCCGTCTCGTCGAACTGCGCATCGCTGAAGGTGGAGAAGCTCGCGGTCCGTCCCTGCAT
Organism: Chthoniobacterales bacterium; assembly: GCA_049585495.1. GTDB lineage: Bacteria > Verrucomicrobiota > Verrucomicrobiia > Chthoniobacterales > JAFAMB01 > JBAUZZ01. The sequence continues at coordinate 5,995 of JBAUZZ010000063.1, read as the reverse complement.
GGTCGTGATGAAGCGTTGCTGGCTCACGATGGCATCCGCCATATCGCGGAACCCGGCCTTCCGGACGAAGTCCAGGCCCCTCTCCGACTCGCGCCACACCGCGTCGAGCGGATCGTTCCGTAGGAGAAGCCCATAAACGGACTGGCAGACGCTGTAGCAAGCGAAGGTCAGATCACCCGTCTCAATTGCGGTGCGAAAGGTCGCCTGATTGAAATCGATCGCGGTCGTGATCGACTGCGTCCATTGAGCAGCTAGTCCCATCGCATGGTAGACCTTCGCATGGTGGGCGATGAAGCCGTGTTTCTCGACAAGGTCGCAGGCTAGCTTAGCGAATCGATACCCCTCGCTGTAACGATGAAAGACCGGGCCCAGGATATGTCCGAGGATGCCAAAGGCGTGTGCGGACGCGCCGCCAGTTCCGTGCTGCATGCTGACGTTCACCATGCGGCACACGAGCAAGGAAAATAAGTGAAGGTCGGTAAAGTAGGCGGGGGGAGTAAGGACCGAGAGCAGCTGCATGGCGGCCTGCAGTTCCGGATCGGTCATTAGCGGCAGATCGATCAGGCTCTCGATCGGGCGTCCATCGAGGATCTGCCAGACCGTCTTGTATTCGGCCCGGACCTGTTCCCAGGTCGGGTGTGCCGGGATGTCGATATTGAACAGGCGCAGGCACGTGAGCGCGGTGGCCACGGCTCGCGCGTTTTCCGACTTCACGGTATGGAGCAGGACCTTCAGGTGGTAGGCGGCTGCCTGGTCGACTTTCGACGCCCCCCGCTGCAGTAACTCTTCAATCAATTGCTCGGCTGTTTCGAAGTTACCGGTCAGAAATTCGCACTCCGCGCGTTCGAGCCGCAGACTGAACATTAACGCGTACTGGCTGCTCCAGTCTCTTTCGTCGAGCAGTGCCATACCGGCCGCCAGATACACGCAGGCCGACGCAAAGGCTGCCGACGCCTTGGCCTTTCGCCCAGCACGCAGGTCGATCGTGGCCACCTGCGCTTTCTCGTCTGGGTCGATCACTAGCGCAGTGCTCCGGTTGAGCTGGTTTGCGACATCGAACAGATGCTCGCCGAGCTCGTCCGCCGTCATGCTCCCAAGCAGCACGCGACCGATGCGCAGGTGAACTTCGGCACGGTGCTCTTCTGGGATCAGTTTATAAGCCGCCTGCTGGATCCGGTCGTGCAGGAACTTGTAGGCGCTGTCTTCGCGAAAGACGAGCCCGGCACGGACGGCTTCCCAGAGTGCTGCGCGCATCGCCTCCTCTGTTTCCCCGTGAACGAGGGTCAGAGTGGCGATCCCCGCAACGTTACCCAGGCAGGCGAGCTGTTTCAGGGCTTCCTGGGTGGTGGGGGAGAACCGCTTGAGCTTCCCAGCCATCAGATCCACCACGTTATCGGTGTAGCTCTTGGCGCGGATGCGGTTTATGTCCCATTGCCAAGCTGCCGCGACTGGGTCGAATGAGAGCAGCCCTTCTTCGGCCAGCGCGGTGAAGAACTGGATCGCGAAGAACGGATTGCCGCCGGTCTTCTCGTGCACCAGTTGAGCTAAGGGCCGCGCGTGCTCAGGCTCGCAATGCAGGCCATCTGCGACAAGGCGGCCGACATCATCGAGCCCGAGGGGCGCCAACACGATCTCCTGGAGCCGCGCTCCGGCATTGCGAATCGCCTCAAGAGTCCGGAGAAGCGGGTGAGAGGCGCCAACCTCGTTGTCCCGGTAGGCGCCGACTAGCAGCACGTGGCGCACTTCAGGGTGCGTGACCAGGTGTTCGAGGAGATCGAGCGTCGCTGTATCCAGCCATTGCAAATCGTCGAGGAACAGCGTTAGCGGGTGCTCCTTCCGGGCAAAGACGCCGAGAAACCGCCGGAAAACCATTTGAAAGCGGTTCTGCGCATCCCGAGGCGGCAGGTCCGGGACCGATGGTTGTCTGCCGATCACAAGCTCCAGCGTAGGAACGAGGTTGACGATAAGCTGACCGTTGGGGCCCAGCGCCTCGCTCAGGGCGTTCCGCCACCAGCCAAGCTCGGCCTCGCTCTGGCCCAGAAGCGGGCGCACAAGGCTCTGGAAGGCTTGGGCCAGGGTGGCGTACGGGATGTCCCGCTTGTACTGGTCAAACTTGCCGGACGCGAACAGACCACGCGGCGGGACGAGCACCTTGTGCAGCTCGTTTACCACCGAGGACTTGCCGATCCCGGAATAGCCGGACACGAGCACCAGCTCCGGGGTGCCGTTGGCCACGACCCGGTCGAAGGAAGCGAGCAATGCTTCAATCTCGCGCTCCCGGCCGTAAAGCTTCTCCGGGATCAGCAGCCGGTCCGATACATCGTGCGCGCCCAGCCCCAGCGGGAACGGGTCGATGCGGCCGTGCCCCTCCCATTCCCTCAGGCAGCGCCAGAGATCGCCGGCAACGCCGGCGGCGGTCTGATACCGCCCCTCTGCGGTCTTCGCCAGCAGCTTCATCACGATCGCTGAGAGCGGCGCGGGAATTTCCTTCACATACTGGCCGGGCGGGACCGGCTGCCGGGCGATGTGGCAGTGCACCCACTCCATCGGATCGGACGCCGTGAAGGGCAGCGCGCCCGTGAGCATCTCGTAGAAGGTAACGCCCAGGGAGTAAAGATCACTCCGAGAATCGATGGACCGATTCATGCGGCCGGTCTGTTCGGGCGCCATGTAAGCAAGTGTGCCGGCAATCATCTCAGGAGGTTCTGCTGACTGGCGTTCGCGCGGCAGACGGGAAGCAATCCCAAAACCAGTCAACCAGACGGCGCCGCTCGCAGAGTCCACCAGAATGTTGGCCGGCTTGATATCCTTGTGGATCAGACCTCGTTGGTGGAGCTTGCCCAGCGCAGCTGCAAGGCCGACGGCGAAGCGCAGGAACCGGCTCAATTCCATCGGTCGTCCCAGAAGCCGATCGAGTGGCTCGCCGCCCGGGTCCTCGAGTATAAGCATCATCCGACGCTCACGACGAGCCAGGGCCAGAGGTCGAGCCGCCCAGTCTGAATCAAGCTCGTCCCGAAGCGAGTATTCGTGCTCCAGCCGCTCCAAGATTCCTGGAATGGGATCCTCTGACACGGGAGCTACCACCAAAATGGCAGGCAGATCTCCATTCCCTTGGCCGCGGTCCAGGGCGAACTCTTCGTCTTCCCGCAGCGTTTCAAACACATATCTTGAAAGCTCGATCACGGCAGGTCTCTGGGTTGGTCCACTCGCGTCAATTGCGTTTGCGCGTAGGCATAACCCTTCGTTTGGCAAATCGGGCATTGCAGCAGCCGAGTCAACAAATAGCGAAAGTCCAATTATGGCAGGAGTCGAGAAAATTTACGTTGCTTGTCTCTCTTGGCTAACGGAGCAAACATCGGGTCTGACGTCCCAGGGCCGAAAGCGCCGATCGGAGGTATAAATCGGAGGTATAAAGTAATAACCGAGCGCAAGCGTAGAAAGTAAGGCGGCGAGGATAGTCTGCCACTCGGAGTTCATCTCTGACGCTCCTTCAGAGCGGGGCGCATGTTGATTCGAATACCCAGGGTTCCGCTTCGCTCCACCCTGGGCTGAGTTCTCTTACGCCTTTGGCGTGCAGCTGTTAAGTTGACGCGCATGGGCACCTGCCGGACCGGGGCTGGTCGTTGGAGTTGGCCCAATCAGGGTTCGTCAGCCGAGGGTGGGGCATCGCCATAACGGCCGATTTTCCAGCTGGATTCTGCCCAAGTCTATGCATCGAGCAGAGAGCCGCTAAGCCGGACTCGTGAAACCGACCAGCTTCCTGGGCAGCTTGTCGACCACCGCTTTGGTGAGGCCAAAATTATCCTCAACGATGCTAGCTGGGTTAGCAGCAAGCCAGGTCGAAAGGTTAATTTCCTCGTAGACTGGAGCATTAAATAGAAGGAGCAGCCGCAACGGCTCGCTTCCCATCTGTTCAATATAGTGACCAAAACCCTGCTTCACGAAGGCGACCTGACCTTGACCGAACTCCGCGGTTTTGGTGCGCCCGTGGGCTCCGAAGATCGTTACCCGCGCACGCCCGGAAAGAATGAACTGCCACTCATCGGCGTTTGGATGCCAATGTAGCTCGCGAACGCTGCCTGGGTTGATCAGCATGATTGCGCCCGTCATGGTTGTAATCGGGAACTCCTTTTGCGAGACAATGCGCAATTCCCCTCCTGGGAACTCCATAATGGGTGCGATCGCATCCAGACTGTACTTGTGCGCAAACTGGTTAGCTTGTGGCTTGATCTCTCGCAGCGGCTCATGTGGTGCTACTGGCACTTTCCCCTGCACGATATACACCTCGCTTTTCGGGAAAGTGCCAAAAACAGATTCGGGTAGCCCTAAATTCTTGGAAAGAATGTCGGCCGGCGTGTGACCTAGCCAGTCGGTGATTGAAAAAGTCCCAAACTCGCTGAAATGCCCATCATCAAAACCCAGGATAAAGTGGGTCTCGTCCGGGCCCAGGCCTTGTAAGGCGTGGCCATATCCCTTGGGAAAGAACCAGACGTCACCGGGCCCGAAATCATCCTGGCCAGCCTCCCCATTTGGCGAAATGACGGTCGTCCGAACGTTGCCTTTGACGACGTAGGCCCACTCTGCCGCAATCGCGTGCCAGTGCAGTTCACGGAGACCGCCGGGTTGCAAGCGCATCGAAACGCCGGCGATACTCTTGGACACCGGAAGTTGTTTTACGGTTTGTTCTTTCGCCGTACCGCCTTGGCCAACCCAGCCTTCGCTGCCTTCCAAGTCGTATGTGAAGTCTTCCAGAGGAGTAAACTGTTCGGTGTGCGCCCCCTCAGCCTGGCCTTCGGCTGCCGCCTTCGCTTTTGGCACTCCCATCGATGCGGTGGCCAAACCGGCACCGGTGAGAGTGGCGAGGCCCAGAAGTTGCCGGCGAGTTAGACCGTTTTGATTATCATCAAAATTCCTATCATTCATCTGCTCATCTCTACGTTTGTTAGTTGGTTAATTTCGTGTTTACTGCCTAACCGCTTGGCCACGATCCTCCCTGCGCTGCTGGTTGTGGCTCTTGCGTTGTCTGTCGGTGCAGGCAACAGAGAGCACCGCGAGCGGCTACCCACCAAGGATTGGCTCCCCCACAAAGTCCAGCATATCTTCGGCTAAAGGTCAGTGTTCCTGCAATGACTCAGACGAGTGCTTAGGATTAACTCTTACCGACTACTGATTACCATCTCACCTCTGACCAATCACGTTTTGCTTCGGCCTCTGCGACCTCCGCGCCCTCTGCGCGAGGCCAATGGTGGCGTATCGAACCACCGAGCCATCTCAGCCGAACCATCGTCCTCAATCCGCTTTTCAAAGATTCAGCTACCGGCAATATTTCTTTCCGTGAACACATACACCGTGTCTTTGGTGGCACTCTCGCTCTACCAAACCTCGCCCTACGAAAACACTGTCCAGGGGTCCGAATCGCGCTCGTGATCCTGTCGCCGCTGGAAGCTGCGGCACGGTCGTTTCGGAGAAACGCCCCTTCGCTAATGGCTAGTGACGGCTCTGAGCGGGCCCGCGGACGCTTCTTTCCCCCGCGCTTGAATGCCGCGCCAATATTTCAGGGGAAGCATCCCGAGAACCATCACGGCCAGTTGGCTGGCGATGAAGGTCATGAGAGTACCAAACGCCCGATCCATAAAGCCATAGGAATGCAAGCCGACGCCAAGCATATTCACTCCGAACCAGGACAAACTGAACACGATGTTGCCAAAAACACTCATCACCGCAAGTCCACGTTCGCGAATGAGGCCACCCCAGCGGGAGTGAAGAATAATGGCGTTCCAGAGTACGATAAGAAGCGCTCCGTTCTCCATTGGGTCCCATCCCCAGAATCGCCCCCAAGATTGATCAGCCCAGATTCCGCCCAGAATAGTTCCAACGAAGCTGAACAAGGTAGCAAAGCAAATGATACCGTACATCATTCGACTGAGTGAACTCGCGGTCGTTTCGCTGAACGAGGTGGTAAAAAGGCCGCGGAGGATATAGATAATGCCCAGGA
>JBAUZZ010000062.1:0-10206 GCA_049585495.1 Chthoniobacterales bacterium | reverse complement strand
CGTTGCGGGCGGGCGTAGCGGCCGCGAGCTGGGCAGCCGCCCTACATGTCAATTTAGCCGTCGCGATCTTCGGTGAGCTCCAATTCGACGAGGTCTGCGAAATTCTGGCGTCGCCGAATGGTCCTGTGCTGATCTCGCTCGACCAAGACTTCCGCAGACAGCGGCCTGGAGTTGTAATTGGAGGCCATCGCGAAACCGTAGGCCCCTGCGCTCATCAGAGCGAGAACGTCTCCTGCCTTGGCTTCCGGCAACTCCCGATCAAGCGCGAAAAAATCACCGCTTTCACAAACTGGACCGACAACGTCGGCCTTAATCAGGGGACGATTCTTGCTTTGGTTCACCGGCACAACTTCGTGATATCCCTGATAGAGCGCGGGCCGGATAAGGTCGTTCATCCCGGCATCGACAATCAGAAAGGTTTTCGTTGGCGTCTGCTTTACGTAGAGAACCGTGGTTAGAAGCACGCCGGCGTTTCCGACCAGAAAACGGCCCGGCTCGAATAGAATGCGGAGCTGTAGGCTTTTAAGCGGCGGAACAACCGCCTTGGCGTATTCCTCAATGGTTAGCGCTTGCTTTTGTTCTTCCTGTCTCCACCAAACCTCGTCTCCGCTTTCCAAAGACCCCCGGTAGACGATACCAATTCCACCTCCGATGCTGAAAAACTCAATGCCATATTCAGCTTTCAATCGCCGGACGACCGGGAGCATTTTTGTTACTGCCGCCCTGAATGGTTTGCTCTCCGTAATCTGAGAGCCGATATGCATTTGGACGCCCCGGAGTTTGATGTGCTTAAGGGCCCCCGCCGTCGCGTAAATGTCGTCGACGCGATCAAGGCCGATTCCGAATTTATGTTCGCTCTTCCCGGTTGAAATATATTTATGGGTGCTGGCTGCAACATCAGGATTGACCCGGATGGCGATCGGCGCGCGGACGTTGAGCGATTGAGCAATCGCGTCGATGGTGGCTAGTTCATCCTCCGACTCTACGTTGAAACTGAAAATGCCGCAGCGGAGCGCGAATTCGATTTCTTCCCGCGTCTTACCAACTCCGGCGAAGGTACACTTCGCGGAGTCGCCGCCCCCTTTTAAAACTCGGTAAAGTTCGCCGCCCGAGACAATGTCGAAGCCGGCGCCCTGCTCGGCAAGGAGGCCGATCACAGCCAGATTAGGGTTCGATTTCAGCGCGTAGCAAACCGCGTGATCCAGCTCCGAAAGTGCCGCATCAAATCGACGGTAGTGGTCAACGATTGTATGGGAGCTGTAAACGTAAACAGGCGTGCCGTAGTGGCTGGCAACGTCTTCCAGCGGCACCGACTCACAGCAAAGCCTGCCCTTCTGATAGTGAAAAGAATGCATGGAGGAATCAACGCCGCCAACGCCCGGAGCGGAGAGAGTAGACAGTAGAGAGTAGAAAGCAAGAGCGGGGCTCAACCGAGGGAATCCACTGTCTACTTTCTACTCTCTACTTTCTACTCTCTCCCTTCTCGGCGCTGTTCATGCCCCAAGTCCCGTCTCTAGTTGGCACGCCTTCACCGTATTCGCCATTAACATTGCGATCGTCATCGGGCCAACGCCACCCGGAACCGGTGTGATCGCTCGTGCTTTAGGGGCGACTTCATCAAAGGCAACGTCGCCGACGAGTTTGTGCCCCTTCGGCCTCGCGGGGTCGTCCACGCGGTTAATGCCCACATCGATCACTACCGCTCCCTCGCGCACATGTTCCGCTCGAACAAAGTGCGGGCGACCGATCGCAGCGATAAGGATGTCGGCGGTCTGGGTCACGGCGGAGAGGCGTCGGGTTTTAGAATGGGCAATCGTCACCGTCGCATCGCCCCCTCTTCCTTTCTGCATCAAGAGAAACGCCAGAGGTTTTCCGACCAGCATGCTGCGTCCGAGAACGACGATGTGCGCGCCCTCGGTTTCGATGTCGCTCTCCAGTAAGAGCCGTTGACAGCCCAAGGGCGTACAGGGCGCAAGCGCGGTCGGATCGCCCATGGCCACTTTACCAACGTTGATCGGATGGAAGCCATCGACATCCTTGGCCGGATCGAGCGCTAGCACGATTTCGCGCTCATCGATCTGTGACGGCAACGGCGACTGGACGAGAATGCCGTGGATATTCCGATCCTGATTGAGCTCGCGAACAATTTTGAGCAACTCGGCTTGAGGTGTCTCTTTGGGCAATTCGATCTTTTTAGAGTTAAACCCGAGTTCCTGGGAAGTGCGATCCTTGTTTCGAACGTAGGCCATCGACGCGGGATGATCGCCGACGAGCACGACCGCCAATCCAGGGATAATCCCATTTCTTCTCAGGCGAGATACCGTCTCCCGTGTTTTTTCATTAATCCGCTGAGCAATAGCCTTACCGTCGATGAGGTTCATTCGTTTCTCGTCTCTCGTTTCCGTTTCTCGTTTCACGTTTCTCGCGTTCGTTCCCCGCAAGTTCCGCAAGAAACGAGAAACGATTGACGAGAAACGCCTTGACCCGTTCAGCTCAGCCATTCCGTATGGAACGTTCCTGGCTCGTCCACTCGCTCGTAGGTGTGTGCGCCGAAATAGTCACGCTGAGCTTGGAGCAGGTTGGCTGGAAGCCGGTCCTGACGGTAGCTGTCGAAATAGGCCAACGACGCGCCAAATGCGGGTACAGCAACGCCTCCTTCAATGGCCAACGACACCGCATATCGCCAGTTCGTTTGACCCTTATCCAGAATATCTCGAAAGAAGGGATCAAGCATCAGATTCTCCAATTGCGGATCCCGGTCGAATGCTTCCTTTATCCGGTTCAAGAACTTCGCCCGGATAATGCAGCCGCCACGCCAGATCGTTGCTATATCCCCGTAGTTCAAATCCCAGTTGAACTGCTTGCTGGCCGCCCGAAAAAGGGTGAATCCCTGAGCGTACGATATGATCTTTGACGCATACAGCGCGTCTCTTACGGCGTCGACTAATTTTTGGCGCTCCCCTTCGAATTTGAAAGATGCGGGGCCTGCCAATTGCCTGGAAGCACGGACCCGCTGGTCCTTCATAGCTGATAAAATTCGGGCTTCCACGGCTGCATTGATGGTCGAAACCACGATCGCCTGATCGATCGCCGATTGGAGTGTCCATTTCCCGGTGCCCTTTTGGCCGGCCTTGTCGAGGATCACGTCGACCAGGGCCTTCCCGGTTTCGCTATCTTTTTTGGCAAATATGTTAGAGGTAATTTCAATCAGAAAACTATCAAGATCTCCTTTGTTCCAGGAAGCGAACACATCGTGCAACTCCTTGGGCCCCATGCCGAGTATATTCAGCAGAATTGCGTACGCCTCGCAGATGAGCTGCATATCCCCATATTCAATGCCGTTGTGCACCATCTTCACGTAATGGCCGGCTCCGTCGGTTCCCATATATCGGCAACAAGGTTCACCCTCGACCTGCGCGGCGATTTTTCGAAAGATTGGTGCAACAATTTCCCAGGCATTCTTGGATCCGCCTGGCATCAGTGAAGGACCTTTCAAAGCGCCCTCCTCCCCACCGGAAACGCCGATCCCGAGAAAGTGTAAGCCTTTAGCGGACAATGCCTTGTCTCGCCGTTGAGTGTCGACGTAGAGGGAATTCCCGCCGTCAATGATCACATCGCCTTGTTCCAGGCGCGGCGAAAGCTGATCGATCACCGCATCGACGGCCGGACCGGCCTTGACCATAATCATGACTTTCCGAGGCCGAGACAGGCTCTGAACAAATTCCTCGATGGACTTCGTCGGGGTGATTCGCTTACCTCTGGCGCGTCCAGCCGCGAATTTCTGGGTCACTTCGGTAGTTCTGTTGAACACCGACACAGAAAACCCCTTGCTCTCCATATTAAGAACAAGGTTCTCGCCCATTACGGCGAGGCCAATAAGTCCGATATCTGAAGTGCTCATGGTTTAGCGGAGATGCCTGTCTTGGAGCGAATGGCTGATTTGGCCGGGCGTGAGCCGCGGCTGGTTGTTACCTATGAATTCGCATTACGCTAGTCGCTGCTTCGCCGAATGACAAATCACAGATCACAAATGACAGAAGCTCCACCCTTTGGAATTTGTTATTGGTTATTTGTCATTCGGCGAGGCCAGGTTGCAACTTGGCCCTACCGCACCTTTCGGTATCTGCTATACGTTTAGGGCGATGAGCCGTTGCGAAATCAAAATCACCCGCGAACCGCTCGGAAGGGCCGATCCCCGCTTTTCCCGTGATTACGGAGGTATCGTCGACTTTTACGGCGTGGTGCGCGCGCTGGAAAACGACCGCAATATCGAAGGCATCGACTACGAAGCTTTCGTCCCCATGGCCGAAATCGAGTTGAAGAAAATCGCCCTCGCTGCGACAGATGATTTCTCTTTGGGCGAAGTGGTTATCCATCACCGCATCGGCTTTGTCCCCGTTGGTGAGCCTTCCCTTTTCCTCCGCGTCAGTGCGCGCCATCGCGGTGCAGCATTCGCGGCCAGCGCAAGAATTATTGAAAAGCTTAAGGCCGTCGTACCGATCTGGAAGCACGCCATCTATTCCAGTGTCCAGATCGCATGAACGTTCCCAATCAGCTGACGCTTTTTCGGCTCTGCCTCACCTTACCCTTTGTCGCCGCTCTAAGCGTGAACTTTCCGGGTGCGAAGACCACCGCCCTGATTCTGTTTTTGGTGGGCAGCTTTACGGACTACGCTGACGGGATGATCGCGCGGAAGTATCAGCTGAATAGCGACTTTGGGCGGCTGATGGATCCGCTCGTGGACAAGATTTTGACCGTGTCCGCCTTTATTTGCTTGGTCGCCTTGCATCTTCTGCCAGCCTGGGCCGCGATCATCATTGTCAGTCGTGAATTTCTGATTACTGGTCTTCGCTTGATCGCCGCTTCCCAGGGAAAAGTCCTGGCTGCCGAGAAGCTGGGGAAGCATAAAACGGTCTGGCAAATGATTACGATTGTCTATTTCCTCGTTATGCTCGTGATCGCCGAGCTCGGCGGACCCGATTGGACGAAGAAGCTGAAATTGACCGTCCTCGGGGACGTTTTGATTGGCGTGACCGTTATCCTTACCCTCGTCTCCGGAATCTCCTATCTGACAAAGCACTGGGACTTAATCGGCGAGACTTGAGGAAGGTGCGCTTGAGCTCACAGAAGATCGCAAAGATTGAGACAGAAGGACGCTGAGGATCTTTTACAGAAGGTCTCAAAGGTCTCGAAGACGTCTTTTGAATTCCGGGCAGTAGCTTAGGCCAGTCCTCGAGCAGTAGTTCGTGGGAGCCAATTCGACGTCCCCGGGGGGACACGCAGCAGCTTCGAATAGAGCCGTGCTTATGGGCTGGAAAAGCGAGTGGGAAAACTTTTGGCTTAACCGGAACATTTCTCCATGCACACTCCACCTTTTTTGACCGATGCACGTCGTTCGCAACGCCGATTATAATCCTGCCTTCTGGTCCGCTGCGTCGACCATCTCCCGGATCCACTTTGACTACTACTTCGCTTTTTGCTGTTGATGTTGTCCTACGCAGAGATTCTTTTACAGAAGCTCTCAAAGATCTCTAAGGGGTTTCTTGAATTCTGGTCGGTAGCTCAGGCGGTGAATTCCGTCCTTGAGCAATAGTTCGTGGAAATTGATCAAGAGTCCGAGTGGGACGTTCAGGAGTTTCATATAGCTTAGGAGCTGCGCTTTATGAATCGGTAGGACACGCTCGACCGCCTTCAGCTCAACCAGAACAGATCTCTCTACAAGCAGATCGACTTTCAGCGGCTCGCGAAAGACCAAGCCTTTGTACTCGATCTCGACTTCAAGCTGCTTTATGGCGGAAGCACCGCGCAACTCCAGTTCGCGAAACATACACTTCTCATAAATGCTCTCAATGAGCCCCGGCCCCTTCAAGCGATGAACTTCTATCGCCGCGCCAATAATTCGGTTCGACCACTGATTTGCTGCGTCGATTGTCTCCGGATCCACTTTGAGTCCTTTCCGAGCTTCTGTAGAAATTGCTTTTTATGTCTACTACTTCGTTTTTAAACGTTGTGATTTTATGCTGTGGCGACGTCCTGTCGAGTCTTTTTTAGAGCATTCCACTTGAAAGCGCCCTTAAAGAGGGTCGTGAAGATTAAGACGCAAGAACGCAGAGGATGTTTTACAGAAGACCTCAAAGATCTCGAAGACGTTTTGAACCCGGATGGTAGCTCAGCCGGTGAATTCCGTCCGTCGACTATAATTCCTACCCTCCGGTCCGCTGCGTCGACCATCTCCCGGATCCACTTTGAGTCCTTCGAGAGCTTCTGTAAAAATTCTCTTCGAGGTCTTCTGTCTATTACCTCGCTTTACGACGTTGGATCTTGTGCCTCGCCCCAAGACGATCTTCCGTCGAGACTTTTTGTTTCAGCGAGTTTCGACCTTAGCGTCGGGCACGTAATTGAGATAAGGGCCCAGCCAGCGTTCGACCTCTTCAAGCGAAAGCCCTTTGCGCTGCTGATAGTCCAGGACCTGGTCCCGATCGATCTTTCCGACACCAAAATATTTTGCCTCCCGATGCGCAAAGTAGAGGCCGCTCACAGCAGCGCCGGGACACATGGCGAAGCTCTCGGTCAATTCGATCCCTGCGTGCTTCTCGGCATTGAGCAAATCGAACAGCGTTCGCTTCTCCGTGTGATCAGGGCAAGCAGGATATCCGGCCGCCGGACGGATGCCGCGGTAGGCTTCGCGGATCAGTTCTTCCGTGGTCAGATGTTCTTCCCGGCCGTACCCCCATTCAAGCCGAACTCGTTCATGCAGGTACTCGGCGAACGCCTCAGCCAGACGATCGGCCAAGGCTCTTACCATAATGCTGTTGTAGTCATCGTGCTCGGCTTGGAACTGCTTCGCCAATTCGTCGGCGCCATGACCGGCCGTCACCGCGAACGTTCCGAGATAATCGATTCGGCCCGAATCGCGCGGTGCAATGTAATCCGCGAGGCAATGATTCGATTGATTAGCCGGCTTCTTCATCTGCTGGCGCAGCATATGAAACGCGGCCAGAATGTCAGACCGGGATGAATCGGTATAGACCTCGATATCGTCGCCGACACTGTTGGCCGGCCACAGCCCATACACTCCCTTCGCTGCCAATAGTCTTCCGTGCACAATATCCTGGAGCAGCTTTTGGGCATCTTCGAAGAGCTGGCGCGCCTGCTCGCCCGTCTCAGGATCATCCAGGATATTCGGGAAACGCCCACGCAGCTCCCAAGTGTGAAAGAACGGTGACCAATCGATATAGGGAATCAGTTCATCCAAAGGTTGATTACCAATGATGCGCAGACCACTAAAGCTCGGAACGGCGATCTCCGTCATCCTCCAATCGATCGGCGTTCGACGCTTTCGAGCTGATTCAAGAGAGATCAAGCGCTTATCGTTCATCCGGTTCTGGAAGTCATCTCGCAGCCGATGTTGCTCGTTTATATTCTTTTCGACGAAGGCTGGATGAAGGTCCTCGCTGACGAGCGACCCTACTACACCAACGGCGCGTGAGGCGTCGAGCACGTGGACCGTCGGGCCGCGATAGTGCGGGGCGATCTTTACCGCCGTGTGTGCCTTGCTTGTGGTGGCGCCACCGATCAAGAGGGGGAGGTCGAAGCCCAGGCGCTCCATTTCCTGCGCAACATGTACCATCTCGTCCAACGACGGAGTGATCAAACCGCTCAGACCGATGATGTCGGCCCCGCGCTGTCTGGCACACTCCAGAATTTTCTCTGAAGGCACCATTACCCCAAGATCGATCACTTCAAAGTTGTTACAGGCGAGCACGACACCAACGATGCTTTTACCTATATCGTGCACATCCCCTTTAACAGTCGCGATGACCACTCTCCCTTGAGCTTTGAGTTGCGTCCCGTTTTCTCGCTCGGACTCAAGAAACGGCGTGAGGTAGGCGACCGACTTCTTCATCACCCGCGCACTCTTCACCACCTGGGGCAAGAACATCTTTCCGGCGCCAAAAAGGTCGCCAACCACACTCATGCCGGCCATGAGTGGCCCCTCGATGACGGCCAGGGGCTTACCATATTTTTGTCGGGCCTCTTCCGTGTCCTCGTCAATATAATCGACGATTCCTTTGATCAGGGCATGGGAAAGACGCTCCTCGACCGAAGCCGAACGCCACGCATCGTCTTTAGCTCGGACCTTGGCCGTCGCTTTGACCTTTTCGGCAAAATCCACCAGGCGCTCCGTTGCGTCTGGCCGCCGGTTAAGCAATACATCTTCGACGAGTTCCCGAAGATCGTTTGGAATTTCTTCGTAAACAGCCAGCTGCCCGGCGTTCACAATCCCCAGATCGAGCCCGGCCTTAATCGCATGGTAGAGGAACGCAGCGTGCATCGCCTCCCGGACGACGTTGTTGCCCCGGAAGGAAAAGGAAATGTTGCTGACTCCCCCGCTGACTCGGCAGTAAGGCAGGTTCTGCTTTATCCAGCGGGTCGCTTCCAGAAAGGCGACAGCGTAATTGTTGTGCTCCTCCATGCCGGTCGCAACGGTCAAAATATTCGAGTCGAAAATGATGTCTTCGGGCGGGAACCCGACCTCTTCCGTGAGAATTTTATAGGCGCGCGAGCAGATGGCGATTTTCCGTTCGAACGAATCCGCCTGCCCCTGCTCGTCGAACGCCATGACAACGGCGGCTGCACCGTAACGGCGAATGAGCCGAGCGTGCTCGATGAATTTCTCCTCACCCTCTTTGAGGCTGATCGAGTTGACGATTCCCTTTCCCTGAACGCACTGAAGGCCTGCCTCAAGAACCGACCATTTCGAGCTGTCAATCACGATTGGGACACGAGCAATGTCCGGCTCGGCCGCGAGTAGATTGAGAAACTTCACCATGGACGCCTCGGAATCGATCATTCCCTCGTCCATATTGATATCGATAGCGTTCGCGCCGCCTTCGACCTGCTGGCGCGCGATGGTCAACCCAGCTTCGAAGTCCCCGGCGAGGACCAGTTGTGAGAATTTTGGGGAACCGGTGATATTCGTGCGCTCACCGATGAGGCTAAAACTATCGCCGACCGTATAGGACTCGAGTCCGCTGAGTTGTGTTTTGTGGGACCGGACGGGGATCTTTCTTGGCGGCAATCCATTCACGTCCCTGGCCAGCGCAGCGATGTGCGCCGGTGTCGTACCGCAGCAGCCGCCCACGATGTTTAGCCACCCGAGTTCAGCCCATTCTTTCAACTGTGGCGCCAACGAATCGGGAGTCTCGGGAAAGCCCGTTGGCGAGAGCGGATCGGGAAGGCCCGCGTTTGGATAACAAGAAACGTAGATTGGTGAAATTCGGGCGAGTTCTTCAATGTACGGCCGGAGCTCTTTCGGACCGAGGGCGCAATTCAAACCAACGCTTAAGAGTGGCGCGTGGGAAACGGAGATCCAGAATGCTTCCGTTGTCTGGCCAGTGAGCGTTCGCCCGCTGGCGTCGGTGATCGTCCCAGAAGCCATGACCGGAATACGAAAACCGAGCTCATGAAAGCATTCTTCGATCGAAAAAAGCGCCGCCTTGAGGTTAAGCGTATCAAAGGTCGTTTCGACGAGTAGCAGATCGACGCCGCCTTGGACGAGGCTCTCAACCTGCTGTTTGTAAGCATCTTTTACTTGTCGCCAAGTTACCTCGCGTTTTCCCGGATCGTTAACATCTCGGGAAATCGACAAGGTCCGATTCAGAGGACCAACGGACCCAGCAACATATCGACGCCGCCCAGGATCAGCCTTCATCACGTCCGAAACCGCCTTCTTGGCAATCTGTGCGGCCGCCCGATTGATTTCCGCGACATAGTCCTCGAGGCCGAAATCCCGCTGGGAGATAGCAGTAGCGTTAAAGGTATTGGTCTCGATAATGTCGGCTCCGGCATCTAGGTACTCGCGATGGATCTGTTCGATGGTAGTCGGGCGAGTGAGACAAAGGATGTCGTTATTGTTCTTAAGGCTCGTACTGTGGTCGCGTAGGAGGTTCCCTCGATAATCGTTTTCCTGGAGCTTGCACTGCTGGATCATGGTGCCCATAGCCCCGTCGAGGATAAGAATCCGTTGATCAAGGGCATGGACGATATCAAAGGAATCCGCTTGAGGAAGATGGTTAACCATGGAAGCGGGGAGAAGCTAGCATTGCGGGGCGGGGTTGGCAACGGATAGATTGACTCATCATGATGGGTTGATGGATGTCGCTAAACGCCACAAGCGCCGTCAAGGTGCGTCAGCGCCGAGAG
>JBAUZZ010000061.1:0-40810 GCA_049585495.1 Chthoniobacterales bacterium | reverse complement strand
TGCGCGGGCCGACGACGTTCAACAGTTCTTGCGGGTAGTTAGGATGGGCCGGGTCTTCCATCGCGTCCAAGTGATAGAGGTAGCCGAAGAATTCATCGAACCCGTGGACGGTAGGCAGGAACTCATTCTTGTCGCCCAGGTGATTCTTCCCGAACTGGCCAGTGGCATAGCCCTGCGCTTTGAGCGCGGTGGCAATTGTGCAAGCCTCCGCGGGCAATCCTATCGACGCACCGGCCTGGCCGACCGTGGTCATGCCGGTCCGGATCGGCAGTTCGCCCGTAATGAAGTTCGCGCGACCCGCCGTGCAGCTTGCCTCGGCATAGTAGTCGGTGAACAACATGCCTTCTTTGGCGAGCTTGTCGAGGTTCGGCGTCTTCCCGGCCATCATGCCCCGGTGATAGGCACCGATGTTCCACATGCCGATGTCGTCACCCATGATGACGACGATATTGGGTTTCTTGTCCTGCGCTTGCAATGGTCCGGCTGCGCCGATGAGCACGACAGCCGTGGTTGTCAGCAAGGACAGACCATGACTGACTACTTTTTGTTTGTATTTCATTAGTTGGGGTTCTTAGTTTTTTGGGGAGGTGTTAGTGCCAGAAGGTGCCTGTCTTGTGAGAGAAGATTCGCTTCCGACTTAGTGGGTAACTTGGGCGTTGTCTCCAGAGATAACGCACCGGAACCCTGTATGGGACGAACCGGTATCGGGAGGCGTGCCCCGGCGCGCGCTGGGGCGATAGCTCTCGCAGTAGGAGGGGTTGCAAAGGAATGAACCTCCTTTGACCACGCGTTTCGGCGCATTGGGATCAGCCGGATTCCAGCTCTCAATTGGCCCCCCGGTGTCCCGACACACGCTTTTGTCTGTAAGTTCCGTCGCGAGCTGGGTAAAGGCATCGATCCGGTACCAGTCACTGCACCATTGCCAGACGTTCCCGGCCATATCGTAAAGCCCATAGCCGTTCGGCGGAAAGGATTTGACTGGGGATGTTCCAACGAACCCGTCTTCCGCAGTGTTGGTTACTGGAAACAGACCTTGCCAGGTATTGGCCATGTACTTGCCATTGGGACGAAACTCGTCGCCCCACGGGTAACGTTTCCCATCAAGGCCACCGCGCGAGGCGAACTCCCACTCCGCCTCGGTCGGAAGCCGCTTGCCGGCCCATTTCGCATAGGCGACGGCATCGTCCCAGGAAACCTGTACGACCGGATGACTTTCCCTGCCTTGAATCGTGCTGCCCGGTCCTTCCGGATGTTTCCAACTCGCCCCCGGCACCCAGCGCCACCAAGCCGAAAGATCATCCAGCGGCACGGGGTGCGAAGTCGGGGCAAAGACTAACGAACCGGCAACCAACATACTGTCGTCCGGCTTCGGAGTACCCGGTGGGAGTTCCTTTTTCAGTTCTTCCCAGTCCGGCTTCCGCTCCGCTGTTGTGACATAACCCGTGGCTTCCACAAACTTGGCAAATTCGGCGTTCGTCACGTCGTGCTCATCGATCCAGAAACCTTCCACCCGGACCCTGTGCGCCGGACGCTCGTTCGGAAAGCTGCGAACATCGTCGGTGCCCATGGTGAATTCGCCGCCGGGAATCCACACCATCCCCTGGGAAGTGTCCGTATCCTTGCTATTCGATCCTCCTACGGGTGGGACT
This sequence comes from Chthoniobacterales bacterium, assembly GCA_049585495.1. GTDB lineage: Bacteria > Verrucomicrobiota > Verrucomicrobiia > Chthoniobacterales > JAFAMB01 > JBAUZZ01. Next base: position 39,161 of record JBAUZZ010000061.1, on the reverse strand, counting down.
TCGCTCTCCCCCGTGGTGAGAGGCAAAGAGCAAATGGCGACAAGGGCCAACCGGAAGAACCTTCGCCTCCAGATGGGTATTACGTTTATCATCGCGGCGCCTCCTGCACCATCTTAGGCTGAGCTCGGGCGGGCCCAGCTGGCGAACCCCTGCTGAAAAATATTTTCCTGAGCTCGCCCTCACCCAACCTCGCATTCAGTTCCTCGACTGAGGTGTAGAGCAGAAACAGAACGAAGATCCAAATCTGGATAGCAGCGAAGCGGTGCCAGGTGAAGTGCGTCGCCACGTACTCCGGAATCCCGCTCAGGGTTCCTCCGGCGAAGAGGTATTCGATGAGCTTTTCCAGAAACCGCACCATGAAAACGACCGCCCAATAGACAATGGTTTTGAACAGGACCGGTTGGATCAAAGGGGCCGGGTCGAAACGGCGTAGGAATGGCATTGCATTTGCCAGCAGCACCGACTTGCCCACCACGAGCGCGCCCACTATTGCGACGATGAAGCTAGCGAAGCTAACGAGGTAATCCGCGAGAATGAGGTTGGTAGTCAGTAGGATCAGATTGAAGCCAACCGCGAAAAACAGCGTCGGCGGCAAAATTTCCCGGAGCTCTTTGACCACCAATGCGCGAAGACCTGGCTTGGGCATAAACGGATTCCTGGGCACCTGCTGCGTAGCCAATCTAGGAAGTTAATTCGTCCTTCACACGAGATTTCGGCAGCAACCGGTGTTTTTCTGTTAACTAACCGAAGAAATGTGCGTCCGCTCAGCCGGTAGATGCCGTCGCGGGAAGGGATCGTTTCGGTCCGATTCCACAGCTCAGCGGATGAGCGCAACAAGACCGCAACTTCCTGAGATGCGGCATTGTAAATCGACCGGGCTTCCGCCGCGTTCCCCGAAGAAACGCTCAGCGACCGCACGGCCGCATCCGCCGCATCGAGGTAATGGCCCACTGCAGTCCTTGGATCGGACGGTGTCTTTCGCGCTTCGGCTAAGCTCAAACGGGCTTGCGAGACGATCGCTTCGGGGGTGGAACCCTCCGGCGGCAGCCCCACCGCATCTGCCGCGCGTCCGTCGGAGACTGCCAGGTAATACAAAAGCAGGAGCAGCCCGGCCATCTGGCAAGGCAAGTCGAACCGGAATGTATTTTTCATGACTGTATAGGGCCCATTTTACTAACAGGTCAGTGGCTAATCTTTATTGCGTCGCCAAGGGTGGGACCTCTTGCACCTTCATGACCGGCGGCGGATTCCATTTACCGGTCAGCGCTTCGGACTTCGGAGAATAGAGGCGCATGCAGAGGTTGAAAGGCCCTTTGGGAGCGGGAAGCCAATTAGGCTCCTTTTCCGCACCTGGGCTCTCGTTCTGAAAATAAAGGTCAAGCGACCCGTCCGGACTGTACTGGAATGGCATCCAGCTACTGACGGCGAAACGGTTCAGGCTGTTAGCGACCTGAAAGCCGTCCTGATCGTAGAGTGTGATCGACCAGAAAGCGTTCACGGGCGGGATGGTCGCTTTGTCGAAGTGAATCGTGTACTTGTTCGTGCCGTCGAGCGGTTTGCCAGACTCGTCGCCGAGATTCAGTGGGTAGATCGCATCCTCGGGCAGGTTCGCGCCGAGCCCTAATTGCGCGACAATGGCGCGTTTAAGGTAGTAGTTGCCGTAAACGCCCATCGTATCGGTGTTCATCGACCAGCCATTCACCACCCTGGCTAGAGTCGGGACCTTCCACTTCATCAGCGCCTGCGCGCCCTGCGGCGCGCGCTCGAGCGCCTTCTTGACGGCGGGATCGGCCTGGTCGAGGTCGAAGCTCTTGCCGGGCTCGATGCCGATCCGCTTCATCCTCGCGATGATCGGCTCATCCGTGATATGCGGCGGCTGTAGCTTCATGAGTTCTGCGGCGTAGGCGAAGTATTTACCGGCCGGCATCGTGTCGACCTGGATCTTCGGCGGCGTCTTCATGTCAATCGTCGGGTCGATCTTGACCTGGACCGGCTCGGACGCCTTTCCCCACTGGGAAAGCGGCGTGATCTTATAGGCTGCCTGGATCTTGTGAACCGCATCGTAGTCCTGCGGGCCGTCCGTCTTCGTGCGACCGACGATCCACACGTAAGGTGTCGGGGCATCGATGCGCTGGGTGTCTTTCGGGAGCTTGAATTCCTCGATGAGCCGATCTCTCAGATCGGGCCGCCACCCGGGCGGAACGACAATGAAATTGCCAGCCTCTGTGCCGGTCGTGCGCCAGCCCGGCGAGGCGAACACATCCGTCCACATGTCGAGCATCGGCAACAGGTAGTAACGGCCGCCTGTATCGGGAACCGACACGATCACCGGCTCGTTGGTGAGATCAAGCCATCCAGAGGAGTAGAGCGTGTCGAAATTCGGCCGAACAACGGCTTTCATGTCCGCTGTGGGATACTCAGGAGCGTTTGCGAACGAGTTCATTGGCCCGCCAAGTCCTTTCCCGGGCTCCACGTTGCTGAGTTGTTTGCGCGTTATGTCCATGGTGACGAGCGGGTAAAAATAGAGGTACGCTTCGACTCCGATCGCGTAGGCGTCCTGCTCAGTGGCAGACTGTTGCGCTTTGGCTGTGTCTATAGAAATTGCCGCTGATACAAATGTGAGCGCCACGGCCGCCGTTCCGAAAAATGGCGAAAGGGTCCTGATCAAGTGGAGCGGTTGCTTTTTCATCGGGTATGTATCTTCCTGATTTATCGGGTTATACAGTCTTGGGGGCGGGCGAAATAGTCAGTTAGTATCAGCTGAGTTTAGTTTATGCCGCGGGGAGCTGCATATGGGACCTTGGTCCTATGCCGGCTGCGCCTTGGCCGCGCGGTTTCCTGCATTGCTCACGTGTTTCATGCCTCTCGCCCGCCGACTGCTGTGATTCTCTTCATCCTCCCTGGTCCTCCGCGATGACCGGTAGCGAGAAATGCACGCACGCGCCGCCGCCCTGGCATTCGCCGCGGCCAACTCGCCGCCGTGCGAGGTGATGATCGAACGCGCGATGGCAAGACCCATGCCCAACCCTTCGCGCTTGGTCGAAAAGAACTGCTCGAAAATCCGCTGCGGTTCTTCCGCTTCGGCCTTTTTGCGGGCGGAGATGTCCACGATGACGCTTAAAACCAGCATGCCTTCCGGGCTTTGAATGGGGCTGATCCCGATCTCGACAGGGAACTCGGTCCCGTCCTTGCGACGGGCGAACAACTCCCGACCGGCACCCATGACCCGCGCCGCAGGCGCGGCATGAAAGCCCGCCCGATGAGCCGGGTGCTCGGCGCGGAACCGCTCCGGCACGAGCAGTTCGATCCCCTGCCCGATGAGCTCCTCGCGTCCATAACCGAATAATTTTTCAGCGCCGGCGTTCACCAACACGATGTGACCTTGCGCGTCGACTAGGACGGTTCCGTTGGGCGAAGCCTCCACGACGAGCCGGAACCGCTCCTGCGCCTGCTTCCGCTCAGTGATGTCTATGCAACAACCGATGTACCCGAGGAATGTGCCATCGGGGTCAAAGCGCGGCGTTCCATTATCCAGAACCCAGCGATATTCACCGTCACTTCGTCGCAGGCGGTATTCCATCGTGAAGGGTTGCCGTGCGTCGAAGGAGTAAACATAGACTTCAAAACAGCGGCCTAAGTCTTGGCGGTAAACGCCCTCCGCCCACCCATTGCCAAGCTCCTACTCCAACGGCCGGCCGGTAAAGTCGAGCCAACCCTTGTTGAAAAAGGTGCAGAGCTTGTCCGTGCCCGACATCCAGATCATCATAGGCGCGGTGTTCGCCACGTTGCGAAAACGAGCTTCGCTCTCCCGCAGCGCGTCCTGGGCCAGCTTCTGCGCGGTCACATCCATCGAGACGCCGAGGAGCCGGATGCCTTTGGCGTCCCCGCGGAGGAATATGATCCCTACACTCCAACATGGAATCCCTCCAGTCGCCGAGAAGTCTGTGGCGCATAAAAAACCGGCACAAGCAGAGTAGCTATCGCTTACGCCGCAGAGCGAAGTGCTTGATGGACGACAGAGAGAAACGCCTCGTCGTCGAACGGTTTTACGAGAAAGCCAAACGCGCCGCCTGCCAGCGCAGCGGTCGCGAATCGCGGGTGTTTCCCGGGCAGTCAGCACGATTACGTTCGTGTGGGACGACACCAACTGGAGCTGCGCTTGCACTTCGAGCCCGCTCATTTTCGGCATCCACACATCAACGATGGCCAAAGTCACCGCATGACCGCGGGCGTACGCGAAGATGGATAGCTGACCGCTAACGGCCTGCGCAGGATGCTGACCTCAGCCAGGCCCAAGATAGGTGAACAGTGTCTCCCGCCACCAGTCAGTCTGAACGGCGTCGAGCAGGGCGAGGTTGATTGCCATCCGTAGCTCGCTGCCCCGCGGCAGCGCGATGGCATAGACCTGGGGATCGAAGGTCGCGTTCAGCACCCGCAGCGAGCCGGAGAAGCGCTCGTTGACTAGCCACAAAAGCAGCGGCCGGTCATAGACCAGTGCGTCGATCCGACCCTTTTGCAATGCCATGAGGCCCGCCTCCGCATCGGCAAAAACCTGATAAGAGATGCGTTCGCGGCCGAGATATTCGGTCGTCTCGGTACCGGCGATGGCGGCCACGCGTACATATCGCAGATCCGCCTCCCCGTTCACCGGCCCGCGCAGGTGCCTCAAGGTAAGCTGCGACGTCAGCGCCGCGGTGAGACTGGCGAACACGATCACCGACGTGACCATCCAAACCATTGCGAGCAAACGGCCCGGCAGCGTCTTGGGCACCTTCTCACCCGCTGCTGCGCCGCCGATTTGGGTCATCGCCGCCGCCGACCACCAAACACTTGCGCCCAAGCCTCGCCGATGAGCGCCAAAATGCTCGTTATGACGGTGCTCGATGAGCCAGAGGACGACGCCAATAGAAAGCGAGGCGGCGAATAGTACTGCGGCAGCGCGAAAAAGACCGAGGGAAAACACGTTGCGTATGATCGGCCACCAAGTGATACCCGCATCCGATGCCACCGCAATGCCGAGCCCAGTGCTGTAGAAGGGCTGAGTGAAATCGACGACCCGGTGCCGCGAGCCGGTAACAGTCAGAGCGGCCACCGCTGCATCTAACGAGCCCTCGGCCACTCCGTCGATCAGACCCTGCAGCGTGGTCTCCTGAAATCGGTAGCGCAGGTGGATCTGGCTGGCAATGCGCCGCCAGAGATCGATGCTGATGCCGCGCCAGGTGCCGTCCTCCGCTTTCATCGCAAAGGGCGGCGCGACTTTCGTGCCGATGACCAGCTCCCGCGCCTCGGGCGGCGCTGGGGTCTCGCCCCGGGCCTGGGGCGCTTGGGCGAGCATCGCCGCCAAGGCTACAGCTAGGATATTGGCGCGAATTCCAGCCAATCTGCCCGCTTCCTGGCCTTCCCTGCTGCACCGCAGGCGACTCGCCCCAACAGAAGGCGGAGGAGTCCCCCGCTTTCTCTTGTCAGGGACTCGTGGGCTTTGTTGTCCTGGCTCACCAGGTAGTCCATTTGAAACAGGTGACATAGCCCGCATCGCTCACGCCGCGGAGCGGAGTGCTCGGTTGACGAGGGAGAGAAACGCCTCGTCGTTGAACGGTTTTACGAGAAAGGCAAACGCGCCGCCTTCCAGCGCAGCGGCGCGAATCGCCGGTGTTTCCCGGCCGGTCATCACGATCACTTTCGTGTCGGGCGACAGCTCGAGCAGCCGCGCCTGCACTTCCAGGCCGCTCGTTTCCGGCATCCAAACATCGAGCACAGCCAGAGATACCGCATGGCTGCGGGCGTGCGTGAGGAAATCCTCCGCCTCTTCGAAGCTCTGCGCCTTGAGCCCATCCGAATCGAGCAGTTGCTCAATCGAATGCCGCACCGAGTCATCATCATCGAGAATGCATATGGATTTAGGCTGAGACGGCATAGGATCAACACCGGGCAAGAACCAAGTGCTGGTCCTAACGTACGATACTTACGGGCCGACGCCTATGGTCCCTTGGGCCCATGCGGCGCGGGCGTTACGCCCGCCTTCTGCGTCAGCCTCACCAGCTCAGCCACGGAAACCACGCCCATCTTCTGCATCACGCGAGCGCGATGGGTCTTGATCGTGCGAAGCGTGATGCCGAGTTCCGCGCTGATCTCTTTGTTGAGCAGCCCGGCGATCACCAACTGCAAGACCTCGAACTCTCGCGGCGTGAGCTTCGCCAGCCGTGCCCGGCTTTCCGCCACCTCGCCGCGCTGCCGCCAATTCTCAGCCGAGCGAGCCAGCGCTCGTGCCACGGCAGAGAGCAGTTCGTCGTCCTTAAACGGTTTTGGCAAAAAATCCGCTGCCCCGCGTTTCATCGCACCGATCCCCATGGGTATATCGCCGTGGCCGGTGATGAAGACGATCTGCTCCATTCTACCTGCCTCCGTGAGTTGCCGTTGAAGGGCGAGGCCGTCGAGCCCCGGCAGCCGCACGTCGAGCACGAGGCACGCCGGGCCGGAGTACGGTACGCGCGCCAGATACGCGGCGGCGCTGGCGAAGATCTCGACGGTGTAGTCCTCCGCCGAGAGCAAAGTGGCAAGGCTCGTCCGGACCGACTGGTCGTCATCCACCACGAACACGCGTGGTTCCGGCTCTTTCGTACCTCTCACCTTACCCTCCCTCTGGCGCGATTCTCTTGATCTTCATTGGCCTTTCGTAATGATCGGCAGCGAAAAATGCACGCACGCGCCGCCGCCCTCGGCGTTCGTGGCGGCCAGCTCGCCGCCGTGCGAAGCGATGATCGAACGCGCAATGGCCAAGCCCATGCCCATCCCGTCGCGCTTGGTCGAAAAGAACCGCTCGAAAATCCGCTCCGGCTCTTCCACAGGCAGCCCGGTGCCAAAATCGCGCACACTCACCCGCACGCGATCCTCCGATTCGCGCTCGCTCCGGATAATTACGCGACGTTTCCCCGGCGGCGTCTCACGCATCGCCTCAAAGGCGTTCACAGCGAGGTTGACCAGCACTTGCTGGAGTTGCACCCGATCCGCCTCGACCAGCGGCAACTCCGGATCGGGCTCCGTGACCAGCAGGCAGCGGCGTTCCAGCGCTTCCGAGCGCACGAGTCGCAGGACACCGGCGATTATGTCGTTGAGGTTTACGGGACTGCGGACTTCCTTGCTTTTGTGCACCATGCCGCGAATGCCCCGGATGATTTCACCCGCCCGGCGCCCGTCCTCGACGACGGCCTCGAACAAGCCATCGAGTTTCGGCAGATCCGCGCGCCCTTTGGTGATGAAACGCCGGCCGGCGCTGGCGTTGTTCACGATGCCGGTAAGGGGCTGGTTCAGCTCGTGCGCCAGCGCTCCAGCCATTTCTCCCATGATCGCAACGCGGCTCAAGTGCGCCAGCTCTTCGCGGTGCTTCCGCGCTTTGGCTTCGGCCTGCCTACGCTCGGTGATATCCTCAATGACGCTCAAAACCAGCGTGCCTTCCGGGCTTTGAATGGGGCTCATCCCGATCTCGGCCGGAAACTCGGTTCCGTCCTTCCGTCGAGCGAACAACTCCAAGCCAGCCATAGCTCGCGCCGCAGGCGCGCCATCAAAGCCCGCCCGATGAGCCGCGTACTCGCCGCGGAACTGCTCCGGCACAAGGGTTTCTATGCCTTGTCCGACGAGTTCCTCACGTCCATAACCGAATAGTTTTTCGGCGCGGGCGTTCACCAGCACGATGTGACCTTGCGCGTCGACCACGACGATTCCGTTAGGCGAAGCCTCCACGACCAGCCGGAAGCGGTCCTGCGCCTGCTTGCGCTCCGTGATGTCAACGCAAGAACCGATGTACCCGAGGAACGTGCCATCGGATGCAAAGCGCGGCGCTTCACTATCCAGAACCCAGCGATATTCACCGTCATTTCGTCGCAAGCGGTATTCGATCGTGAAGGGTTGCCGTGCGTCAAAGGAGCTAACATAGACTTCAAAAAAGCGGTCAAAGTCTTCACAGTGAACGCCCTCTGCCCACCCATTGCCAAGCTCCTGCTCCAACGTGCGGCCGGTGAACTCGAGCCAGCCTTTGTTGAAAAAGGTGCAGAGCTTGTCCGTGCCCGCCATCCAGATCATCACGGGCGCTGTGTTGGCCATGGTGCGAAAACGAGCCTCGCTCTCCCGCAGCGCGTCTTGTGCTGCCTTCTGCGCGGTCACATCCATCGAGACTCCAAGGAGTCGAACCCCTTTGGTGTCCCCGACGTTCGTGCAGTGGCCTCGCGCGCCGATCCAGCGCTGCGTTCCATCTGGCAGCAGCACGCGATAATCGGTGGCATACTCGCCCCGGGTCTCGAGGGCGCGCGTGATCGCCGCATTTCGAGCCGCGCGGTCCTCGGGATGGACCCGCGCGACCAATGCCTCGTTATCCAGCCGCTCGTCCGACCCGAATCCAAATAACGCTCGTCCCTTATCCGTCATCCAAATCTCATCTTTCGACACATCCCATTCCCACATGGCCAGGTTGGCGGCCTCCGCCGCTAGGTTCATTCGCTCCTCACTGCCTCGCAGAGCTTCCTCGACCTTGCTTCGCTCGCAGTTTTCTTGCCTCAGGTCAGCATACAATCGGGCGTTTTCCAGGGAGATCGCAGCTTGTGAGGCCAGCAGTTCCACCACCGCGTGGCGGCCCGAAGTGAAAACGCGGGGCGTCAGGTTGTTCTCGAGGTAAAGCACACCAATCAACGCGCTCATCTTCACCAGCGGCAAGCAAAGGATGGACCGTAGCCGTTCCGCACGCACGTAGTCGTCGTCCGAAAATGGATTCTCGGTCGACGCGTTATCCAGAATTACGCTATCCCGCGTCCGAATCACATAGCGAAGGATGGACTCGGGGAATTGGGGGGGCGTTACGAAGGCTTGCGCGAGCATCACCTGGACCTTGTCGCCGCGTGTCGCTGCCTCCGCCACGATCCGGTGCTCCTGTCCACTGGGGAGGAACAGGAGGCCTCGCTCGGCGCCCGCGCACTCGACCGCGATTACCATCAGTATCTCGATGAGTTTCCCGAGATCGATCTCACAGGACACGGCTTGCATTGCCTTGACCACGCTAACCAGATCCAGTTGCTCGATAGGCACACCAGTCGTGATAGTCAGCCCGAGCGGCGCCTGCTCGTTGAGTTCCGGGTAGAGTTGGTCGAACTGTTTTACCTTGCCGCGAGCGCCCCACCGGAGATAGCAGGAGCGGGCGTTTCGGAGGTAGGTGTGCCCAATCGTTTCAAAGCTGCGCCCCAGATAGAACCTGCCCGCCATCTCGTTGGCGATGCCTTCGTTATGGACGAAGCCATTCTCGCCGGCCGACTTGACGGCCTGCTCATAGAGGCGCATCGCGTCAAGCTCGCGACCCTCGATGCGAGCGATTTCTGCGCCGACGAGCGCTGTGCGGTTCCCGAAATTCTCTGGACAGTTCTCTGCCCATACTGTGAGCTGCTTGTGATGCGCGACTAGGGCCTCCAGATGCTGGGTTTGCTCGCTAGCCGATGCCACGTCGTAACGTCTCGCCCGAGCAAGCGCCGCATGGAAATGGTAGTCTGGTACCTCGATAGTCGGTGGCATCGCCCAGAGAAGTCGTTCCGCCTTCGTTGCAGCTTCAATGGCGGATGCCTCGTCCGCTGCGTAGAACCGCGCCTGCAGCTTGCGAATCCAATACCGGCAAGCTGGGTTTGCTAGATGCAGACTACTTTCCAGATGTCGTTCAAACTGAACTTCGTCGAACTGCTCATCATCGAAAGAGCCAAACTTCGGCGTCAGCCCCCGAAGCGTCCGGATGAGCCTAAGCTGCCCAGTGATCCCGTCGACCATAAGACCGAACCGCGCTTTTTTAGCCAGTTCAAGCGCATTTTCAGCTTCCCGCTGCACCTCCCCGAGTGGTTCTCCGCTGGGGAGAAGCTGCCCGATCAAGTCGTAGCACGCATAAGCCGCATAGGTGAGATCGCCGGCCTCCTGCGCCGCGACTAAGGCGCGCCGCATTGGAGCGAGCCCGGTGCGCATGTGCTGCGTCCAGGGATTTACTAAGCAGCCAAAGCCCAGGTAGACGCGTGCCTTAAAGCGATTCAGTCCACGGTTCTCCATCAGGTCCACACCGAGCTTGCCGAAGCGGAAACCCGTTCGGTAATCACCGAAGGACGCCCCCAAGACCCCGCCCAGCCATACATAGCCCAAACACGATCCGTCGCAGTTGCCGTGCTCCAGACTGAGATTCGCCATGCGAGCCAGAATGAGGCATTGCAGGTTTTTATCGGTAAACATGGCTGGCGGCATGCCCTTTGTGAGGACGTCCATGGTCGCGCGCCAGGCCGGATCGGTCATCGGCGGCAGGTCAACGAGCGCTTCAATCGAGCGACTCCCAATTCTGCACCACATATGTTCGTATTCCTGCAGGACTTCCTTTTCCGTCGGGTGCGGAGACCACGTGACGCTGAGACGCCGGAGGTATTGGAGGCACACCTCGACGGCGCGGTCGCTCCGATCCAGCGTTGTGTAGAGATCCAGGCGCAAGCACGTAACAGCGGCATCGTCGACGATGCTCCGGGAGCGGCGTGAGAGCATCGAGAGCCGCTCTTCGGCTGCCTCCAAGTGACCGGTCACAAACTCGGACTCGGCACGGTGGAGCTCGAGTGCGAAGGTGAGCTCGTATTGTCGCTCCCAGCTTTCGGGCGCCAACAACCCGCCGCCGGCGGAAAGATAGGTGAGCGCCGAGGCGTGGGCCGACGCAGCCTGCGCGCGCCTGCCCGCGATGAGGTTGAGCTCGGCGACCCGTTCTCGTTCCTCAGTAGATACGAGCAATTCAGCGCCACAGTTGAATTGGTTCACGATCTCGAAGATTCTGTCCTCCCGTTCCTCCGAAGCTGTATTTGATAACAGCAACCTACCAATCCTAAGATGTGCGGCTGCGCGCTCGTCTTCGGGGATTAGGGAATAGGCAGCTTCCTGGACGCGGTCGTGGACAAAATTGTACGACCCGGCTAGGCGCACGACGAAACCGCCGTTGACGGCTTCCCAAAGATCCGACTGCACCTCCTCGCTTGACGCGCCATGGAGCATAGCCAGGTCGGCGGCCTTCGTAGTATTTCCCAGACAGGCAAGCTTTTTGAGCGCTTCGCGGGCGGTGTCGGGAAGCCGATTCAGCTTTTCAACCATGAAATCAACAACGTTGTCGGTGATTCGCTTGGCGCTAATTTGGTTTATGTCCCATCGCCAGGCCGCCTCGTGTCGGTCGAACTCTAGAAGACCTTCTTCGGCAAGCGTGTTAAGGAACTGAATCGCGAAGAAGGGATTGCCTGCGGTCTTCTCGTGTACAAGGCGTGCGAGCGGCTTGGTGCGGATACCCTCCTGGTGAAGGCTATCTGCGATGAGTTGGTCCAAATCGTGGAGGGATAGGGGTGCGAGTACGATGTGTCGCACGGTCGCTTCGGTCTTGCGAATCGCGTCCAAGGTCAACATCAGCGGATGCGACGGGCTGACCTCGTTATCCCGATACGCGCCGATAAGGAGGAGGTGCCGGACGTCAGGGTGGCTGACGAGGTTCTCAAAAAAGTTAAGGGTGGCCGCGTCCAGCCATTGCAAGTCATCGAGGAAGAGGGCAAGGGGGGTGCTCCTTTCTTGCGAAGACACCAACAAAAGTTCGGAGCACTGCTTGAAACCGGTTCTCCGAATCCAGAGGAGGAAGCTCTGGTACTGGTGGCTGCTCGCCGATAATAAGCTCGAGCTCTGGGATGAGGTTTACAATGAGCTGGCCATTCAGACCTACACCATTCTGGATAGCCTGCCGCCAGTGCCCGACCTCTGTTTCGCTCTTGGTGAGAATCTGGCGGACCAGAGTCTGGAAGGCTAGCGCGAGAGTCGCATAAGGGATATCCCGATTGTATTGGTCGAACTTGCCTGAAACGAAAGTGCCGCGGGGCAGCACAATCGCCTTGTGCAACTCGTTCACGACCGAGGACTTCCCGACTCCCGAGTAGCCGGATACCAAGACGAGCTCAGGCGTGCCGCAAGCTAAGACTCGGTCGAAGGCTTCGAGCAGCGCCTTGCTTTCGCGATCGCGCCCGTAGAGCTTCTCCGGGATCAACAGCCGGTCAGAGACGTCGTGTGCCCCAAGAACGAACGGCTCAATGCATCCCAGTGTCTTCCACTCCTCCAGGCATTTCTTAAGATCCGCCTCAAGACCCGCTGCGGTCTGGTACCGATCCTCCGGGGTTTTGGCCAGAAGCTTCAAGACGATCGCCGATAATGCTGGCGGAACCTCTTTTCTCCGCTTCTCGGGCGGTGCCGGTTGTCTTGCGATGTGGCAGTGGACCCAATCGATCGGATCGGAAGCGGCAAAAGGCAGAGTGCCCGTAAGCAGCTCGTAGAGCGTTACCCCAAGGGAATAGAGATCGCTTCGAGAGTCGATTGACCGGTTCATGCGGCCGGTCTGTTCGGGTGCCATGTACGCGAGTGTACCCGCAATGGTTTCGGGAGGTTCAGGAGCCTGCCGCTCGCGAGGCAGATCGGACGCAATACCGAAGCCGGTAAGCCAAACCTTGCTGGATGTAGTATCCACTGTGACGTTGGCAGGGTTGACGTCCCGGTGGATGATCCCGCGTTCGTGGAGCCTGCCTACCGCGTTCGTTAGACCGATGCTAATACGCAGAAATGCGCTGAGGTTCAACGGTCGCTCAAGAGCCGTATCGAGCGGCTGGCCGCCCGGATCTTCGAGCACCAACATCGTCTGCCCCTTCTCCCGAACGAGCGCCAGAGATACAACCGCCCAGGCCGCATCAAGCCGGGTCCTGAGCGAGTATTCATGTTCGAGCCGACTGATGGCCGCTTGCGCAGGATGTTTCGACAAAGGCGCGACAACAAAAATATGGCCGGGATCAGCATCCCTTCGCCCGCGGTAGCGTACAAACTCCGCATTTTCTCCTAACGACTCCAGAGCGTAAGTGGAGAGTTCCATAATACCGCCGTCTCACCTCCCTCGGAGCCAAGCGCAACATTGGCACCTCGCCACGATTGTACCGCCTCGGCTAATTCTTTGCACCAAGGAAGTAGTCAGCCAGCGCTCCACCCATTTCTCCCATGATCGCAACGCGGCCCAAGTGCGCCAGTTCTTCGTGGTGTTTCCGAGCTTCCGCTTCAGCCTGCTTCTGAGCGGTCACATCCATCGAGACGCCGAGGAGCCTGATGTCTTTGCTGTCCTCGATGTTCATGCAGTGGCCCCGCGTACCGATCCAGCGGAGCGCCCCATCCGGCAGCAGCACGCGGTACTCCATGGAGTATTCACCCTGGGTCTCGATCGCGCGTTCAATCGCCGCAGCTCGAGGCGCGCGATCCTCGGGATGCACGCGCGCGATCAGCGCCGCATTATCCAGGCCCGTATCGGGCGCGAAGCCAAACAAGGTGCGTCCCTTATCCGTCATCCAGACCTTATCTCTCATCACATCCCACACCCACATACCCAAGTTGGCGGCTTCGGCCGCGAGGCTCATGCGCTCCTCGCTGTCGCGCAGGGAGCTCTCGGCCAGCCGGCGGCGGCGGAGTTGCACGAGCAGCGCACCAATCAAGATTGCCTCCACGGTGCACAAGGAAACCGCCCCAAGGCTTGATCTGCGATGACATTGGCCGGCAGCAGTCGCTCATCCGAATAGAGCACGAGCACGCGTTGGACTGGGGCTGGAGCCTGTCCGGTCGCACTGGTACCCGCCAGGTTGAGAATCAGGAGCATCGTTGCGCCGAAGCTGAGAAATCTCACAATCCGAATCGATGGCTTCGTCCGATCTTCTGACGGAAACGTCATGATTTTTCAGGTCTAGGGACATTCTCGGCACGCTTCAGAAGAACTAGCGCGGAAGCTGTCGAATCCGGTTCGGCAGGATGGGCATTTCGCAGGTGTCTCCTTGTCTTTTTGGCCGGAATTCCTGCTCACTAGAGATTGGCATCCTACACCTCGCGAGCTGGTTACACCGCCAGCAATCCCCACTTTAAGTAAAGAACTGGTATTATAAACCAGATTCGTGCGAACCGATTCGCCCTACCGTCATTCCTTAATTACGCCGACCCCGATCACTTCATTTTCCACGAATCATGTTTGGTTGCGGCTGCGTCGCGCTGGGAGCGATCCAGGCTAAATAAGATCGCCGGGATTCTAACTATGGGGCCTAACGTCCAATATGCATGGCCGAGCTGAACCTAAACCGCAAATGTTGTTAGCTTTTAGGCTCATTCGTCCTACCAGCTTTTGGCGGTAAAATCCTCGCGGAAATGCACGATGCAGAACTATAGTTATACAAATCTCATCTTCGAAATTAAATATCGATCGACTTTGTCATGCAACACTACTCCTGAATATGAATCTTTTTGCTAAGCTAAGCATAGCAACAATTTTCTTTCTTCCACTCAACGCGGGATGGGCTGGTACACCGGAAGAGGCAAAGGTAGTTGAACAGCCACCCGTCAAAACGACCGAACCCTGGGAAATCAAGGTGGAGGGCCCTGGCTGGCTGGCTAACGTCAGCGGCTTTACTGGATTTCACGGGGTTAACCCCTATGTCAGTGTCGGAGTCGGCCAGCTTCTCAAGCATGTGAACTTTGTTTATTCGTTCGGCGCCGAGATGAGAAAAGGGCGATTTGGTGTTCTAGGCGACCTTCTATACCTGGACGCTCAAGCCGGCGTTTCCGGAACAGGGCTCGTGGAAAGGGTAGGTCTGGGCATGCAGCAATTCCTCGGCGAATTTTTCGGTTCCTACCGAGTCATCGAAGGGCCCCACGGTTGGTTGGATCTGCTGGCCGGGTTTAGATATACCTATCTCGGGCAGCAGACTGGCTTAAATGCGAATGTGCAGGAAATTGACGTGGCCAGCACCCAGTTGGTGAACCAATTCGCGCAGCAACTAAGGACACCTCATTCCGACCTGCGAACTCTTATCCAGCAGAATATCGTAAACCGGCTTATGTCGCTGGAAGGACGTCACCCGCCATTGCCGGTGGGCCCGATTGCCGGCAACCAACCGGGTCAAATACGCGATGAGATCCAACAGCTAATCCAGAGCCAGGACCCGGAACTGGTAGCGGCAATCCGGGCCGGTGTTCAGGCCAGAATCGATCAGTTAAAAATCCAACTGGCAGATCAGGTCGCCGATCGGCTAACTGGCCGGCTGAATCAAAGCTTTTCTTTTTACGATAACTGGTTCGATCCCTTGATTGGTGTACGAGGCCGCTTAAACCTGAGCAAGGCGTTCTATCTCACCGCGGAAACCGACGTTGGGGGGTTCGGAATCGGATCTGATATAGCCTGGCAGGGTTACGCAGCATTAGGCTGCCAAATTACCCGTAACATCTATTCGGAGGTTGGTTATCGGGCTCTTTATGACGACTTCCGCGACGAGAACGCGAAAGGCTTCCTCTATCAGTTGTGGTTGCAAGGGGCACAGATTACGGTCGGGCCGAACTTTTAGAGGCGGCGCTACCCTTTGCAACAAGTTTGATTGCTTGACGTGGTTCCTGCGCCTATTCATTCACCTATGGAAGTGCTCCAGACTCTTGCGGTTGCGCTGGGCTTGGCGGCGTTGTCAGGATATAGCCTGTACCTGACCGTCTTTGCCACCGGTCTGGCCATCCATTTTCATTGGATCCATCTGGCTTCCCAGTACGCCTCGCTATCGGTGCTGGGCGAACCACCGGTTATCATCATTTCCGGCGTTCTATTTTTCTTCGAATTCTTTGCCGATAAGATCCCCTGGGTTGATTCGGTCTGGGACGCCATCCACACTCTCATTCGTCCGATCGGCGGAGCCTTGCTCGCGATTCAGACCCTGGGCCATCCCGACCCGGTTTTCAGCGTTATTGTTGGTCTGCTTGCCGGCGGAGTGAGTTTTGCTGCCCACACGGTCAAGGCCGCGACGCGCCTAGTGGTGAATCAATCGCCCGAACCCTTCTCAAATATTGCAGTCAGCACCGGCGAAAATCTGCTCGTTTTTGGCGGGCTCGCTCTCCTTTGGACACATCCAATTGTCGCTTTTTGTGTGCTGGTATTCCTGTTCACGCTCGCCATCTTCTTTCTGCCAAAGGTTTGGCGGGCGATTCGTATCAAGCTCTGGTTCATTCTGCAAAAACTGCAACAGCCTGCCGCCGGCAGCAGCGATCACGCCCTCGAGAACAAGTTGCCTTCCAGGTACGACATAATCTTTCGCCGTTTGAGCGACTCGCCCTTGAGCCTGGCCTGGGCTGCGCTTTGCGTCTCGGGTAAGGGAAAACGCATCGAGTCGAATCGGTTTGGCTATCTCGCTGCCACGGAACAAGAACCCTCGAAGGTGTATTTCATCGGACATGGATGGTTCGGCGGAGCCTCCAAGATGTTTGAGATTGAAGACTTCAACGTTTCCGTCGCTCCGCAGTTCCTGTATGACGAGCTTAATCTTTGCAGCCCGGGCAAGAGCCAGCGGTACACGTTCAAGTTCGATCGGGCCCGCCCGGGAATCGCTTCCAAAATTGCAGAAGATCTCCAGCATCGGCGCACGCTGGAGAAGGCCTTGACACTGGCGCCAACGGTAATTGCGGGATCGCCGTGAGCTTGTAGGGCGCCTGGGTCAGGCGCCGGGGAGCGTCCTGAACGAGATTCCCCGGCGGAGATTCCCCGGCGGCTGAGCCAGCCGCCCTACAGCAGGCGAATCGGAGAGCCTACGCCAGTCCGTTCTCCTTCAGGATCTGCTCACAATTCGATTTATCGATTGCCATCGTTGGGAGTGTAATCTTCTTCTCAACTTTCTCGCCTTTTACGATCTTCAGACCTTGGCGAACTCCTTCCGCTCCCGGTGTCGCATACAGGAAGGTCGCGGTCAACTCGCCCTTGCACACCCAGGTAACGCCTTCATCCGGCAGTGCGTCGATCCCGAGAATTTTCATCTCCTTTTCTCTACCGGCATCTTTCGCCGCCAGGTAGGCGCCATACGCCATGGGATCATTGTGCCCGTAGACCAGGTCGACATGATCGAAGGACTTTAGCGCGGTAGCCATCGTCTCGTAGGCCTTTTGCTGCTTCCAATCGTCGTCGATCGGCTGGAGCAGCGATTTAATACCTGATTCTTTGCCTACGAACTCCATGAAACCATCGTGCCGGTCGTGGGCGGGTTGCGTACCCATTCCACCCCAAAGCTCTACGATGTTGCCTTTGGCATTCCCTTGGCCGCCGAGTTGACTAACAGCGTACTGACCCGCCAGGCGACCGATCACGACGTTGTCGCCTCCGATGAACTGGGTGTACTTATCCGTCTCCACGTTGCGATCCAGGATGATCGTCGGAATTTTGGCATCGATCGCTTTGAGCACGACACCGGTTAGTCCGGCCGATTCCTTCGGACTCACCAGCAGAACATCCACGCCTTGCCGGATGAAATTTTCAACATCGGCCACTTGTTTCTCGGTCTTATCGCCCGCGTCGGTGATAATCAGCTCAAGTTCTGGATGTTTGTCTGCTTCTTTCTTCATCTCCTTGTTGAATTGGACGCGCCAAGGTTCAACGATGGTCACCTGGGAGAATCCAAAAACATACTTTTTGCCCTGGGCTCGCGTGGCGAACGGTTTTAGTACGGTCGCCGCAGCGGCAGCGGCAACACCGGTTGTAATGAAGGTTCTTCTTTTCATTTGGGGGGTCTGGGTTGGTTGTTTACCTTTTGGTTGGGAGCGAAATCTACCAGTCATCGGACATGTTCAACCGGCCGGGCAGGTTTAGTTGGCTTGGCGGCGGCTTTGGCCGGGGCAAACCGCGCTTGCAGCCGTTTCCACCACAACCCGATCTGACCTTCCTGCAGCAGTACGGCGACGAGAATAATTGCGCCCTTCAAGACCAGCTGCGTGTTGCTGTCGATGTTCTTCAATAAAAGAATATTTCCCAGAAAACCAAAGATCAGCACGCCCACGAGTGTCCCGGTCATCGATCCTCGGCCACCCATAAGGTTTGTACCACCGATGACTACTGCTGCGATCGCATCAAGTTCTGCACCTTGTCCGGCATCCGATTTTCCTTGCCTGTATTGTGCCGTGTACAGCACACCGGCCAGCGCAGCCAGCATTCCCGAAATCGCATAGACAGCGACCTTCACCTGGTCAACATGGATACCCGCTAAGCGAGCTGCCTGCTCATTGCCTCCGATCGCATAAACGTAGCGGCCGAACGTGCTGAAGCGCAGCACCAATCCAAAAATTAACACCGCTACCAGGAAGAATATACCGGGGACGGGAACGACGTTGAAGACGAGCGCACGCAACACATCAAATTTTTCTGTCGCATTCGTTCCGCTGTAGACCGGGTAAACGGCCTCTCTGCCCATCAGGCGAGCAAAACCCAGAATAGCCACCATCATCGCGAGCGTAACGATAAATGGCTGCATCCGGCCCTTGGAGATGATCAGGCCGGTCACAGCGCCCAGAACCAAACCGGCGGCCGGCACCGTAATGAGAACTCCAAGTACCCCGAACTTCGATTGCAGCAGGCTCGTAGACCACCAAACCGCCAAACCCGCCAGGATTACCCCCAGGAGCACTCCCAGTCCGCGGCTGAGCGGGCTTGCTCTCTCGGCCTTTATTGCCGATTCGCGCCGAAGATTGAGCGCGATAAGTGGAACGAAATACGAGCACAGAACAAAGCAGACAACCGCCAGCATCGGAATGCCCCAGACAGAGGCATTGGTCCAGCCGCGCCCGGTGAGCAGCATCGCGCACATCACTGAGCCGAGCGCCATCATTGAGCCAACCGAGAGGTCGATGCCGCCGGAAAGAATCACTAGCGTCATTCCCACCGCGATCATGCCGTTATTCGAGACCTGGCGGAGCACATCGGATTGGTTGCCGGGTTCGAGAAAGATGTTTACCCCTCGACGATTCACGGGGGAGATG
This sequence comes from Chthoniobacterales bacterium, assembly GCA_049585495.1. Lineage (GTDB taxonomy): Bacteria > Verrucomicrobiota > Verrucomicrobiia > Chthoniobacterales > JAFAMB01 > JBAUZZ01. Next base: position 20,297 of record JBAUZZ010000061.1, on the reverse strand, counting down.
GCGATCGCTATCAGGTAAAGAACTGCTAAGCCCCAGAATAGCTTGGTCCGAAGCAGGAACCTGCCTATTCGAACAGCCGTACTTTTCATGCCGTGACCTCCACGGGTGCAAACTCTGGCTGGACAATCCCGCCCGGTGATGCGTACTCCAGGATTGTTTCATGGGAGAATTGCGAACGGGTGAGCATTGCGGTAGCCGCCCCCTCGCGAAGCACCAGAATGCGGTCACATAACAATGTCAGTTCCGGCAATTCTGAGGAGACAAGGACCACCGCCATTCCCTCTACGGCCAGCCGCTCAACGAGTCGGTAAATCTCGGCTTTGGCGCCGACGTCGATCCCTCGCGTGGGTTCATCAAGGAGGAGTATTCTTGGCTTGGTGAGGAGCCATTTGCCGATCACCAGCTTCTGCTGATTGCCGCCGCTGAGTGTCCCGGCGATTTGGCTCGCACCCTGCGGGGCGATGATACCCAGTTTGGAGATCGTCTCATCCGCCAGCTTCTTTTCCTTCTCCGCGGAAATCGTCCAAAGATAGGCGATCGTTGATAACACGGGCAGCTCAGCGTTTCGATCTAACGCAAACGGCAAGATCAGGCCATCTCGTTTCCGATCCTCGGTGACCAACGCAACGCCGGCATTCATCGCGTGGGTCGGGCTCAAAAGCCTGACCTCCTGCCCGGCGATTCTCACCTCAGCGGACGATGTGCCTGGATGCAAGCCGAATAGCACCTCCAACGTCTCCGTCCTCCCCGCTCCTAGAAGACCAGCCAACCCCAGCACCTCGCCCGCTGCAACCGTGAAGTTAACGTTTTGCACCAGCATCGGCCGAGACGGCGTGGGGGTTGGATTTTCCAGGCAGAGATTTTGAACTTCGAGGAGTGGTTGCCGGCTCGCCGTATCTGGTTTCCCACTGGCGATTACCTCCTGAAGCTCACGGCCCACCATCATCCGAATGAGCTCACGGCGGCTGGCCTGTTTCGTGGCTAGTGTTCCGATAAATCGGCCGTCTCGCAGCACGGTCACCCGGTCAGCCACCTGAAAGACCTCTTCGATCCGATGCGAGATATAGACGACCGCGACACCTTCGGCCGCCAGCCGGCGGATAACCTGAAACAGCCGGTCGGTCTCATTGATCGAGAGTGCCGAGGTCGGTTCGTCCATGATCAGAATCCGCGCCTTCGCCACCAGCGCTTTGGCAACCTCCACCAGTTGCTGCTCGCCGACCCGCAGCTTCAAGACGGGAACCTCGATGGGTGCGTGGAAATCGAGTGTTTTCAAAACCTCGCGCGCCGCTCGGATTTGCGCTCTCCGATCGACAAAAAAAAACGCACCCACCTTCTCCTGGCCCAGGAAGATATTTTCGTCTACCTGAAGCTCCGGCACGAGGCTGAGGTCCTGTTGGATCATAGCGATGCCGGCACGTGTCGCATCGCGAGGCGAAGTAAGTTGAACACTCTGGCCATCGACCAGGATCTCGCCTTCAAATTCCTCAATCAACCCGGCCGCGATCTTCATCAGCGTTGACTTTCCCGCTCCATTCTCTCCCATCACGCCATGAATTTCGCCGGGACGAATGTCGAAATCGACCGATCTCAGAACCTGAGTCGGGCCAAAAAACTTCGAGATACCCCGCATTTGCAACGCAGGCTGATCGAGAATTTCAACGGGTTCGTCGACAGCAGGCATAGATCGAAATCGGCGACATCAGACGAACGCTGGCTGGTCCGGAGCGATCGCAATATGGGAGGCTAACGCCATAGCTCGGTTGAATACGTTTGGCAGAAATGCTGGGTGCAAATGGGGGAACAAACTCACTGCGATTTTACACTTGTGGAAGGGTGATGTAAAACTTTACATTCCCTTATAGTTTTTGCGCCGCAGTTGTCAAGCGCAGGGAAGCCGTCCATGACTCTTCACGATCTCGCCCGGGAGCTGAATGTGAGTATTGCCACGATCTCCCGAGCACTCAGCCGGCCCGGCGATGTCGCACCCCACACCCGGCAACGCGTGCTCGCTGCGGTTCACCGGCACGGATACACTCCCAACGGTACCAAGCGCGCCCTCCGTACCCATCAGACCAGGACCATTGGCGTCGTGGTGTCGGACATTCGAAACACCTTCTTCGCTTCGGTGGTCAAAGCCGTCGACGACGTTGCCAGAGTAAACGGCTATACCGTCCTGATCTGCAACGCCGATGAAGATAGCGCCAAGGAAGAGGCTGCCCTCCAACTCCTCCTCGACCGAAAAGTTTCCGGGGTTATTAATTGCTCGACCGGCGCCAATTTGGAACTGCTTCGCGCCTTTCAGCATAGCGGAGCGGTACTGGTCGATCTGGATCGTGAATCAGGACTGGATCATGTCGACACGGTAGTCGTCGACAATGAGCGCGGCGCCGCGCTCGCTGTCGAACACCTGGCAAAGCGAAACCATCGACGGATCGCTACGATTGCCGGACCGCAGCACCTCTCAAACGCTCGCGGCCGCTTGACCGGCTTTCGGAAAACCCTTCACAAATACCGGATTTCAATCGACCGGCGTTACCTCCAGTTCGGAGATTTCAGGCAGGACTCGGGCTACGATTCTGCCAAAAAGCTGCTTTCGCGCGAACACCGGCCGACGGCAATTTTTTCCGCCAATATCGAGATGACGGCCGGGCTCGTCGCCTATGTGCGCGAAGCCGGGATCGCGATCCCGCAAGAACTCTCCATCGTCAGTTTCGATGATGCGTTCTGGACTCGCTACATCGATCCGCCCTTGACCGTGATCGCCCAGCCTATGGAGGATATGGGAAAATGCGCCATGGAACTTTTGCTAGCGCGGCTGCGCGGAGGCAAGCTGGCCCAAACCCAGGTCTTCACACCCGAACTGATCGTCCGCGGATCCACGGCGCCGCTTCGCGACGCAGAGCCAATTGCCAATCGCAGATAGCAGAAAACAGGTGTGGTGGGTCGTCTCTCCGAAACGCCTGTCTTAGCGCCGAAGATGCGAAATATGATAGCCCAGGGCGCTAGCCCTAGGAAATCGGTATAAATAGACGATCAAGCGCTGAAGGCGCGTGACAATGAGCTCCCAAAGGACTCCGCCCGAGATCAGCCGAAAAGCTCGGCTGCAGCCAACAGCAGCGACGCCATCGACGCTACGATCAGCAACAGCCATACCATCAACGTTGCCGGATCCTCTTTAGGTCCGAGAAGTTGTGTCCGGCGCACAACGGAAGCTGCGCTCCTAACCCGATCGCGGTCAGCTCGGAGATCTGCCCCTACCGAACCCATTCCGAAGACAACGACGTCAGCCCTGATCCGGTAGAGTCGCATCTCCGAGGCGACCGTCCCTTGGCGTTCATCTTCCATTGCCGACGAATTGACATTCGCTGATTGTCTTTGCCTTAACGACCAGCGCCCAACGAAGACTATCCCAGTAATTGCCGCGGCCCCGGCCACCACCACTCCATCGATCTCCTCTCCCAGCAATAAGCTCGAAGCAAAAATCGCGAGAAACGGCAGGAGCAACTGCGCCTGACTCATCCTGGCCACGCCACCGAGTCCGAGACCCTTATAGTAGAAATAGAATCCGATGAACTGGCTGATCAGCGTTAAGTAAGCGATTCCGATCCACGCGCTCGCGCCTGGCGGATGCACCCAGGCTCCGTGAAATGAGGCAAAGCCGAGCACCCCGGTGAGCTCGACCGGAAGCACGCTCACGAGAATCCAGCAGATCGTCTGCCACCCACCTAACTCGCGGGACAGCAGGCCGCCCTCTGCATAACCGTAGGCACACGCTCCAAAGCCAGCCAGTAAAAGAAGATCGGCTTGGTCGATCCTCTGGAACCCGGATCGATACCCACAGAAGAGCGCGATTGAGACAGTGCCGGCAACCGCCGAAACCCAGAAACCGAGCGTTCCGGTTTCCCTCCCGCGTATCACCCCAAAGCACGCAGTCAGCAGCGGCAAAATTGCGGCCAGGACGGAAGCATGGGTCGCCGGAACAAATCGGAGTGCGGTGGAGACAAGAATCGGAAACAAAATCACCATCCCCATCGCCGCACCGGCAATCCGGAAAAGCTGCATCTTCGGCGGAACCCGACTTCTGCTCAGAACGACGTAGACCAGCGCAGCGCTTCCGGCACCGGCCCCGCGCACCAGCGCGATCGTGACCGGATCAAAAGCCGCAAGCGCCAGTCTCGTCATCGGAAAAGTGAAGCTGAAGCAAAGCACTCCAAGCATCGTGAAGCTCCATGCCTCCAATTCTCTGTGCGCAGTTGAGACCCGGACAAAGTCGGCGGTCGTGGTACTCATGCCGACACGGTCGGAGAAAGCGTTCGACCAGAACAGACACAGATAATTCGAAAACCTACCAGAACAGATTGCGGGAAAGCGCAAGCTTATGCTTAGCTACCCGTTGTAGGGCGGCTGGCTCAGCCGCCGGGAACCCACTATGGTTTGCCCGGCGCCTGACCCAGGCGCCCTACAAAATCAGCTTCAGCTTATGCGCAACGCAACACGAGTGATAAAGGCGGGCTTACCAGCTCCAAACCAGGGAGACCCCTTTCTTCCGGGTCCCACTTTTGCAGCACCCTTTCACGCCGCGGGAGACCCTGCGGCATCTCCCTACACTTACGGTCGCTACGACAATCCGACTTGGACCCGCCTGGAATCCGCGCTGGGCGAACTCGAGGGCGCTGAAGTCGTTGTCTTTAGCTCGGGCATGGCGGCTATCTCCTCGGTGCTTGGCTCAATCCTGGAAGCCGGGGATGTCCTGTTGATGCCCTCAGATTGCTATTACAATACGCGCCAGGTGGCTCAACAGGTTCTGCCGGAAAGAAAGATCGAGCTGCACCTGACACCCACTCCGCAAATCCTCGAAGCAGAGGCGTTCCCAAGAGCCAGCATGATCTGGCTGGAAACTCCATCCAACCCGCAGCTCGAAGTTTGTGACATTCGAACCGTAGTATCGGCAGCCCGTCGAACCGGCGCCAAGGTCGTCGTCGACAATACCAGCGCGACCTGCGTCGGTCAGCGCCCGCTCGATTTGGGGGCCGACTTGTCCGTGACCAGCGGGACGAAGATGCTAACCGGGCATGCTGACCTACTTCTTGGCTATGTTGCCACGCGAGACTTGGACATTGCCGCCAAAGCTCGTAAGTGGCGCTCCCTCCATGGCGCCATCTTGGGACCTTGGGAGGCATGGCTGGCCCACCGCTCTCTCGCAACCGCTCACTTGCGGATTGAGCGTCAGTGTTCAAATGCGCTTGAAATGGCGCTTGCCCTCCTTTCGAGGCCCGGAGTGCGAAACGTCCGGTATCCTGGGCTGCCTACCGATCGGGGGTACAAAATCGCCGCTGGACAGATGGATTACTTTGGCTCCGTAGTCAGCTTCGAACTCCCCGATCAGAAGTCCGCCGAGCGCTTCCTGCACAGATGTCAGCTGATCTTTGAAGCAACCAGCTTCGGGGGAATCCATACAACCGCGGAACGGCGCGCCCGCTGGGGTGGCGACCAGATCGCCGAGGGATTCATTCGGCTGAGCGCCGGCTGTGAGGATATCGCAGACCTGGTCGAAGATTTGGACCAGGCCCTGGAGGGGGTGTCGGCGTGACGGTGTATCGGCGCGCCGTCAGCTATGTTCACAGGAAGAATTTGGGTAGGGCGAGGCTCGTCCGAGCCGTCAGCGTTGTTGCCAGAACCCTGGAGGGAGACGCTCCGCCGTCGCCGAACGGACGGTGTCAGTGGTCAGTGTCAGTTTTGAACGTGTCGGCGTACCGACCTAAATGCCTCGCGCAGCTCAGGCGGAGGGACGCAATGGTAAGGCTAATGTTTGAGATAAAAAATCCAAGGAGTTCTATGCAACTATGGGTGGGATCTTAAATATCAAAGCGCTGCGCCCTCCGTGTCCGCTGCGCGAGGCGAATGGGATGCATCGACCACGATCATGAAGCCGTCGGCTCGGACGAGCCTCGCCCTCTACCAAAGTTCAGCTTTTTATGAATTCCATCGACCACCAAACCGCGATCCCCACTTACTTGCTTTTGGCAAACAATCTGGAGCGGCAAATCCAAAGCCGGCTTTTCCATCCAGGCGACCGGCTTCCATCGGTTCGCCAAGTCGTGAACGGGCATCGATTCAGTGTAGAAACCGTCCTGCACGCCTTCCGAACTCTGGAAGACCGCGGCTTGATCGAAGCTCGACCGCGGAGTGGTTATTACGTACGACAGCAACATCGCCTGCCGGAACCATCGCAAACGACGCTGAAATTGGAGGCCTCCCAAATTCAGTTAAGCCAGCTCCGATACGAGGCTTTCGTACTTGGAAACGCGCGCGGGGTGGTTCCGCTAAGCATCGCGGTACCGAGCCCGGACGTCTTACCGACCCGAAAGCTCGGTCAGATGCTCTCGGTGCTGGCCCGGAAAAACGGATCGGAAATGATCCGGTACGCCCCACCCACGGGTAACACTAATCTCCGGAAACAACTGGCCCGGCGTGCTCGAGGCTGGGGATGCTTCGCCCAGCCGGACGATTTCATCATCACCAACGGAACCGCCGAGGCTCTCTCGCTCGCACTCCAGGCGACGTGCCAGCCCGGCAGTGCGGTCGTAGTAGAGTCGCCCACTTATTACGGGATCCTGGAGCTGATCAGCAGCCTGGGACTTCGGGTAGTTGAACTGCCCGCGCATCCGGCCGACGGAGTGGATCTGGCAGCGCTTAAGGCCGTCCTGGAGTCCGTACCGAAGATCGGCGCCTGTTTGTTCGTAACGAACCACAGTAACCCATTGGGCTGCACTCTGCCGACGCCGCGAAAAATCGAACTGGTCGAAATGCTGGCGCGCTGGAATATCCCGCTGATCGAGGATGATATTTATGGCGAACTGAATCACCCTGGTCTGGAGCGTCCGCCGGTAGCCAAGTCCTTTGACCAACACGGCCTGGTGCTTCTCTGCGGGTCCGTGTCCAAAATGATCGCTCCAGGTCTCAGGGTGGGCTGGATTAATCCCGGAAAGTTCCGGCACACAATCGCCGGAATGAAGGCGACCCGGACTCTGCCAAGTCCAACCATCACCCAGATGGCCATCGCCGAATTCCTTGAGCATGGCGCCTATGACTCTCATCTCCGGCGAATCCGAACTTTTTTTGCGGAACAGATTCTCCGGTTCAGCACTGCGATCGCCGACTGCTTTCCGCCCGAAACCAAGGTCTCCCGGCCTTCCGGCGGCTTCGCGCTTTGGATCGAATTATCGCCTCGAATTGATACCGTGGAACTTGCGCGTCGTGCGATGAATCGCCACCAGATCGCCATCGCTCCGGGTTGCATCTTCTCAGCAAACGGCGACCGGTTTGGCAACTGTTTCCGGATCAGCTGCGGCTATCCCTGGTCGGCAAAAATGGAATCCGCGGTCCGCACCCTTGGGAAGTTATCCGCGCAGTTGGGGGAGTGAGGTGGCGTTTGGCGTTTGGCGTTCGGCGTTTGGCGTTTGGCGTTTGGCGTTTGGCGTTTGGCGTTTGGCGTTTGGCGTTCGGCGCTCGACGTGGTAGGGCGAGAATTTATTCGAGCCGGTTTCCTGATTGATCGCGACCTTGCTGCAATGCACCTCGCCTGACAATAAGGCGGCTGACCCAGCCGCCCTACAGGCCGACTGACCACGCCTGCACTTCCTGCCTGGCGGCTCGAATAAATTCTCGCCCTACCCCGCCGAACGCGGAACCCGGAACCCCAAAACCCCTACCGTATAATCCCGCGTTGACTCGCCTCGATAAACTCCACCAGCTTTTTGATTTCCGCCGAATCGGCAAAGCTATGGGCGAGTTCTTCCAGCGCCTGTTTGGTATTCAAATTTGACCGATATAGGATTCGATAGGCCTCCTTTAGCGTGCGAATCACCTCTGCCGAGAACCCTCGCCGCTCGAGACCGACGATGTTTATCCCCCGAACCACGGCCGGATTGCCGTCCGCGACCATAAAGGGAGGCACGTCCTGAACGATCTTTGAGCAGCCACCCGTTATCGCATGTTCGCCGACGCGGCAAAACTGGTGCACCGCACTCAATCCTCCGAGAACGGCGTGCTCTTCCACCAGGACGTGGCCGGCCAGGGTCCCGTTGTTTGAGAAAATCACGTGATCTCTTACATCGCAATCGTGCGCGATATGGCTATAGGCGAGAAAATTACCGTGGTTCCCGACACGCGTTATCGCCCCAACGGCGGTCCCTCGGTTCACGGTGCTGAATTCTCTGAAACGGTTGTCATCCCCAATCTGGAGATAGGTTGGTTCACCGGAGTATTTCAGATCTTGCGTCTGCTGGCCGATCGAGCAGAAGGCATGGAACCGATTGCGTGCCCCGATCGTGGTGGGGCCAAAAATCGCTACCTGACTCTGCAGCCAGCACCCCTCGCCCAATACGACCTCCGGGCCAACGACACAGTAGGGGCCAATGACAACTTCCTTCCCAAGCTCGGCTTTTGGATCAACGACAGCCGTCGGATGGATAGTCATTGCGCAACGAAAGCGAACATCAACGTGGCCTCGGAGGTAACCTCGCCATTTGCCAGGCAGCGACAACTTGCCTTCCCAATGCTCCCTTTGGCTCGCAACAGTTCGGCCTCGATCAGCAACGTGTCGCCCGGTAACACGGGTTTGCGGAACTTAACGTCATCGGCACTCATGAAATATCCGATGCCGCTGGTTATTGTGCTCTGTTTGCGCAGCAGAATGCTGGCGACTTGCGCCATTGCCTCCACCTGCAGAACACCCGGCATCACTGGGTGCCCAGGGAAATGGCCTTGAAAAAATGGCTCGTTGATCGATACCGATTTCATCCCAACACACTTGTTGTCGCCTTCGAAGGAGAGAATGCGGTCGACCATAAGAAAAGGATATCGGTGCGGCAGCACCGCCATGATATCTTTCGTCTCCATCACGCCAGAGGTGCGCGGGATGACCTGGGGAGGAACCATTGAAAGCATTTGCGCGTAGCGTTTCGAAAGCGCTCGCGTCAACTCACTATTTGCTCCGTGACCAGGTTTCACCGCGATGATGTGCCCCATCACGCGGCACCCGGCGAGAAACAGATCGCCAACCACGTCGAGGATCTTGTGGCGAACAAATTCATCAGGATAGCGGAGCGGTTCTTTGCCCATCACCGAGTCGCCTCGAATGACGACCGCATTCTCGAGGCTGCCGCCCCGGATCAATCCCTTGTCCAGGAGTGGTTTGATTTCCTCGTAGAAAACAAAGGTGCGCGCTTTGGCGATCTCTTTTTCATAAATCTCTGGCGTGATCTCGGTCGAAAGGAACTGCGTAAATCGTCCACCGGGTCCGACCTGAGTGCAGGAGATTCGGAATTTGTCATCCGGGACGATCGTCAGGATTGATCCGCTCTTTGTCTCGATATGAAGCGGTTCGCGCACTTCGAAAGCACGCCGCAAAGCCGATTGGGTCTCCAGGTCGCATTTCTTTATAAGCTCGACATAAGGCAACGCGCTGCCGTCTCCGATCGGCGGTTCGTTCGCGTCCATTTCCACCACGGCGTTATCGACGCCCATTCCGTACAGCGCGGAGAGGATATGCTCGACAGTGTGAACCTTGACATTCCCCTCAGCGATCGTCGTCGCGCGCTCAACGAATTTCAGATTCTCAATTTTTGCGTCAACCGTGGGTTCGTCTGGCAGGTCCGTCCGTTTGAACTTTATGCCATGGTCGACGGGCGCGGGCTTCAGTGTCAGCGTGACCGGTGAGCCGGTGTGTAAGGAAGTGCCTTTTAGACTTGCTCCTTTGGCCAGGGTCTGTTGGTAAGAAAAAGCCATGAAAGAAGCGTTCGTGTTAGCACAATGGACCGTCGAAAGCAACTTGGAGGGCGACGCTCTGTCGTCGCCGGGTATTCAGCGGTTCATGTGCGGCCACGACGTAGGCTTTGCGAAGTCGGGCGGGCCGCCCGCCATTTTAAACCTTCGAAAGACGCTCAATCGTGGAGTCCGCCTCAACCCTACCGCTCTGCAGCCGGACGATCCGCCGTGCCACGCCAGCCACCTCCAGGCTGTGGGTCACGATTACCAACGTAGTCAACCTTTCACGTGCGATCTGCTCGAATACAGCCAATACTTGTCCAGCATTTTCCCCGTCGAGATTGCCGGTTGGTTCGTCAGCAAGCACCAACTTAGGCCGATGAATGATCGCGCGTGCGATTGCTGTTCGCTGCATTTCGCCGCCGCTCAACTGGTGAACGAAATGCTTTGCCCGATGCTGCAGGCCGACGAGTTCCAACAACTCCTCGGCCCGGATTTTGGCAGAGCGCTGGGACATTCCCTGGAGTTCAAGCGGCAAACAGACGTTCTCCAGAACGTTCAAGGTCGGAAGCAGGTTGAAAAACTGAAAAATGATCCCCAGCTTGGTGCGGCGATACTTGGTGAGTTCTCGTTCCGAAGCCGCGCCCAAGGCCAACGAGTCCACCAAAATCTCTCCTTCATCCGGCCGGTCAAGACCGCCAAGCAAATGCAGCAGAGTGCTCTTCCCGGATCCCGATTCTCCGGTTATCGCGACAATATCGAACCTGTCAATGTGCAGATCGACTCGATCCAGCGCCAAAACGACGTTCTCCCCCTGACGGTACCGGCGAGTGACTTGTTTCAACTCGATCATTTCCTGTCCTACGCTCTCCACCGAATTCCAGACTCATTCAATCGGAAAGCGCCGGAAAGGGCATCGTCCCTTAGTCGCAAATTCAGAAATTGTCTTGGAGGGCGGCGCTCCGTCGCCGCCGAATTTCGGGATTTGGGCAATTATGCCGATGCCAGCACGCTCCCGCGCCCCGTGGGAGCAACACCGCAAGCGGCTCGGCGGGAGTCCTACCCTCCACAAAAGGCTTGTCCGCTCAACAAGCTGACGCCTCGGACGAGCCTCTACCAAAGCGGTACTACGCTGCTACCCCTCAACTCTCACCTCTCAACTCTCACCTTTGCTTACCTCTCTTCGACGCCCTATTCTTTGGCATTGACCCGACTTCAGATCATTTTCGAGAACGACCAATTTCTCGTTAGCGATAAGCCTCCTTGCCTGATGATTCATCCCTCGAAACCGGGAGGCCCCAGGACCGTTTTGGACGAACTGAAACAGATTCTCGCCTTTGAGCTTTTAAACGGCGGTAAGATTTCCCTGATTAATCGACTCGATCGCGAGACAAGCGGACTCGTGCTGGTCGGAAAAAAAACTGAGACGGCTCACCGATTGCACCGTCTGATGGAGCGGTCCGAGATTCGGAAGACATACACCGCGATTGTAACAGGCTGGCCGCAAGCGGAGCTGTTCACGGTTAGTCAGCCGTTGCTCCGTCAGGGGCGCGTCCGGCCTTCAAGGATCTGGCTCAAGCAGGCTGTACACCCAGACGGATATCCCTCGACCACCGAATTCAAAGTGCTGCAGCAATTTACCCGAAAGGAAGGGGCTTTCTCGGTGATTCAGGCCGAGCCAAAAACCGGCCGGACACACCAGATTCGCGTCCACCTCTCTTTCGCCGGTCATCCAATCGTAGGTGACAAAATCTATGGGCCCGATGAAACCTGCTATCTTGAATTTATCAACAGCGGGTGGACCAAGGCCCTCGAATGCAAGCTCCTGCTGCCTCGCCAGGCGCTGCACGCGACGCGCCTCGCATTCACCCTTGAGCACGAGAACTTCGAGCTCACTGCCCAGCTCCCGCCAGACATGGCGAACTTCGTGAAGGCGTAGCGTTTGGCGTTCGGCGTTTGGCGCGGTAGGGCGAGAATTTATTCGAGCTGATTTCTAGATTGATTGCGAACCGGAGCGATGAACCTCGCCTAAAAGGCGGCTCGAATAAATTCTCGCCCTACTAAAAAAACGCTAAACGCTAAACGCCAAACGCTCAATAAATCTTAACCGTCATCCCATCCGTGACCTGATTAATCACGCGCGCTGCATCCCAGTTCGCCAGGCGGATACAACCGTGACTTCCTGCACGTCCGATCGTGTCCGGGTTATTCGTTCCGTGGATTCCGATTCCTCGTTTGCTCAGACCGATCCACGCAATCCCAACCGGATTTCTCGGTCCCGGCGGGATATTGTAGTAGTTTTCGCTGCGCTCACCGTGATTCAGCATCGCTTCATCCCATCGAAACCACGGCATCGTCGCGATGCTCACAATTTGCCAGGTCCCGACGGGCGCAGGCAGCCTCGTAGAACCCGGCGTAATCGGATACGAACAAATCAGCTTGTCGCCATCATAGACATCCAGCATCCGGTAACGGGTATCGATCTTCACCACCCGCTTTGCGAGTTCCGCCTTGACTGGCAGGTCGCCCAACTCCTTGAAGTCCTCGATCCGGAATGGTGGAACATTCGGAACCCGAACGGTGGCGCCTGGCTTTAGAGAGTCCACTTTTTTTTCTCGGTTAAGCTTGACGATGAACTCCGGATCCGAGTGAAAGCGTTCGCCAATGAACTCGCTGAGCGATCGGTACGGCATCGCCTTCTTCTTCGCCTGTTCGGGCGGTTTATACGGAAGGGAAGGATCAATCCGCGTCAAATCATCCGCGGTTACGGTGTAGGTGGTGTAGATGGGAAAGATTGCTTCGAGCTGCTTTTGCATGTCCGAATCGATTTGTCCGGTCGGATTCTGGCCATTCGCGATCTGGTACCGGAGCAACGCTTTGGCAGTAAATTCGCCCCAGCGTCCATCTATCTTACCGGGACCAAAAGATCTCTGGTCCAGAAAGATCTGTAGCCGGGTGAGGATCTCCTGCGCCGACACCGGCATAGCCCGGGCGATGCCTGACGCCTGATTCCCCGGCGCCGCTCCGTGCGGCGACGATGCCCTGGGCGCAGCCGGAGCCATTGGTGTGCTCGGAAAACTCAAGTCCGGTGCAGGCGTCGGCGCGGTCCTTACGGCCGGTTTCTCCGCTTGAGTGGGGTCCGCAATGAACGGCGCCGGCGAAACCGGCCCCGGATTCGTTGGCGAGTTTGAGTTTTGGGAATACAGAGGCGACACGATTCCCAGCGTGCCGACAACGATCAACAGCTTCCGATAAAACATAAAAGATATGGCCCCAAGAACGGGCCGGACTATAGCAGCGAACATCAACGAACGTCAACGAACGACAGCGGTCGAGGGAGTTCGGCGGCGTTCAACAGCCTCGGCAGAATTTGGCAGATTTCTCTCAGTGAACCCGCAAACCTCTCAAGCCGCTGAATCCGCTCAGTCTGCTTGACCTGCTCACCCTGCTCAAATCTCTCCGCTGCGTTGACAACTTCCCAAAACCGTCGCAACCTCACACCTGCTGGTCGCACCCTTTACGGCGATCCCGACGCTGGCGGCGATCTCTCCGCACCCGTGGCTCAATTGGATAGATTATGTGACTTCGGATTATATCCGGGATCACATAGTTGCCAGGAGAACTCGGAGTTTTTGATGCACCCTTAGCTCAACTGGATAGAGCGACGGTCTTCGGAACCGTAGGTTGCAGGTTCGAGCCCTGCAGGGTGCAAGCATGGCGACATTTCTGTCCGGCTACCCACCAACTCGTGGTCGGAGCGATTCGATCTTCAAGAGAGGAACGCTGCTCTCGGCAATTTGGACAGTCCAAGGGCTACAATCTGGGCGGCCCACCCCTGGTCTTGAGCCAGTTTTCGTATTCGGTAATCAGCGCATTCACCCTTGCTTGGGTCAGATACCCTTCCCTCACACATTGTTCAAGTTGGCTTTGGACTCCCAGCCACCCCGCAACTGTAAATGGTGGACCATTATGGATTATCACGTTGGTGATACTCTGTGCCGCTTGATTGCAGATGGTACTTTTCGGCGTCAGGTCTCGCATTAGCGATGTGCCGATTACGCTCCCAAGACCCGTGCAGGCATCCCAGCCTGGGCCGGCCGTGTACCCCGGAGCACCGTCAGCATTGCTACCGCCATCATTGATGTCGCGGAAAACCGTTGCATAGGGGGCGGAGTACAATCCCGGATTGAGCCAGCCGAGCCGTGTACCTAGGCTAGCATTCATCAGCGCCACCAGGGCAGCATACAAGGGAGCCGCCGCACTGGTGCCACCCACAGCGCCAATGTTGATGCCGCTTTGAACCAGTTGGTATCCGCTGTCAGGATCGGCGTTGCCGGCGATATCTGGGATGCCGCGCGCTATGTGGCCGTCGTTTATCGAGCCCGGGATAGTCACCCAATTCTGCCAGGGGGCAGCGGGAAGTTCGGTGGATAGAAGATGTCGCTGATTCCTCCGCCCGTGGCCCTTCGCGTCCGCGGTACTTTTCCTCTGCCGTTTCATACATTGCCAAATCCACCGCGAAGGCCTTGCTCATCTGCGTAACCGTCCCTTTGAGCACGACGGTACGGCGCGGGATGTTGGCTTCCGCCACTTCCAGTCCGTTGGCCCGTGCGAATTCCTTTATTGCATCCAGGTCCCTCTCTTATGCTCCGTATTCTTTGGCAAAATCCTCTCTGGAAAGATACTTCCGCTCGCCGAGCGGAGTCGAACTGAGAGCGGCCAAATCCGGAAGTTGCGGCGCGTCAGGCCGTCTCCGGACGCGCACACTGACAGTGAGTATTTCGTTCGGGTCGGCTGCAGCGGTGCGTCTTGCACCGGCCCGACTCTTTCGTTCTGATCCTTCGACAGCGCGATAGTCGTTCGGAACATTTGGCATAGTTCCTCGTTAGTTGTGTTGTTGATTTGGCACTGCTGTCAAACGATTTGAGCATGCCCCATTCTTGCCATTCGGAACCCCCCTTTTGGTACACCCTGCTCAATTGACGAGAGGCGAATCTTGACCGGCTGATCGATTACCTAACCGGATCCTTGTAGTTCAGGTTCGGATCTTAGATGAACCGGCAGGTCGTTTCCATTACCCACTGGTAGTACAAACTCTGATTTTACTAACCGCCCGCACCTGGCCATTCGTACGAGCGTTCGGACACGTCACTTGATCTGTCTCCGTCTAACAAAGCACCAACGTTTGGACCGCTTCACATTGAATGCGCTTTGCGGAAAGACTCATGTCCGCGCCTATAGATCCTGCATTTGGTCATGTAACGTGAAGGCCGAGCTGGTTTTGTGCATCAATCTAACGTGTGAGCCGGAAGCATTTCTTAGCTGATCGCTATCGAATACTGCTATTTCCTGAAAAAGCGCGAGAGTCTGAAACTTTGAAAGTCCAATCCCGTTGTACGGGGTGAAGGGTTATGAACCTATTCCAAGGCATAATCGACATATTCGACGGTAACAAGACGATCGATTTAAACGACGCGTGGAAGCGCGGCGTACGGGTAATTCTGCACGAGGCCTCGCGCGGCACTTACAAGAAAGACGCCCTCTACAAAGCGCGGAAGCAGCAGGCGCTTGGAATGGGGTTTCTTTGGGCGGGTTATCACCTCCTCAGTGCAGAAGATATTGGTGCTCAGCTGAAGGCATTCCTAGCCATGGAAGATGGCGCCGACCCGCGCGTTGGGCTGGCAATAGATTGGGAAGAGTCTGACCGGGGCACCGCTTCAGCAGACCAGATCCGGGATTTCGTGCGTCGCTTTAATGAAGCTATGAAACCGCGATACCCTGATCGATATCCCATATTTTATGCGAGACATTCTATCCTCCAGGAAGATCAAAGGATTGAAAACGGCGACGCGCTCCTTGGCAAATGCCCTCTCTGGTATGCGCGCTACACCAATGGCCCGCTGGAGATTCCCACTAAGACATGGCCTGGCTATACCCTCTGGCAATTCGATGATGAGAAGCGCAAATTTGGAGCGCCATCCGTTGACGTGCTGCCTGGCGCTGACTGGAATCGTTTTCAAGGCACCGAATCTGATCTGCGCAATCGGTGGCCATTCAGCGCCCCAGCCAACCGAGGCGCGCTACCCGTGCAGCCAGTGGACGGCACGGGTACGCCGCCCGTCGCCCAGCCGGTTGGCAGTTTCGCCGACCACGTTGCGGCCATTGCCCTGCAAGAGTGGAGTTTCTTTGGGAGTCAAACCTATGATATCAGTGGTTTCCCAAAGCAGGTCGGCCATAAGGAGGGTGAAGATGGCTGGTATCAGCGAATCGGGGCGTATTGGAAAGACGGTGCTGGGTTGGACGGAATCGATGGACGTAATCATAGCTGGTATTGGTCAGCGCCATTCATCTCGTGGATTATGCGCAGCGCGGGAGCGGGCGCGCAATTTCACTATTCAAGCGAAGACTCCGTTTACATAAGCCAGGCGATTATCGACAAACGCAACGGTAATCTAGCGGCGGGATTTTGGGGGGTAAGATTAACGGAAGCACAGGCGGTGGTTGGAGATATGGTCTGCTGGGCGCGCCAGCCGGGGATAGCCTATGACAATTTAAATGGGGGCAACTATGAGGCGCGCTGCGATCTTGTAGTCAGTGTCGGTCCTAACCAAATCGACGTCATCGGGGGAGACGTCGGCGATAGCGTAACTCGACGCTCACTAGCCCTTGAGAATGGATTGGTCAAAGAAGGGGCTCAGAGCGGCGAATACCTGTTCGCGCTAATGAAGAACAGAATTGTTTAAGGTCAGAAGATTTTGCAGAATTCCTGAAACTTCGGAGACGCTTTTGCCGTTGTACAGGAGTTGAAGATCGGCAATCCCAATCGACCAATCTGGGGCCGATCGAACCTAACAACTAGGAAAATCATGTCTAATCCATACGAGGGCGACTCACTTACAACGACTCCGGCCGGACTTACTGGGAGAAACACGGCCTCAAGCGGTAACGGAATAGGGGTGCTGGGAACATCCACAAACGGCGAGGGCGTGCATGGCGAGACCAACTCGACCCAATTCGCTGCCGTCGCGGCAATCGAACTGAATCCGAGTAGCAACATTGCCGCCGTGTATGGCGAGCAGAGGGGTAATGGTCCCGGAGTATACGGCATCGCTAAGGGGCGCGGCGGT
Source organism: Chthoniobacterales bacterium (assembly GCA_049585495.1). Lineage (GTDB taxonomy): Bacteria > Verrucomicrobiota > Verrucomicrobiia > Chthoniobacterales > JAFAMB01 > JBAUZZ01. Next base: position 3,399 of record JBAUZZ010000061.1, on the reverse strand, counting down.
GGAGTCTTTGGCGGTTCTGCCAATGGCGAAGGGGTGCACGGCGAGACCAACTCGACCCAATTCGCTGCCGTCGCGGGAATCGAACTGAATCCGAGCAGCAATATTGCCGCCGTGTATGGCGAGCAGAGGGGTAATGGTCCGGGGCTGTTTGGCATCGCCAAGGGCAACGGCGCCGGAGTCTTCGGCACTTCCGCCAACGGCGAAGGAGTACATGGCGAGACCAATTCGACCACATTCGCGGCCGTCTCTGGTATCGAGCTGAATCCAAGCAGTAACATTGCCGCCGTCTATGGCGAGCAGAGGGGTAATGGTCCGGGGCTATTCGGCATCGCCAAAGGCAACGGCGTTGGAGTCTGGGGCACTTCCGCTAATGGCGAAGGGGTGCACGGCGAGACCAACTCAACCCAATTCGCTGCTGTCTCTGGCATCGAACTGAATCCGAGCAGCAACATAGCCGCCGTCTATGGCGAGCAGAGGGGTAATGGTCCGGGGCTATTCGGCATCGCCAAAGGCAACGGTGCCGGAGTCTTCGGCACTTCTGCCGGTGGCCTAGCTGGCCAATTCCAAGGCGACGTCTTGGTTACCGGCACTCTGCGAGCGCAAGTAGATGTTGTGCTTACGGGCGGAGACTGCGCCGAAGACTTCGACGTCGCCGGATCGGCCCGGATCGAGCCGGGAAGCGTGATGGTGATCGACGAGGAAGGACGCTTGATGGAGAGCGGGAAGGCCTACGACAACAGGGTCGCAGGAGTCATTTCCGGGGCAGGCGACTACAAGCCGGGTATTGTGCTCGACAAAAAACAAGCATCCGCCGGTCGGTTGCCCGTTGCTCTAGTTGGCAAGGTCTATTGCAAAGTGGATGCAGGGCGCGCGCCGGTCGCGGTAGGTGACTTGTTGACGACGTCTGCTACGCCCGGGCACGCCATGAAAGCCGAGGATCCTGTCCGCGCTTTTGGATCGGTAATAGGGAAAGCTTTGAGACCACTGAAAGCGGGCCGAGGACTGATCCCGATTCTTGTAGCTTTGCAATGAAGGCGTGAACTGAAGAAATGGAGAACGAGGATCGGCCATGGCTCTTTATACATTCGCGCTGGAGGATTTCCAGATCGCCAACACACGCTCACGCCACGAAGATACCGACCAAGTGGCGTTCGGACTGCAGGTCGGAAAACGTCAGTTTCCAATACAGTCTTTCTCCGCGGGCGACGTAAACAATGGTGATCACGGGATCAATGTTTCCTATCGGTCCGTGTGTATCAGCGATCCGGCCAGCCCGGTTGCTTTCAGCTACGAGATTTACAACGGCGATGCCTCAAAACTATCTGTTGACCTGGAGACACTCAACAAGAGACTCCTTGCCCAAAGCGTCGATGATACCATTAAGACCAGTGGGGCTGACACGGGCTTCGCCAACTTTTCCTCGGGCAAAGCGGGCGCCGACATACCAATGTTGGACAAGGATAATCCTTTCGCGGATACCTCAGATTGGAGCACGGTCTTTTTCGAAAGCATCTTTGTCGATATCGGTAGCTTTGTATTTCCCGATTGCGATGGATTTGTGGCAGCAGATGCCGTAGGCAGGACAAAAAGTCAGTGGGATACGCTGATCAATTCTACCGGAGGAGTCAGATTCAGAAAAAGCCTGCGCTATCCGGGTTCGGATTCGCCTTCCGGCTGCGGCAGTAACTCCGACTACACGGTGACATGGTCTGTCACGCGTGAAAGGGTCGGCGGTTCTGCACCGTACAGTTTGAAACAGTTCTTGCAGGCGCATCAACTGACACTGAATCCCGGTCTTCGCTCGCTCGACCCCGGTGGTGCAAGCATCAGTGTCCGAGATTTAATGGGGCTGTCCTAGAGCTCGGCGACGCAAAGATTTTGGAGAACTACTGAAAGTCGGAAATCCCAATCCCGTTGTAACCCCATGACGAACAGCGAAATCCCGCTCTGAAGCGGCAAATCAAAAAACAACTAGGAAAAAAATCATGTCTAATCCATACGAAGGCGATTCCACAACGTCTGTCCCTGGTATTAAAGGAACAAACAGCACAGCTGGTTCCGGCGTCTCCGGCAGCAGCCAGGGCGGGTATGGTGTGGAAGGCAACAGCGTAAGCGGCAACGCCGTTTATGGGACCAGTAAAAATAGTGATGCGGTGGTCGGTTTTGCTGCCGCCGCTGGTAAGGCAGGTGTCCTGGGCCTCGCTCCGAATGGGAACGCCGTCACGGGCATTAGCGACAACGCCACCGGTGTGTGCGGCATCGGCAAGAGTTTTGGCGTGGTTGGTACCAGCACGAGTGGCGAAGGTGTGCACGCCCACAGCGACACGGGCAATGGCGTACATGGAGATAGCGCGCAGAGTGACGCGATCGTCGGCTACACAGTGGCGCAGGGTAAGTCAGGTGTGCTCGGCCTCGCTCCGAATGGGAACGCCGTAACGGGCATTAGTGACAATGCCACCGGCGTCTGCGGCATTGGCAAGAGTTTTGGCGTGGTTGGTACCAGCACGAGTGGCGAAGGCGTGCACGCCCACAGCGACACGGGCAATGGCGTACATGGAGATAGCGCGCAGAGTGACGCGATCGTCGGCTACACAGGGGCACAGGGCAAAGCCGGCGTCCTCGGCCTCGCTCCCAATGGGAACGCCGTTGCAGGCATTAGTGACAATGCCACCGGCGTTTATGGCAGAGGAGGTGTCTGGGCCGGATATTTCGATGGCAAGCTCGGCGTCAAAGAGGACATTATTCTGACAAACGGCGATTGCGCTGAAGACTTTGCGGTAACGGATGCTGATATCATTGAGCCTGGAACCGTTGTTGTGATCGACCAGGAAGAGGTCATGCAGCCCAGCAGCCAGGCCTACGACAAGAGAGTGGCCGGCGTCATCGCTGGCGCTGGGGGCTGCAAGCCGGGCCTGATCCTGGGCAGGCGGCAATCCCAAGCTGCCAGGATGCCCATCGCCCTAATGGGAAGGGTCTACTGCAAAGTGGACACTGGTTTTGGGTCCATCGGTGTGGGGGATCTATTGACGACATCGCCTACTCCAGGGCACGCGATGAAGGCCGGTGACCCGCTGAAGGCCTTCGGCGCCGTTATCGGAAAGGCGCTTCGTCCTCTGGAATCAGGCCAGGGAATGATTCCGATCTTAATTGCTCTGCAATGAGATCATGAGTGCCAGCTGTGTCCATATGGCTCGACTGAAAATTTCAACTAGGCGGTTTCCATGAAAAGCGTGCTCGAGGCGGCCAAACTGGCGGGGGCAAATGCTCCGCCTATCAGCTTGCGAGCTGTGGCCCAGCGATATGGCCTGGAGTCTCCCATCTCTACCCTAGGCTTGCTTGGGCTGATAGAATCGCCCCCAGTTACATTCCACCAGGATGTTGTCACCCCCTCCGGGACAG
>JBAUZZ010000060.1:0-4886 GCA_049585495.1 Chthoniobacterales bacterium | reverse complement strand
ACAAATGAGCCTCAAGGGGCTAACAACATTTGCGGTTTAGGCTCATCCGCCGCGGCGGATTCGCCCTACCGACATTCCTTAGTTACATCGACCCCCGAGTACCTCATTTCACACGAATCACGTTCGGTTGCAGCTCCGCCGCGCTAGGGAGCGATGCTGGCTAGGCGGATCGCCCGCCCGACAATCACTCCTGCAACTCCAGCTCTCCTAATCTATATTTCCTGGCTGAGGTGAGTGCAGATCTCCAGAAATTAGTCAAGTTCCTGCAGACGGCGGACCGGATGTTGATCTTTACCGGAGCCGGCGTCTCCACCGCGAGCGGAATTCCAGATTTTCGCGGGCCGGCCGGAGTCTGGACCAGACGGCAACCGGTCTATTATCAGGATTTCATGAGCTCGGAAGCAGCGCGGATCGAGCACTGGGACTACAAGTTAGAGTCCTGGCCGGCATTTAAGCAGGCGCGGCCGAACGCGGTACATGCGGCGATCGTGAAACTGGAAAGGGCCGGTAAGCTGTTTATGTTGCAGACTCAAAACATTGACGGCCTGCACTCGCTTGCTGGATCAGGTGCCGACAAATTGGTTGAGCTGCATGGGACAAACGCATTGGTCGAATGCCAGAGCTGTCATTGGCGTGGAGATCCCGAACCCCATTTTGAGTATTTCCGGATGCATCGTAAACCACCGCTTTGCAAATGCGGTGGTTTTCTAAAACCGGCGACCATCAGCTTCGGCCAAGGACTCGACCCACACACTTTCCAACGCGCCGAGGAAGGGGCACGCCACGCTGATTTGGTCATAGCGCTCGGCTCGACGCTATCGGTGTACCCGGCCGCTTCTTTTCCGCTGTTGAGCGCACGGCGCGGTATTCCTTACGTCATTATCAATCGAGGCGAGACGGAACACGATCACGAGCCGGGCGTGTCGCTGCGGCTGGAAGGGGAGGTGACCGAGCTTTTTCCGCCGGCGGTTGATGCCGCGCTGGGGACCGGATAGTTCGCAACCGGGGATTGCAAAAGCGGTTTAAGCAGATAAACACTCTGCTCTCAATCTTCATGAACTCCCGCCTTCGTCTTCCCATCGGAATGGTACTGGCTTTGGTCGGCGCGTTGGCGTATCGGCGCTGCCGGACTAGCTAAATTCGCAGAATCGGTATGGCGGTGGAGAGCCTCAAGATATACAGTCCCCTTTTCCTAGCCCAGGCAGAAGAAGAATGAACCAACCAGAAAAGACACCACAAAGTTACCATCGTTACCTCAGCCCGCTGTTCGCACCGGAGGACGAAGCCCTGCAGGCGGCGCGGGAGGAAATGGAGCAGGAAGGACTGCCGGAAATAAGTGTCTCTGCCAGCGAGGGAAAGCTGCTGCACGTGTTGGCTCTCATTGGCGGGGCCAGGCGTATTCTGGAGATTGGCACGCTCGGCGGTTATAGCACGATCTGGCTGGCTCGTGCTCTACCCCCGGAGGGGAAGCTGATCTCGCTGGAGATTGACCCGCACTATGCCGAAGTCGCCCGGCGTAATCTTGAACGTGCCGGGCTAACGCAAAAAGTCGAGGTGCGGACCGGTCCGGCGTTGGAATCCCTCTCTCGGATAGAGGCGGAAAACAGCGCACCGTTCGACCTGATCTTCATTGACGCAGACAAGGACCGCTATGTGGACTACTTGCGCAAGGCTGTGCCGCTCCTCCGTGACGGCGGTCTGATTCTCGGTGATAATACGCTGCCCGACGCGGTTTTGAACCCGGCTGAAGATAGCGGCGCCAAGCGCTATAACGTCGCCGTTGCCATTCATCCCGACCTTGTCTCGATCCTTGTTCCAGTGCTTCGAAGCAAGGGCATTGACGGCCTGCTAATCTCATTGAAGCGAAGCGCGAAAATCCGGTAGGGCGAATTCGTCCCGCTTCGCGTCGCGAAGCGGGGCAAATGAGCCTCAAGGAGCTAGCCCGCAATCTCACAATTCTCACAGAAGCACGCGAAGAAAATTTTTACAGAAGCTCTCAGAGATCTCAAAGGGCATTGGTCCCGGGCTTCGAGACCGTTAGGGAATTCATTTACCTAGAGGCGCTCGCCGCGCACTCGGCAATCGTTCTCCGGAAATGTCCTGTTTTCGCGAAATGCCAGGAGATCTGTTGCACTTCACGGTCGGCGCACGACCCAAAACCAGCCTTCGACCCAGCCAAACCCAATCTTTGAGACCTTTGAGAGCTTCTGTGAGAATCTTCTTTGCGTGCTTCTGTACGATTTGTGAGCGATGCAGACCAGGGCGAGGGGGCGAGGTTCGTCCGAGCGGCGCAGGCGGGCTAGCGCGGTGCCATGTATGGTAAATGTGCCACCCGCTCTTCAACCAGGTTGCGAACCTCCAGGAGCTCGCCGATGGGATCCCAACGGCCGCGAATGAGTGCCTCCCGCGCGCTCGAGCGCATCGACGCCGGGAAAACTTCGCGCCCGCACTGGATTGTCTCGGCGGCCAAATCGATTGTCACCTCACACTTTGGTTCGGACTCGATCATTTGGCGAATCCGACCAAGATCGTCTCGCGAGGCAGTTGCGCAGGGGATACCTAATGTAGTGGCATTCCCGAAGAATATTTCCGCGAAGCTCTCGGCGAGGATGGCGCGAAACCCATAACGGTAGATCGCTTGCGGAGCGTGCTCACGCGAGCTGCCGCATCCGAAATTTCTACCGCAGACCAGGATAGTCGCTCCACTGTATCGCGGATCATTCAGGGTGCAGGGCTTTGGCCGCCCGTTTTCGTCGAAACGCACGTCGTAAAATAAAAACTCTCCGAGCCCTTCGAAGGTGACGCACTTCAAGTACCTGGCCGGGATAATTCTGTCCGTATCGATGTCATCCCCAGGAATCGGGAGGCAAGTCCCAGTCACTTTGCGAATCTCTTTCAAGGCCATAAGATATCTCAATTGGAGAGGTCTGATTACCCGACAAACAGGTCTCGGGCGTCGGTGATCTGACCCGTGATTGCTGCCGCCGCTACCATAACCGGACTCATCAGCACAGTCCGGCCTGTTGGACTCCCTTGCCGCCCCTTGAAGTTCCGGTTGCTCGAACTGGCGCAAAGCTGATCGCCGACCAGTTTATCCGGGTTCATGGCGAGACACATTGAGCATCCGGCCTCACGCCATTCAAAGCCCGCCTCGCGGAAGATGCGATCAATCCCCAATTCCTGGCAGGCAACCCCGACCCCTTGCGAGCCAGGAACCGCAATTGCCTTGACCCCTGGTGCGACATGACGACCTTCGATGTATTTTGCGACTTCCTTGAAGTCCGAAAGCCGGCCGTTCGTGCAACTGCCAAGAAATGCGACTTGGATTGGAGTGCCTTTAATTGGCTGCCCTGGTCGCAATTTCATGTGTTCCAAAGCTTCCGCAAGGGATGCACGCTGATCTTCGGACGCCGTTTCGGGCGTAGGCAACCGCTCGGAAATAAAAATCGCCTGCCCGGGGTTAATCCCCCACGTGACTGTCGGCTCAATCTCGCCAGCGTCAAAATTGGCAACGTCGTCGTAAGTCGCGTCAGAATCCGAGGCGTATCCCTCCCACCGGTGAACTGCTTTTTTCCATTCCGTGCCTTTTGGGCTGTAGGGCCGGCCATGCAGGTAGGCAAACGTTGTCTCATCCGGGTTGACGTATCCGGCGCGCGCGCCACCTTCGATGGACATGTTGCAGACGGTCATTCGCTCCTCCATGGTGAATCGGTCGAAAACGTCGCCACCGTATTCGTAGGCAAACCCGTTACCGCCATTTACGCCCAGCTTGCGAATGATATGAAGGATAACGTCTTTGGCGTAGGTTCCCGCTGGCAGCTTCCCGTAAACGTTAATCCGGCGCACCTTTAGTTTGCCAATGGCCATCGTCTGGGTCGCCAAGACGTCGCGCACCTGGCTGGTGCCGATCCCGAAAGCGATTGCGCCAAATGCGCCGTGGGTCGAAGTGTGCGAATCGCCGCAGGCGATGGTAGTCCCTGGTTGCGTGATACCTTGTTCCGGGCCCACGATATGAACGATACCCTGCCTCCCGGAGGCAACGTCAAAGTAGGTAATGCCAAATTCCGCGCAGTTCTTTCGTAGTTCCTTGATCATCGCGTCAGCCAGCGGATCCGAAAAAGGCTCTGTGCGTTGATCAGTCGGGATGATGTGATCGACCGTCGCAAATGTCCGGTGCGGAAAGGCAACGGAGAGCCCCAATTCTCGAAGCATAGCGAACGCCTGGGGACTCGTGACCTCGTGGATGAGATGAGTACCAATGAGCAACTGGGTCTGGCCGTTCGGCAAATCCCGGATTGCGTGTGTCTCCCATACTTTCTCAAAGAGGGTTTTTCCCATCGTGCAATGACGAAACAACCATTCTGGATAGAACGCAAAACTTTTTGCTGCACGATTCCAGCGCGGCTAGAGAAGGCACTTTTGCGGGGATTTTTCTCACCGCGAATGGATACTGATGGGACGAACTAAAGCCGTGATTTCACGTAAATTGGCGCCTATTCGTGGTTCGCCGTCATGATTCCAAAAAGGGCGGTAGAGCCATTCTTCCGATACCGTTGAGCATCTCAATTTATGGACGGCGTCGTTACCTCCATTTGACGGGCCGGCGCTCTACGCCAAGTACGCGATTATGCACGGACAGTCCCATACGCAAGAGCAAAAGGACGCTTGGAGAACGGTGGAAAAGGTGATCGCGCATTTTAAGGAAGCCGATAAATACCTGTTCTCCCTCCCGATGTGGAACTTTGGGATTCCTTACATCCTGAAGCACTATATCGACGTGTTAGTTCAGCCGGGCTATACCTTCAGCTATACACCAGCCGAGGGCTGCAAAGGGCTGATGACGGACAAGAAGGCTCTGGCGATTTACTCCCGCGGCGGCGCCTATG
>JBAUZZ010000059.1:0-2846 GCA_049585495.1 Chthoniobacterales bacterium | reverse complement strand
CTGGCGCCCCAGGCCATGATTATTTCGCCCTTCCAGGGCTTAAGGCGTTCGGATCTTTGAGCTTTTACCTATCCCTGAATCGTGTCGGAAAACTTCTTTAACACATCCAGGGCAACATCGGAAACGGCCCAATACGTCATCCCGTCCTTCTCCCAGTGCACCAAATTATACCCGTCCCGCGTGAAAGTTGATTCACCGGGGTTTCCCTTTTCGCTCAGCGGCCAGACAAACAGGTTAATTATGTGTTTGTTATACAGGTAAACGAGGGCGGCGACGTCTTTGCTATTGATGTACTCCAGGCGCGCCCCAGCTAGTTTGAATCCTGCCGCGGACAGATCTTTCACTGGTGGTGAGTACTGGATTTTGCCAGCGAACCAGGGCTTTACCGTGTGCTGGTCAGAGGAGGTAACGTCAAGAAGATGATCCGCCAAAAGCGAACGAATGTGGCTGGAGGTTATCTCCGCAACCAGCGGTTCCGCGGCCGCGGGACGAAGCAGGGCTCCCGCGTTGAACCATGCTATTCCAGCGCATAAAACCAGCGCCGCCGCGATAGCCAACGGAACAAATAGCGGAATAATACGTGCCGTCCGGGGCGGTGACTGGACCGCGGCGATTCCGCGGCTAGGAGACGCCAGAACGCGTGTCACCCTATCCCGGAGCTCGGATGGAGGCTCGAAACGGAGCTCCTCCCGGCGCAGCAAAGTCTGCAACGCTTGACGCGATCTCAAAGCCTCTTGGCATTCCCGGCACTCCTGCAGGTGTTGCTGAATGCGAATTGCAGTAGCTGCATCCAGCTCGTTATCCAGGTAAGCGTCGAGAAAGTCCCGGCAATCCTGACAGTTCATAGTTGACCCAATTCTTTCTTCTCTACGAGAAGGCCGGCGAGATGTTGGCGGGCGCGCGCCAGGCGTGACATCACGGTTCCGATCGGCAAGTCCGTCACCTCCGCAATCTCCTTGTAAGAGAGTCCGTCAATTTCGCGCAAAACGATCACCGCACGAAAATCAGCCGGCAAAGCCTCGATGGCGGCGCGCACGACATCGATCGCGCCCTTTTGCGCCAGGGCCGCTGACGGTAGTGGCGCCAGGTCCTCCACCTCCATACTATTGTCATCAATCGGCACAACGTTGTCCTCGGCTGCCCGGTGGGCGAAATGGTTCAGGCAAACGTTGCGAACAATTTTGAGCAGCCAGGCCTTCCCCGTATCTTCGTGATATCCCCCAAAGAATCGGAAGGCCCGGAGATAAGCCTCCTGAACCACATCTTGCGCATCTTGATCGTTTTTCATCATCCACCGCGCCAGGTTATACGCCTCACCCATGAGCGGCAGCATCTGGCTCTCGAAACGTGAGCGAAGTTTCTCGTCATTCATTAACGGCGGCCGCTATAATACCCCATAGGGCTTACCGTCTCACCCCCGATTTTATTCCAGGATTCCCTGTGTTATCGGCGCAATTGGGAGGTGTCGGCGTGTTATGGAGCAATGGAGGATTGGAGGATTGGAGGAAATCGGTAGGCGATTTCGTCCGGCACCTCACAATGTGCGTCAAATTTACGTTGCGGCACAGGTCTCAGCGCCGGAGGCGCGACATATCTATAGCCTGGGGCGAAGCCCCAGGAATTCCAAACGAAAGAAGCCGAGCCCTGTAGGGGCGGGACAAGTCCGAGAATTACCTTGCGTCGCATGGCTCTCAGATGCTGTTGTCGCGCGCTTTCAGCGCTTGATCGACTCTTTTTTGCCCAATCCTGGGGCTTCGCCCAGGCTATACATATTTCGCCCTTCCAGGGCTACCCCCTGATTTTTCTTTGCCAGATTGCTTCGAACGATTCGCATGTCTAGATTTCACAGTTCCCGAACACGCGGTCCATATTCTCCACTCCAAAATGCTCATCGATCTTGCCAGCCGAGCCAAATTTCGCGTCGTTGGTGAAGACCGCCTTCGTTTCTTGAACGGTCAACTAACGAATGATCTCCACCAGCTCCGAACCGGGGAGGCTATTTACGCGTGTGCTTTGACCGCGAAAGGCAAACTTTCCGGCGACCTGTATGTCGCTGCGGCAGATGATGGGTTTATTCTTGACTGGGAGAGCGTCTTACGCGAGGACCTGGCGGCACGACTGGAACGCTATATTATTGCGGATGACGTAACGCTCGAAGACCTCACTGACCAATTCGGCCTGCTGCACTTGCTTGACCAGGCTGTCCCCGAAGAGATGCCGCGCGAGGTCAACGTCGTGCAATCGAACCGTTTTGGAGAGCTCGGGCGCGATCTTTATTTTCCCGTGCGGCTAATGGGGAAGGTATTGAGCCAAATAGGGGCAGAGCCGCTTACTTCTGATCAACTCGAAGAGTTCCGCATCGAGCGCGGCATCCCGAAATGGGGATTGGAGCTCACGGAAGACGTCATCCCGGTCGAAGCCGGATTGGACGATCGCGCGATCAGCTATACGAAAGGTTGTTACCTTGGCCAGGAGATAATCAGCCGCATCAAGAGCGTAGGTCATGTTAATCGGCACTTGCGTGGCCTTCGCCTCCTCAAAGGCGAACAAATCCCCACAGGCGCGCAAATGGCTTCAAGTGATGGAAAAATCGTTGGGAAGGTCACCAGTGCTTGCCTCAGCCGGCGTATCGGCGCCTGGATTGGACTCGGCTTCGTTCGGCGCAGCTCGGACACCCCGGGGACGCGGCTGGAGTTAAAGCACAATTCCGACTTGATCGGTACAGTTGAAGTCCGCAGTCTGCCGCTTCGCGGATGACAAATGACAAATCACAGCCTGGCGGAGCTGCAACCAAACGTGATTGGTGAGAAGTAAGAGCGAATCCGCCGCGGCGGATGAGCCTAAAC
>JBAUZZ010000058.1:0-4860 GCA_049585495.1 Chthoniobacterales bacterium | reverse complement strand
CTGAAGAGCTGATCGAAAAAACCTCAACGACTCCGCACCGTTTCGAAGAGCTGCGTCCCCCTGCCTGTATCATTGCATTCGACGCCTCACACCATTCCCGGGATTGACTGTTGACAAGTCCGGTCCTGCGAGGAAGTCGATGACGGCGATCAGACTCCAGTTCTTTCCCCAAAGTAGGTCGACTGACTGAACGGTCGGGCAGGTCTCTGAAGGCGCGCCCTCCGCGAAAGCCGGGCCTCCACACTTCGCTTGTTCAACGAGTTGAGCGCCTCGCCTCCCTCTCTGTCGTGGACCACCATCCAAATCCACTGTACATCGCCAGATAGGCTCCAAAACAGAGAACCCGTCCTGCCGGTGGCATATCATCAGAAACCACACCACAATTACTCGCGAAGTGGGTCAAAGACCACGATGCCTTTTAGGTTGACTTCGCCGTCGCTCTTCCCTCGCGACCGTGCAAAAAAGCTGGCAGTCGCTGAGTCACTCCGTCGTGTTCCAGGGAAGAATTGCCATCGCCGGCCAATTCGAAAATCTTGAGGAGTCTTTTCTTCGCGGTCTGCGATTCTGCGATAAACAATGGAAATGGCTGCATAATATGAAGGTTCCCTCGGTTCGCGATCACCTATTTTGTCGGCGACATTCCTTAACTCATTTAACTGCCAGTCAAATCGTTAAATCCGGGACTTCGTGGTGGTTGGTAAAAACCGTCGTCCTCACGAACCGAACCCTGGTGCGCACTTGTTACCGGAGATATCAGTCCCGCCTTAACACCTCCGCCCGTTGAGGAACAACCGGTTGCAAGCACGAGCGCTAAACCAAAGATCACCGCTAGCAACGCCGCTCGTCCAATGTCGTCGAAGAATAGGCCGGAACAGCGGTCATTCAGCATTTTAGCGTTGCTCCAAGGACGGGCCGTTTTATCTATGTGTTGATTTAATTGCATTTAATAACTCCATAGTTAAATACTCTCTTTCGTCGGTCCTTATTCCCTGGCTGCTGTACAGACGCTGGTTAGTTTCTGAAAAGCGTGTGTCGGACCGTCACCAGCGCCGAATGATGCGATGAGAGCGACGGTATGCTCCCTGCTGGACGCTTCGCCAAATCAGCCCTAAGGGCAGTCAACCACGGGTATTCGCCTGATAGATCAGGTTAAAATGATTTGGAGCAGCACCCCAAGGCCTGAAGCAAACAACCAAAGCGCTGGAGCTGGTGTTCCGATTGGCCGCCGAAGGCGCGCTTCTCTGGCCGCGAAACGGGGATCTAATAGCAGCCAATCGCGATGGTGGCGTTCGAATGCCAGGAAAACAACCGCGGTCACCGCCCCATAGATAAGATGACCTACCATCAAGGGAAGAGCGTCAGCGGCTGCCTCGTGGGTCCAGGTGAAAGACAAACCCTGTAGAATGGGAAAAAGAGTTAGTCTGCCCGCAAACCACCAAACCAAACCGTACAGCAGACCCCAGGCGATGCCGGCAGCAAAGTCGGGTGACTCACGTTCAAAGAGCAGCCCATAACTGATGCCGATCAACCCGCTACTCAATAAATGAACCATTACCCCAATTGCCGGCGATGTACTACCGACGAGTCCTGCGATATTGGCCAGGCCGGTAACCGCAGCAATAATCGGCAAGAACACCAACCCGCCTACCAGTCCGGCCAAGGCTCCCCAACCGATGGAGCGCAATGTGCGTGACCCAGGAGCTTCTGGTTGGCGATTGATCGGATCGCTCTCGATAAACAAAGCACACCAAAGCCGGTCAACCGCGGCATAAATGACACCCACAATCAACCCGTACACAATATGCCCGACCAGCGATCCATACAATTCCTGACCGTGTTGATAAGACCAGTCAAGCCTGCGCCCCTGCCAGAGCGGCATGATCGTCATCGGCCCGAGAAACCACCAGAAAATTCCGTAACCCAATCCCCATCCCAGGCAAGATCCATACCCGCGAACGTCGCGCTGAAAGAGCAAGCCAAAGGAGGCGCCGATGATGAACGCGATGACAAAATGTAACGCAATCCCAGCATTGGGGGACCGGAGATGAATCAACCCTGCAATCAAAGGAAAATGATTCGTCTTCGCCATCCACTGGCCAAACGCCCATCCACCGACTAGGCCGGCTAGCCCGCCGACCACAGCGGAGCGGGACAGATCGAATTTTTCTGCTCTAACCCGTTGCAGCGTCGGGAACCGATTCACGGTGCCAAGACAGATGCCAAGTGGTGCACCAAAGAACAAGATATAACCAACCAGGTCCGGAAAGCGAGCGCGGACTGTGTCTAACATCGTCGCCGACTCCGGTAACGCGGACACAAATAATGGTCCGATGGCGGCTGGGCCCACCAGCCACAACACCAGCGCGAATGCGAGACCCCATAAGAGGCCTCCCCCAGGAGTACTAGCACGTCGGCCAGCGACCAGGCAAAATATCAATCCATAGAGACAGCCGAGGGAAATTCCGATAACGGGTGTAACCAAACCAGCTAAACTCAACAGGGCGCCGCCCGCGACGCCGACCGGGAGAACACACACGATGGCTCTTTTCATCTGAGTGTTACTCCCAGCTCGTTTTGACGCGAACCAGAACCGTTAAAATCAATGGTTTGCACGATGTCCCGAGGAAAGAAGAGCTCGAGCGTCCAGTCGGTCAAAACGCGCACCTTGCGTTCCAAGCCCGGCAGCTTCGTCAAATAGACGCCGCGCCAGAGAAGCCAGGCAAAGAGGCCGCTGAATTTGAGACCAAGGATCTCGGCGCAGGCTGTGTGGTGGCCAACTACGCACAAACTGCCGAGCGATTGGAAACGAAATGGCTTCAGTCGACGACCAAGCAGACTTGCCCGGATATTCGTAGCCAGGAAGGCTGCCTGTCTTGTTGCGGCCTGAGCAGTTGGCGGACACGTCTTCCCGGGCTTAGTATCCGGTACCGATGCGCCGTCACCGAGAGCCCAGACATTCCTGTAGCCCGGCACCGCGAGCGTTCGGTCCACCAACACCGCGCCTCGGTTATCGTGATGAATTGGCAGCTTTTGGAGGATCGGACTTGGGGTAGCACCGGCGGTCCACACAAACGTCTCTGTGACGATTTCTTCTCCTGAACTCAGGGTTATCGAACCAGGTCCGGCATCGGTGACCCGCGTGTTTAGTTTGAACGTCACACCTCGTTCGTGCATTCGCTGCATGGCGTAATCAGCGAGAGACTTGCTCAACTCTGGTAAGATTCGTTCTCGCGAGTGGGCGAGGACAATACGCAGATCGGCGGCCGATAGACTTGGATAATCGGCAATCATCCCTCTTGCGAAATCGTTAAGACCGCCGGCGAGTTCCGCCCCTGAAAAGCCCCCGCCCGCAACCACGAACGTTAACAGTGCCCGGCGCCGCTCCAAGCTAGACTCTGCATCAGCGCGTTCAAAGACGTCGATGACATGGTTACGGATGCGCATCGCGTCCGAAAGCGTTTTGAACTCGAGCGCATTTTCGGCAACTGCAGCGTTGCCTGAATAGTTAGAGACTGAACCGAGCGCAAGAACCAGGTGATCATAATGCTGCCCGCTTTGTGGCCCGTCTTCGCTCAATTGAACTCGTCTGGCCTCCAGATCAATGCTCGTAACTTTACCTCGCAACACGCGCGTGCGTTTCAAGCTTGTGCGCAAAGGGGTTGTGATATGCGTGGGCTCCAATCCGCTCGCGGCAACTTCAACAAGCATCGGCGTGAAGAGCCATGAATTCGTCTCACTGACCAGGGTAAAAGAGACCGTCGGATCATCTCGGAACTGCTTTTCTAGATGCTCCGCTGTCGTAACCCCGGCGAAGCCGCCGCCGAGAATAATTACCTGGGTTGTTTTTGCCGGCGGGGAAGGCGCGCGGCGCGGTGACTCTGGACCAAGAAAGTGCTCACTGGCCCGCCGAGCCGCTTGAGTCAGGGCCCCAAGAAGGAAACAGAATAACACCCAGCCGATCAGTGCAGGAAAAAGGGCGCGCATTTCTTCCGCGGTCCATTGTGGCCCTTGTGGCGCTGCCATCGGGAGTAAGATAACGTTGATGGTAGCCCAAAAAAATAAGCCGAGGGCCGCACATGTCATCGCACGATCGATGGCCGAACCGCCTTCCAGGTCAAAGAACGAGAAGGTCTGGGCAATGCCAAGTAGAGCGCCGAGGGCCAGTCCTAAGCCGACATTTCCGAGGGTGAAACAGAGAAAGAAGCTTGAAACACTACCGCAAAGCAGACCGATCAAAGCGCGCCGCACGATTGGTTTCACGGGCGCGCGGTTTTTTTCTGGCGTCCGTATCCCTTTGCTTGTGAGTCCGAGTGGTGTTCATTCATAAATTGATTGGAGGCGCAGAAGTTATCTCCTCTGGCGATACTACACGGCGATAAACTATGTCGTTCAGTAGTCTATCGGCTTCTATTTGAGCCTTTGACGCTTGCGTCGAGATTGACGACGCTTGCGCCAGGCGGATGCTACGGCCTTGCTCGCTCTTGAGACTAGTTACCAACGCCGGTTGGAGAGCGAGTGCTGCAACACTGACGGGTCCGGCAAGAAGCAAGCGGGCGCAGTTAGCTCGGTGATTCGAGCACGCGATTTTCATAAGTTTCCTCGTGGTTGATGTACCCGCCCGATACAGATTGTTGGCGGCTCACCTATTTATATCCCCAACGAGGCGGGATTATTCCATTCGTACCTTACTCGATTGGATCGCGATGGCGTCCAAGCCACAAAATTGCACTGATCTCATGTGGTAAGTGGCGGCTGATCGCCACGAGGTCTTGGGTGGCGGCTCAATATTGAGCCAGCGTCGGCAGTGGCCAAATAATGACCGGTGGTGGCATAATCAGCCGAGCCGGTTCCGGATCGTGG
>JBAUZZ010000057.1:0-17623 GCA_049585495.1 Chthoniobacterales bacterium | reverse complement strand
ACGACTTTCTAAGAAAGTAAGCAACAACGAGCATTGGAGTACTGGAGTATTGGAGGAATGGAGCAATGAGGAAGAAGATTGGTACACTAGAATTTACTCAAGCCGATTCTGGTTGTTTTTTGTTTTGCAATACTCCATCACTCCAATACTCCATGGCTCAGCGTTTCATTCATGCGTTCGACAAGCGTAATTTTGCCTCCCTGATTTGGCTGGGGCTACTGCTGACGGTTTCGGCTTTGGCCCAAGACCGCGGTGAGCATATTGTGGTCACGGGTGGTGTGTCACTGGCAGAGTGGGAGAAGTACAAGGTCGAGCCGCACGATCACTGGTGGCTGAATTTTGTCCGCGCCAGCCGGCTCCGGATCGAACAGCTGCGGCAGCAGTACGGACCGACGGCTCGGATCACCTGGCTTGTTTATGCTCCCGCTTACCAACGGCGGCAGAAGCAGGAAAATGAGAGCCTATTCAGCGTCATCGAGTCGGTGCGGGATAAGTACGGTCTGAAACTTATCTATTTTTATACCGCGGATCAGATGTGCGACTATCTGAATCGCGGTCAAGATCGTTCGCGCTACAAGATCGCTTCCTTCGATTACTTTGGCCACTCGAACAAAGCATGCTTTATGTTCGACTATAGCAACCAAATTGGCAGTGCCTCGAAGGCGTGGCTGCATCAGTCTGACCTCAGTCAGAAACTTCGGCAGGGAATTTTTGTCAAGGATGCCGAGGTGAAGGCGTGGGGATGCTACACGGCCGAGAGCATGTCAAAATATTGGTATCAGGCGACTGGCACGAGGATGATCGGCGCGATCGGTAAGACCCAGTACATGATGAACGAGCTTCCCGTCCTAAGTTCGGCAACCGGGAAATGGAGCTATGGGTTGTGACTGGATTTTGTAGAGCGCCTGGCTCAGGCGCCTGAGCCAGGCGCCCTACAAAGTCCGCCGCGCCCGACAAAATCTAATGACGCTATCTGATCTTCAAGCGGTCTACGATTCTTCATTCTTCGATCTCCTGACCCGAGCGCGCGGGGTCTTTCAGGAAAACTGGACTGGCCAACAGGTACAGCTCTGTACTCTTCTCAGTATCAAAACCGGCGGCTGCAGTGAGGATTGCTCCTACTGCGCTCAAAGCGCTCGGTATCGAACAGGAATCAAGAGCGAGCGACTGATGGACCGCGGATGGGTCCTGGAGGTGGCACGGCGGGCTAAAGAAAATGGGTCCACCCGTTTTTGCATGGGAGCCGCCTGGAAGGGGGTGCGTGATGGGGACGCGAAGTTTGAGCAAGTTCTGGAGATCATCCGAGACGTGGGCGGCCTTGGAATGGAAGTTTGCGTGACGCTCGGGCAACTCTCGCTCGGCGAGGCGCGGAAATTAAAAGAGGCTGGAGTGACGGCTTACAATCACAACATCGATACCTCACCGGAATTTTATCCGCGGATCGTTTCTACCCATAGTTTCCGCGATCGCTTGAATACGATCAAAGCAGTGCAAGAAGCCGGTATTTCCGTTTGTTGCGGCGGAATAATTGGCATGGGAGAGACTGAACTGGATCGGCTGAAGATGCTGGAAGTGCTGACCAAATTTGAACCCCAGCCAGAGAGTGTCCCGATAAACTGTCTGGTGCCAATGCCGGGCACTCCGCTAGAGCATCAATCGCCGGTTGATGTGTTTGAGCTTATCCGATTGATCGCGACCACTCGAATCGCCTTGCCGAAAGCCAAAGTCAGGCTCTCAGCGGGGCGAACCAGGCTGTCCAGGGAAACGCAGGCTTTGTGCTTTTTTGCCGGGGCAAACTCGATCTTTTACGGAGACAAGCTACTGACGGCGCGGAATCCCGGGGTAGAGGAGGACCGGGCGCTGTTGAAGGCGCTGGATTTAGAACCGGAGCGCGCCGCTGGCGCGGGGCTGAATGACAGATGACAAAATGACAGATGACAAAGGGACCGGGCGTTGTTGAAGCCGCGGGTTTTACGGCCGGAGTGCGCCGCTGACGAAGCCGAATGACAAATGACAAATGACAAATGACGAATGACGAATGACAAAGGGACCGGGCGCCGCCGGAGGCCCTGGATTTGGAGCCGGGAAAAACCCCGGGCCCGTAAGAAAGGCAAACGGCCGACGTCCACATCATACCCGTCTCGCCGACATACGGACTTTGGCCGAGAGCTGCGGCCGGCAGCTTGGTGGGTGGCTTCGCACCGTTGACGAACCGCGTGGGGGCGCACGTAAATCGTCCCCCCGGAGCCGTTCCGCCGCAAAGGCTCAGCTTAAGCGACAGATCGACGGGCTGAACTTGTCGCACTCGGTGCCGGGCAAGTGCTAGCCACGCGTTTCTTTAATTTTTCATCCGATTATTCGCGAGCGGCGTGTACCGGCTCCAGATCCAGCGCCTTCCCGGGACGCCCGGTCCCTTTGTCATGTGTCATCTGTCATTTGTCATTCGGCCTCGCCGCAGCGGTGCGCACCGGCTCCAGATCCAGCCCCTCGACAAAGCCCGTCCCTCTGTCATTTGTCATTCGAGGGTCATTTGTCATCCTTGAGTTGCTATTGGTCATGCATTTGTCGAAGATAAATAGCGATGGTCAATCTGATCATCCCGGATAAGTGGCAACAGGAGGCGGTCAGTCTACTGCGGGAGGGGAAAGATGTCGTGGTGCAGGCGCCAACCGGTGCAGGCAAAACTTACATCTTCGAACTGTTGTATGACTCACTGAAAGGGCAGGCGGTCTATACGGTTCCGACGCGCGCTCTGGCAAATGACAAATTGGCGGAATGGCGAGCACGCGGCTGGGATGTGGGAATTTCAACGGGCGATGTTGCCGAGGATCTGGATGCTCGCGTTGTAGTGGCGACGCTAGAGACACAGAAGGGACGATTTCTACGCCGGGAGGGGCCTCGCTTGCTGGTTGTCGATGAGTACCAGCTGTTGGCGGACCCGGTCCGCGGGATGAACTATGAGCTGATCCTTTCCCTGACTCCGCCCGAAACTCAGCTGCTGTTGCTGAGCGGTAGCGTATCGAATCCAGGAGACGTCGTGGACTGGTTTCGACGGATCGGCAGAAATGGCGAGCTGGTGGAGCACCGTGAGCGCCCAGTTCGCCTGGATGAGGTGATGCTGAACGATCTTCCAGTGAATGCTCCGGCTTCAGTCCGAGGGTATTGGCCGAGATTGATCGGCCGCGCTCTGCTCTCGGACCTGGGACCGATTCTGATTTTTGCTCCGCGCCGGAATGCCGCTGAGGGGCTTGCTCAAACGCTGGCCGCGAGTTTGCCGGCGGATCAGCCTCTGGCCCTGAGCCAGGAGCAGGCGATGCTGGCGGGTGAACCGCTAGCGAAGCTCTTGCGCAGCCGAGTGGCATATCACCACAGCGGTCTCAGCTACGCTGTTCGTGCCGGAATTATTGAGCCGCTGGCGAAACGGGGTCAACTGCGAATCGTCGTGGCTACGATGGGATTGGCCGCCGGGATAAATTTTTCGACCCGTTCGGTGATTGTGACGGGCGCGCACTATCAAGTGGGCAACTTTCAGCGCGACGTGCGTCCGGACGAGCTCCTGCAAATGTTTGGCCGAGCGGGAAGGCGTGGACTTGACGAGGTCGGCTACGCGCTTGTGACCCCGGAAGTTCCGCGTCTGCATGATGCTTGCCCGCTAAGGTTGCGCCGAGCAGACCCGATTGATTGGCCGTCATTGCTCGCCGTGATGCAGACGGCTGCGGCCCGAGGGGAAGATCCGTTCCTCAAGGCCCTCGAGGTGTCTCGTCGCTTGTTTACGATCAGGAAACTGCCGCTCGGCGTCGAGTTGTTTTATTCGGAGTCGCTTACGCAGTTTCCGTCATCGCTCGGGTCCCCGCCACGGGACGAAAATGTTAAGCCGTGCGGGATCAGAGTTGACGCTGAAAGAGGACGCTTTGTTCGACGTCATGAAATCGAGATGCAAAACTCACAGAGGGAATGGCAAATTCAGCCGCCAACAACCGAAACATCTTTGCGTCAACTCTGGATTCGCACGCGGCAGAATCGGTGGTGCCCGGCGCTGACGCTCCCTGCCACGCTGCAAGAAGGCGGCAGGGGGAGCCTTTGTAAAATCAAAATGGCTGGGCGCTGGTTCGAATATGGGCGAGAGATTCCGGTCGCCGTCCAGATAGGTGATCAGTGGCGTCCGGTCAAATGGCTTCGAAAGCTGGTTGAGGAGAAGCATCCGATTTTGGCGCAGAAGCGGAAACTTCGCCTCGCGGAGATTTGGGAGGACCTGATTCCTGTGGCGCAGAAGGCGATGGGCGGCGAGTTCGCCGGAAGCTCGGAGAGAAAGAAAACTATTTTTGCGAGGTTTCGTTTTGGGAATGTTCCCGCTCAAGGTTATCTGGACAACACGGGCCGATTTTTGAGCAACCCGGAAACACGACGCACCTATCCAGCCATTTGCCGCGGTTGTTATTTTCGAGCGGAGTGCGAATCGCTTGATCTTTCGATTACGCCGGCGTTTGCCTGGCGGCAGTTGGGTCTGATCGATAGGCAGGGAGTGCCGACTCGGCGCGGCGTGATTAGCAGTTTTTTCAATCAGGCGGAGGGTTTGGCAATCGCCGCCGCCTTGGAACAGGAAGATTACAAGATCGAGGACTTGATTTTTGACCTTGGCAATTTGAGAGCCGGTCATCGCTTTGCAATGGACGATTCGCGGGCGAGTGGGCGCCTTGGCTTTATTTGTCAGCAGACCTATGAGCGGGCGGAGTATCCCGGTTATCTGGAGATGGGCGTTCCAATCGCCTACGGTGCGGGTGCGGCGGAAATTATCCGCGAAGTCGTTTCGAATCAGACTTCGCGGCATAAATTGGTGAACGAGGCGGTCCACCATGGCGACATCGAGCGCGCACTAACCGAATGGAGAAGTCTGTTGCGCCAAATTGTCCAGGCTCCTGACTATCGATGGGATCGTTGGCGCGAGCTGAAAATAGCTGCAGAAAAATACGTGAATTCGACCAAAAGTCCGGCAACCCAAGCTTTGCCAGCACTGCTGCCTGGACAGACCAAGAGATATCAATTCAGGGGGTTAGGAGCTGTAATCGGTAGTCGGTAATCAGTGAGAGAAAAATCATTTCAAATTTCTGACTACAGATTACGGATCACAGATTCCTGGATTTCTAAACTTCACGCCTTCTATACTCCTTCCTCTATGGTCCGGGGCCCTGATGAAAAGCTGCCTGGCGAGAAATGGGCTTACGGAATAATGGCTGGATTTCTCGTTGGCCTGCTGTCTATGGCGCTTCTGGTCTTTGCTGACTCACGTAAGCGCGCAACTCTTGAACGGGTTTCGCAGCCGACGGCAGTTGGCGACGCGATTACGCTCCGCTATGATCCGAAACAAAGCCCCGGAAAAGAGATCCTACGGTGGAAAGGTGAGGCTTACTTTCTGCAAACGAATGAACCACTCAGGCTCGCGGAATCCGATGCGCTCAAGATCGGCACGGATGACAGCGCCCAAATCCAGCTTTACCAGGCCCGGAAACAGATAGACAAACGACTAATACTCGTGAAAATCGAGGCTGACCAATTTCTTCGGTTGACTCCCCGGTGACGGAAAGGAGCCTAGGTGCGTGCGAACAGACGTGACTAGTGAAAAGTGAAAAGTGAAAAGTGAAAAGTAAAAAGTGAGAAGTGAGAGGCGGCGCCATCGGCGGGAGGTCGAAATTTTTGGAAACGAGGGTTACAGCACCGCACGGGACTCTCTTCAAATGCCGTGCGAAAACAGGAGCGGTAGCGTGCGGGTCGGCGATGTCGTAAAGACAGCGTAAGGGCGCCGAGCTTCTCGCCTACTCGTGGATTCGTCCTTCGCGATCCAGCACGATTTTTCGATTGCCCCAGCTGACGCGGGAGAGGAACCAACTAGCCGACCAAACGATGGATTCAATCCCCAGGAGCACCGGCGTGATCAACAGCATCCGTCTGAAGGAAGTTCTTCCTCCAAGAGCCTGTTCGATGAAGAAATAAGCGATCGCGCGCAGGAATACCGAAGCTGAGATGACCAGGAGGGCCATCTGCCAAGAGACGAACATCCCGGCCACAATCGCAGGCATTGCCTGTGCCAGGACGGAGCCAAAGTACCCGGCCGGTGAACTTGTGCGATAGGTACAGGCTACCCGAATCTGATGAATAAAAAAGTCTTCCCAATTTAAACGATCCATCTCGAGATCGACTGGCTCAGCAGCCAGTTCGATTTTGAATCCGGCCTGATGGAGCAGCCGTCCCAAATGATAGTCGTCGGCAAGATAACTGCCTAGTCGCCGAAAGCCGCCGATTTGCTCGATCATCGGGCGTCCGACAACCGTGCACGCGCCAAACAGGTGATCCTGGTTCGCCAGACAACGTCGCCACAGTGTGCCGATCCAAAGGAAGTGCAGAGTCGCAACGGCGTCGGCCAGTTCCGATGAGCAGCGGACTTCCGTGAATCGGTAAATCGCCGTGACCGCGGTTGTCTGTGACGGATGACGGAGGAGCTCACTGAGGAAGCGAGCAGTTGGCACCGCCTCAGAGTCGAGCAGGAGCCATCTGTCGCAACCGGCGTGGGCCTGCATCTGCGCGAGCTTGTTTACTTTTGGATTTGGAAGTTGGTCCGGCTCGCATTCAATCACGGCTATGCGGACTTTTGGGTTGAACAATGATCGGCAGATAGATCCCTCCTGAATTTGATTCGTCGAGACCCCGAAGAGCACCTCATCTCCGGGTACAAGCTGATTGAGAAAACTATCGAGCCGGGGCCGGAGCCTGAAGGTACCGGGTTTCAGTGGTCGAAAGATTGTTAGCGGAGGACGAACGGAGAGAGTGTCAGCGTGATTGTTAGAGCAGGGCTGGCCGGGTGAATCCGCCACGGCGGATGAGCCGATGACGGCCTGAGAGCTGGAACCGGCTGTCTGGGCAGACGATGGATTTTCGCGTCTGGCGCGGTCGCGGAACATTCGGGCAAGGAGGAGGCCGCCGAACCAGAAAAGGAATTGGGTAAGCGCCAGACCGATACAAACGAGGATCATACCATCTTCTTCGAAGAAAAATAGGCAACTGCGTCCTCTATCGCGCGATCGATTCCATTAGGCTTGTATCCAATCTGGAAGATCGCTTTGCTCGAACTAAAAAAATTCGTGTAGCGGCTGACTCTCACCGCCTCGAGGGCGGCCAGCGGTTCTCGATTATGGCGTTTGGCCGCTCGCTCGCTGACCTCGGCGATGATCCGCGACAAGAAATAAGGAGAAACCAATTTCGGAACGCGATGCTCTGCAAATGGCTCGAGTTTGGTCAAAAACTCGCGTAACGATAGGTTTTGGCAGCCGATGAGGTAGCGCTCACCAGCAATACCTCGGTCCAAGGCTAGCAAGTGACCCGCCGCGACATCCCGGACATCGACAAAATTTAAACCGGTGTGGGCGATCATTGGGAAAGTACCACGGAGAAACTCGACGATTATCCGGCCCGTCGGCGTAGGCCGAAGATCACAAGGACCGATCGCCGAGGTCGGCAAAACTGTCACAATCGGCCAACCATTCTTACAACGTTTTTGAACTTCGTGGTAGGCCAGGAGCTTGGAACGCCTATAGGGACCGCTGACTTCCCTTGTGGATACCAGTTGGGTTTCATTTCCTTCGCCCCGATTCTTCGCGGCTAGAATCCCGCACGTACTTGTGTACACCACTTTTTCGATTCCGGCTTTCCACGCGGCATCCAGCACCCCAATGGTGCCGGAAACGTTGGCCTCATAAATTTCACCAGGTTGTGGCGCCCAGAACCGATAGTCGCCGGCTACATGGAAAAGATACCGGCAATCCCTAAGCGGCTCGATCAGCGTTTCTGGGCGGGTTATGTCTCCCTCGACCCATTCGATTCCGGGATCGTCTTCGGGCAGAGGCGAGTTAAGCGAGCGGGTCAGACCTCGAACCTTAGCCTGGGCGCTTAGGAGCCGCTTGGCGACATGCCAACCGACGAATCCTCTTGCTCCCGTAACCAAGACCAAATCCCCGGTCATTTGCGTTCCGAATTCCGAGTTTCAAGCTCCGGGTTCCGCCCGGAGCGCCGAGCATTCCACAGGAATGCGATACCCACCAGGAACATGAACAAAGAAAGGAACTGGCCGCGGGTAAAGGGTCCGGTGAGGGGAGCATCCGGCTCACGGAAGAGTTCTCCAATGATGCGCATCACTGGGTACAGCAGAAAGAAAGAGCCAGTCGTTATGCCGTCCGGTTTGCGAAATCGAAGCCGGATAGTGATAAGACAGGCAAACAAGACCAATCCTTCGAGGAACGCCTCGTAGAGCTGACTGGGGTGACGGGGAGTTAGGATGTGGCTCAAGATTTCACGTACCTGGGGGTTGGTCCGCGCCGCTTCGATAATCACGTTTGGCGAATTCAGACCTGGGTTTGACTGTGAGAGCTGACTGATCGCTGCAGCCGCTTCGTCGGGATGATCAAGAAGTTCCGCTGGAAACTGCATTGCCCACGGCACGTGCGTGACGCGACCGTAGAGCTCCCCATTGATGAAGTTGGCGAGCCGGCCAAACAGTAAGCCGAGGGGCGCAACGGCGACCAGATTGTCACCGAGTGCAGTCCAGGAGAGACGATGCCGCCTGGCGTAAATCCAGGTGAAAATAATCAGACCAAGAATGCCTCCGTGACTTGCCATCCCGCCATCCCAGACCCGAAAGATGCCAAGTGGGTCTTCGGTCAGCATGTTGGGCCGATAGAACAGAACGTAACCCAAGCGCCCGCCCACGAGTACTCCGAAAAGCGCAGCATAGAAGATGAAATCGCCGACTTCGTTCTCCTTGAGCGCGCCATATCCCTTGCGGGCGAGCCACTTCATCAAATAGAAAGCGGCAATAAAACCGGCGAGGTAAGCCGCACCGTACCAGCGAATCCCAAACTGATCGTTGATCTTGAAGATGAACGGGTCGAGGTGATGAACCCAGAAGGCCATTTCCATAGAAAAGGTGAAAGAGAGTGCACGTTCTGAAAGCGTGCTAATCTATCCTTGATGCAGGATATCGGAAAGCTTGTCGTCTTGATCGGCGCGGTCCTGATAGTGGTTGGCTTGTGTTTATGGAAGTTGCCCGGCCTATTCGGTTGGGTAGGGAGACTGCCCGGCGATATCTCCGTCCAGAAGGGCAACTACTCGTTCTATTTTCCCATTGTGACCTGCATCCTGATTAGCGTCGTCCTGACGCTCCTGAGCTGGTTGTTTCGACGATAGGGCGCGTGTTCTTCCAAAAGGACGCGAAATTCGCCGTATCGACGATGGGCGTTGGCGCACGAATTCGACCGCCCGAATTTTAAATCCAAAATCCGAAACTGGCTTGGAGGGCGACGCTCCGCCGTCGCCGGAACTTCTGAATTTGGACCTAAGCGGAAAAAGCTTCCGGGAGGCGACGAAGTGCGCCCTCCAGAGGAATTCGCGAATCTCCTACCCTTGTTTGATTCCTTCCGGCGAAACGCGGACATTTGGGATGCTGTCAACCCAGCGCGAGCCCTCCGGGGCTGCCCACTTGACGGCATTCCGGATCACGGTCTGCACTTCGGCTTGATGATAGGTGGGAAACGTTTCGTGCCCTGGTCTGAAGTAGAAGATCTTTCCGTTCCCGCGCTTCCAGCAACAGCCTGAGCGGAAGACCTCGCCGCCTTGGAACCAGGACATGAAAACGAGTTCGTCGGGACTGGGGACGCCAAACGGCTCCCCATACATCTCCTCGTGCGGAATCTCGAAGTAGGTGGACAGACCCTGGGCGATCGGATGACCTGGGTTACATACCCAGACGCGTTCCTTTTCGCCCGCTTCTCGCCAGGTCAATGAACATGATGTTCCGAGGAGCCGCTTAAAAATCTTCGAATAATGGCCCGAATGGAGCACAACGAGTCCCATCCCTTCGAGCACTCGCTTCTGGACGCGGTCAACTACCTGGTCGCTTACCTGATTGTGAGCCAAGTGCCCCCACCAGATGAGTACGTCAGTTTCTGCGAGCCGGGATTCCGGCAAGCCATGATCGACCTCTTGCAATGTCGCTGTTCCGGGCAGGAGCATTGGGTCGATTTTCAGGGCGTCGGCGATCGAATTGTGCATCCCTTGGGGATAGACCGAGCGAACCTGTTCCGACTTTTGCTCATGGACATTCTCTCCCCACACCACTACACGAAGCGCGTTCATGAATGTCTACAAATCACAAGATCCGAGAAGTTTCCAGTATGCAATTGGTAGGGCCGAGCCGGTTTCTGTAGGGCGCCTGGCTCAGGCGCCGTCCGGGAGCCGAATTTTTTCGGCAGCTGAACCAGCCGCCCTACAGGACCGAGAGGCGACCCAAATAAATTTTCGCCCTGGTATTCGCGAGACGGTAAACTTTTGGGATGCGCCTGCTCAAGCAACCGTATGAGGATGTCGAAAGAATCATTGAGCTCGATTTTCTGCGAGCTACCGAGGCGGCCGCTCTTAACACACTTCCGTGGATCGGACGGGGAGAAAAGGAACTAGCGGATGCCGCTGCTTGTGATGCGATCCGTGGAATGTTCGATCTGATGAATGTTTGTGGCGAGGTCGTGATTGGGGAAGGGATAAAGGACAATGCGCCCGGCATTTTCAAAGGAGAGCATCTCGGGACCTGGACTCCTGGCAGTCACAAGTTTGATTTGGCATTGGATCCGATCGATGGCACGACAAACGTTGCCAAGGGCTTACCGGGCTCGATCTGCTGCATCGCAGCTGCCTCTCCGGAACCTGGCGTAGAGGTTTCACTGAAGGGTGTTCCCACGTTCTACATGATGAAGCTGGCCTACGGCTTAAAAGTTGTCCGCTACATGCAGCGGACCGGGATCGAGACAATCTCGATCCGGCAGCCAATTGAAGAGATTCTGCCCATCGTGGCGAAGGCGCTTCGGAGACGGATTCAGGATATAGCGGTTGTGGTCCTTGATCGGCCCCGGCACGCAAAGCTGATCCAAGCAGTCCGCTCGACCGGCGCAATGGTTCGAATGATCTCGGATGGGGACATTACCGCGGCGATTGCACCATCGATCCCGGAAAGCGGCGTGGACCTCTATGTCGGCATTGGCGGGGCCCCGGAGGCTGTCCTCGCGGCCGCCGCAATCCGGTGTCTCGGAGGGGATCTGCAGTCGATGATGTGGCCACGTGACGATCAAGAGTTTCAGCACGTTGTTAAATTGGGTTTAAAGGAGGACTTGCATCGCGTCTTTTACGCGGCGGACCTTGCCCGCGGCAAAAACATCATCTTTTGCGCGACGGGAATCAGTGACAGCCCCTTGCTCCGCGGGGTTCGCGTCCGCGGGCATACAGCTGTAACGCACTCGATTCTCATGCGAGGCCGGAGTCGCACGATCCGAATGATTGAGGCCTACCACGATCTCGCCTGCAAAACGATTCACCTGCGGTCGACCAAGCGCGAAACGCCCCTCTAGCCCGCAACTCTCACGCGCGATACGCATCCACACGCTTTTTGCGGGCTAGATATTTACTGGAGGGCGATCGTACCGGATCGCGGCGGCGGTGACGAAGCGGCTCGACTGAGCTCGCCGAAGTCACCGCCCTCCATCGGGAACACGAGAACGATTCCCTAATTTTGGAATCTGGTTTAATTAAGATTAAATCTACGTCTGGAGAACCATCATGTTGAAGAACCTTAGTCCACTGCATACCCCGGAGTTGCTTCACACGCTCGCTTCGATGGGACACGGCGATGAGCTCGCCATCGTTGACGCTCATTTTCCTGCCGTCTCGATGGCGCAACGGCTGGTGCGGCTTGACGGCATCGGCGCCCCGGCCGCATTAGAGGCCTGTTTGCGGCTGATACCTCTGGATTCGTTCGTAGATGAGCCGGCGTTGCGCATGGAGGTTGTAAATGATCCCAACGAGATCCCGGAAGTCCAGAAAGACTTTCAGAAAATCATCGATCGGGAGGAGGGAAAACATGTGCCCCTCGGGAGAATTGAAAGACACGGCTTTTATGAGCGGGCAAAGAAAGCTTACGCAATTGTGGCTACTGGAGAACAACGACCATACGGATGCGTCTTAATCAAGAAAGGCGTGGTACTCAACTCGTAGCGTTTTAAAATCAATGAGCCTGGATCGATCACAAATCTTCTGAAATTTGTAGTTCTATTCATAAGAGCGTTGCATTTGCGCGAGGATTGTCGCTGAAAGGGGGTAGGGCGAATTCGTCCCACGAAGCGGGACAAATGAGCCTCAAGGGGCTAGCAGCATTTGCGGTTTAGGCTGATCCGCCGCAGCAGATTCGCCCTAGCGTCATTCCTCAATAACGCCGACCCCCACAATCACCTCATTTCTCACGAATCACGTTTGGTTGCGGCTACGCCGCGCTGTGATGGCTACCTATAGCCCGGCAGAATGATCGAGGCACGCTTCTTTGCGTCAGCCGCAGCGGCAAGACGGGCCGCAATATTGCTCCGGAAAGGAGGATGGGCCGGGATACCTGCGAAGGTCGGCATCACGTAAGTATCAATAGCAACAGTTTCCCACTGAGACGTGCTCTTCAGCGTTCGATGAGTGCTGAGGAATGTGGTCGGATCGTAATAGTTTGAAAAGTCTCCCGCAAAAAGGGTGTGCACCACCCCGATCGACAAATTCTTGTGAACTTCGAAATGCAGATGCGGTGCGTAAAGGCCATGTGCATTTCCGACGTTGCCGATTTGCTGTCCCCGACTGACAGGTTGACCTTCGGCCACGAGGATCTTGTCCAGGTGCGCGTAAAGCGAATCAATGTACTTGGTCTGACCGTCTTCGAGGTACACGTGCCGGATCACCACAACGTTGCCCCAGGCGCGCCGGAAGTCTCGGGCCAGCGTGACAACTCCGTTGCCAATTGCGCACGCTGGATTGCCGAAGGCTTTCCCCGGTCCGTCGAGACTGACCCAATCTTCGCCAAGATGGCCATGGACCATGAATCCGCGCGACTTGTAATATCCGTCTCCGTTCGGTGCTCCGAGCGGAAAGTCAAAACCATCTGCGAGGCGGGTGGCCGCGAAATTCGATTGAGCCATGGAGGAGGCGCAGGACAGCAGAGAAATGAGTCCAAAACCGAGCAAAAGCCGAAACACGAAGGAAGCTTTTAGACAGAAGAAGCAACTTCGGCAAGCCTCAAGAACACATTTGCGACAAAAAATTTGTCTTGATGAAACTCGCAATCGGGAGCGAGCACGCTGGCTCTACCAGCTCCGGATCGCCCCTTAAAGCTACGATTGGATCGATAATTTCGGCCAACAGAGCTCGCAACGCTGCGATTGGGTCCAACGATAGACTTTAAAACCAACCCAGAAAATGAGAGCGGGCTTCAGCAGGAACAGGGCAACCCGCAGAACCAGCATTACCAACGGACGGATCGGCAAAACTTGAAGCAGAAATCCGGCTAGAACTGCGCTTAGCAGAACTGTTTCCGGGTTATCTCGCATTCGGGCTTCGAAATGTTCCCAGGAGCGATCCACTTGTTTTCCAATATCGGTGAAATTCATCATTCGCGTGTCTTTAAGAAATGGGCAATCAGGGTCTTGCCAAACTATATCCCAGGGATCCTGATGCGCATTGGAGGAATTTACCACCCGCCTGAATCTAAGCTCGGGATCTGAGCTTGACCGACGTGGTCTCCACCTTCGCGCCGCAGGAGTGTCGGATGACGAGATCAAGCGGGAGGTTGTACTTTCGTACCCCTACCGGCCGTCCCTCTAGCAATTCAATCGCTGCTAGTGCGGCCTGTTCGCCTTGCTTTCTGGCATGTGACCGAATTGTCGTCAGCGGCGGGTAGGCATATGCGGCGATCGGCAAATCGTCAAAACCGACTACGGCGACGTCAGACGGAACCGAGCGTCCGCTTTCTCTCAAGGCAGCCATCGCTCCAACGGCAATCGTATCGTTGCCGGCAAACAACGCGGTGGGGCAGGGCCCTCTTCTCAGGATTTTGCGCATCGCCCGATAACCGCTCTCGATACTGAAATCGCCAAGGGCTACCAGGCTTTCGTCGAGCGGAATCCTTGCCCGAGCGAGAGCGAGTCGAAAATCGTCTAACCGACTGTTCGCGCCGATGTATCGGACCGGCGCGTAAGTAATGTGCGCAATCCGCCGGTGTCCCAAATCGATTAGGTGCCGAGTGGCGCGCTCCGCGCCTTCCCCCGTGTTCGGGCTCACGCAATTTTCATTGGGGTGCCCAATGGACCCGAAGAGAATGACTGGAAACTGGGTCTCAATCAGACGGATTAGTCCATCGTCTTCGGAGCTGGAATTCAGGACCATAAGCGCGTCGATGCTTTTGCTTTTGACCAGATTTAAATAGGCATTGCGTCGAGAACCGGGTTCGACCGCCTCAACCAGCAATTTGTATCCGCGCGCGTTGCAGACACGGCTCATCCCGAACATCAGCGGTGGGGCGAAGGCGTCGAAGCTCATCAAGTCGCCATGGGCAAGCACCAATCCCAGGGTGCGGCTTCGGCCGCTGACCAGCATCCGGGCAGCAGAGTTTGGAACATATCCGAGCGACTGCGCCGCCTCCAGTACGCGGGCTTTCGTTTTCGCGCTGATGCTGGTCCCTTGCGTGTTGTTCAACACAAACGACACGGTTGTTCGCGACACACCGGTCACGCGCGCGATGTCGCTACTGGTTACCCTTCGAGTCATTCATTTAAGCCAAATTCCAAAATTGCCTTGGGGGCGACGCTCCCGACTTCGCCGCAATTTCGGAATTCAAGTTTAACGTTGTCTAAAATGTCGTGGTGGTTAAAAAGTTGGTTCTACTGAAAAAGCGCCACTACTCGAAAGGCGGCTCGCCAGGAGGCTCTCCCTACCAGTGAATTGCCACGGCGCGTCTAGGTAGGGCGAAGCTCCTGCTGAGCCGCACTCCCAGTGAAAGACAGTCTTTCAGCATCTAAAAGCTGGAGCCTCTAGCTACGTTCTGCGCAACTCGGGCGAAATCCAGTCGGCGTGCTCGGCTAGCAGCTCATCGACAAGGCGCCAGATCTGGTCAAGATCGAGCTCAGCTGCCGTGTGTGGGTCTAGCATCGCTGCGTGATAAATGTGGGCGCGGTTACCGGTGAGCAGTGCCTCGACGGTGAGGACTTGCACGTTGATATTCGTCTGCATCAGTGCAGCCAGATGGGGTGGAAGCGCTCCGATACGCGTCGGCTGGATCCCGTTCTTGTCAATCAGGCACGGCACTTCGACGCAGCAACCCCGCGGCAAGTTCGTGATCAGCTCAGTGTTCTCGACGTTGCCATAGACCACTCGCGGGATCCCGGTTTCCAGACTGTGAATAATGGCCGACCCGTATTCGACACTCCGCTCGATCTCGAGTGGCCCATCGCTGACTTCGAGGCTCTTCCTCAACGCTTCCCACTCGGCGATCTGTTCCTCGCAACGCCGCGGGTATTCGTCCAGCGGGATGTTGTAACGATCAATCAGGTCGGGTCTTGCTTGTTTGATGTACCACGGCACGTATTCGGCGAAGTGTTCACTTGACTCGGTGACAAAATATCCTAGCCGGTTAAACATGTCGTAACGAACTCGGTTATCGTCGGGTACTCGTCCCTCGTGCACGACTTTATGAAGCAAGGGATAGAGATCTTCGCCGTTGCGTTCGAACTTCAAGTAGAACGCCATGTGGTTGATGCCGGCGGCAATGTAGTTGATCTCTTCTAACGGAACTCCGATATCGTTTGCCAGCTCGCTGGCCGTGTGCTGGACGCTATGGCACAGCCCGATCGTTTGAATCCGAGTCGCGCGCGTCAGGGCCCAGCAATTCATAGCCATCGGATTCACATAATTCAGGTGCACGACATCCGGACATCGGCGTTCCATCTCGTGGCACATTTCGATCAGTACCGGAACGGTGCGCAAGGCTCGCATGATCCCGCCGATCCCGAGCGTATCCGCGATGGTTTGGCGGAGACCGAAGCGCTTGGGAATCTCGAAGTCGGTCACGGTGCAAGGCCTGTAGCCGCCGACTTGGATCATGTTTATCGCGTAGTTCGCGCCATCGAAGGCACGGCCCCGGTCGGTCGTCGTTTCTACGGCCGGATTGACCCCCAAAGTCTGGGCAATCCGGTGAGCCACCACCTCCGAGGTTTGCAATCGCGCCGGATCAATGTCGAAAAGGCAGATCGAGGAGTCCGCCAGCTCCGGCAACGACAGAATGTCGCCCAACAAATTTTGAGCGAACACGGTACTCCCAGCCCCGATGAAGGTAATTTTGCGCATTGGATTTTTTTGCGTCATAACGGGCTCAACCTATCTTCGGGCCGGCGCACCAAGCGGGCGACTCTGAATACATTGGCGAGTTGCTCCGCCTGGAACTGGACTTGCTTCGCTAAAGCTACTCGAAAAGAGCATTCACCTCTTCGTTGGCGGCCTTGAGCGTCGTCGCCGCGTCCGCACCTTCCAGATAGATCTTATCGAAAGCCGCC
Source organism: Chthoniobacterales bacterium (assembly GCA_049585495.1). Lineage (GTDB taxonomy): Bacteria > Verrucomicrobiota > Verrucomicrobiia > Chthoniobacterales > JAFAMB01 > JBAUZZ01. The sequence continues at coordinate 1,178 of JBAUZZ010000057.1, read as the reverse complement.
CGCGTGATGCGGATGACTTCAGTGGCATGATCAGTGATCGGGAAGAGAAAAGTACAATTCGGATCCTCTGCTTCGCTGACGTAAGCCGAGACATCGATGCCCTGCTTGGCCATCAGTTGCTTGGTCAACTCCGTAGCCTCGGGTATGGCCGGGAAAACGACGGTGTGTTCGGCAACAATTTTCTGCGCTTCGGGCGAGGCGAGGAACTTAACCCACTTCCAGGCTTCTTCCTTATGTTTACTACCAACCCAGATTGAATCAGCCAGGCCATTGAACATGCTTTTGCGTCCGACCGGGCCTTTAGGAAGAGGAATGTAGCCGATATCAAACTTACAATTCTCCTGCAGCCAATGAATGTCCCAGGAACCAGCGAACGCGAGAGCACCTTTTTGACCGGCAAACAGACCATTCGCGCCTGCCTGGCGTGCGTCTCGCGCCGGCACGATGAAGCCCTTCTTTAACGACATGTCCGCGATCCACTGAATCGTCTCAGCCAGCTTCGGATCGTCGTAGTGAAAATGCTTTGCCCACGGTGCATCGTAGAACTTGAACCCATTGGATACAGCCAGATGGCTCCACTCCACCTGTCCAAAGCCATCGACCTGGCCGCCGATTAGCAAGCCGTACTGCTTGACATTCTTTGGGTCGAAACCGGCATCGAGTCCATTCTTGCCATTCGCATCGTCGCTCAGTTTAGCGATCAACTGGCCGAAAGAACCGCCATCTTTCGGGTTCCAGTTCAGATCGGTAAGCGACTTCGGATCTATGCCGGCTTTTTCCAGCATCGGCTTGTTGTAAACGATCGCGATCGTGTCCCAATCTTTGGGCAGGCCATATTGTTTGCCCTCGCGGCCCCAAACTGTGACCAGTCCGCCGAGATAGATGTTTGTCGGCACTTTATCGCGCGCGATCAATGGTGCGATATCGACCAGGAGGTTGTTTTGAATATATTCCGGATACCGCGACAGATGATCGGTCAAGACGTCAGGTGCGGTTCCGGAGACGAACGCAGCTGCTAATCCATCCCAATAGTTCATCCAACCTGTCTGGGTGATTTTGATTTTGATGTCCGGGTTTTGTTTTTCGAACGCATCCGCGCACGCCTGATAAGCCGGCGGTTGGTTTTGGTCCCATAACCAGTAGTTAATTTCAGTTACCGCTTGTGCGGGGACGCCAGC
>JBAUZZ010000056.1:0-17049 GCA_049585495.1 Chthoniobacterales bacterium | reverse complement strand
GCCGGAATAGTCGAGCTGAATTGAGAATGAAAGCCAGTTCTGAACCGACGTGAATCAGCGCCGCAACGATAGGCGCTAATAGACCAAAGAAGGCTAAGCCAATGCCGATCGTGTCGACCGCGATCGTTCCCCAGAAATTGAACATGATTACGCGAAAACATCTCTTGGCGATGCCAAACACCTCGGTAAGCCGCGACAGATTGCTCGTCATCAGGGTAATGTCTGCCGTTTCGAGCGCAACATCTGTACCCCCGCCCATGGCGATTCCCACGGTCGCTTCCGCCAACGCCGGGGCATCATTGACTCCGTCACCCACCATTGCCACCTTCCGGTTTTGCCGGAGGAGTTCGCGAATTTTCTCAAGCTTTTGCTCGGGCAGAAGATTCCCGACAGCTTCATGAACGCCAAGCTGAGCGCCGATGGCGGACGCCGTCTCGCGGCTGTCGCCGGTCAGGAGCAGTACGCGATAGCCTTGTCGCTTCAGCTCGTTGACCGCCTCGGTAGCTTCGCTGCGTAGCTGATCGGCGACTGTGAGCGCGCCTAACAACTTCGTATTTCGTCCTACATAGATAATTGTCTCCCCGGGCTTCGGCTCACTCAACGACGATCCCGCGCCGTTTATATCAACCCGAATTCCGCTTTCCTCCAAGAGGGCTCGCGTTCCCACCACGATCTTGCTCCCGCTATCGAGACAGGTCAGGCCCTTGCCAGGCGCATACCGAAGATCGGAGTATTGGCGCAGGGAAACCTTCGCCGTTCTTGCCTTGCGGATGATGGCCTCGCCAAGAGGATGCTCGGAGTGCTGTTCGGCGATCGCCGCATTTTGGAGGACCTCGTTCTCGGTTGCCCCGTCCGCGACCCGGATCCCTGTTACCTCAGGGACACCCATCGTCAGAGTGCCGGTCTTGTCCAAAACGATTGTGTCTATGTCGGCCAGTTTCTCCAGGTGCAGGCCCCCCTTCACGATAATTCCACGCCGGGCCGCACTGCCGATGCCCGCGAGAATTGCCAACGGCGTACCAGCAGCGACTCCGCAAGCCCCAGCAACAATGATCACAGCGATGGTCGCAGTGAGATTGCGCGTGACGATAAAAGTCAAGATCGCGGCGCCAAGTGCGAAGTAGACCAGGCCGGCGGCAAGCCGATCCGCGATTCGCTGTACCGGCGCCCGGGATTTCTCGGCCTGTTCGACAACCTGGATGATTTTTCCAAACGTGGTATCCCGTCCGACTCGTTCAACACTGACCTCAAGGACTCCGTTCTTATTAATCGTTCCGGCAAAGACCTTGCTTTGCTCGACTTTTTCAATCGGCAGCGATTCTCCGGTGATGGAAGATTGATCAACGTAACTGTTGCCTTTGGCAACAGTTCCATCGACCGGAATTCTTTCTCCGGGGCGAATCACAATCAGTTCTCCGGCGGAGAGTTCCTCCGCGTTCAATTCAGTCTCCTTACCGTTCCGACGAACGGTGACACGGCGCGGAAGGGCATTGACGAGTTTTTCAATCGCTCTTCGGCCGCCGCCGACGGTATAACCCTCAAGCAATTCCGCGAAGAGGACGAAAAACGCGATCACAAGCGCCGTGAAAAACTGGCCGATGGCCAGCGCCGAAAGGAGCGCGATGGTCATCGAGAGTTCCATCGTCATACGACGCTTCAGGAGGTTTTCCCAAGCCTCCTTATAGATAGGAAATCCGCCAATCACTGTGCCGGCAAAAGCGAGCCAATCCCGGTCCATCAACGGACGCCACCAACCGGTCAGGCTGGCGACGATTATGATAGCCAGCACTCCCAGCCGTGCGTACTCGGCGGCCCCGGTTGTGTGGTCATGGCCAGCGTGATCTGCACCGTGCTGACTCCCGTGATCGTGATCATCGTGGGGATGATCATGGCTTTCGCGCGCGAGGCGACCGCCGGAATCAATTGTCTTCGTGGTTGTCTTCATGATGCGGGATCCGATTACTTCAGATATCTCTTAATGACTTCGATCAGTTCCTCGGCTGCAAGCGCTTTGCTGGCGTCCTTCTGGGAATCGTGCTGCAATAGGTGCAGCCGCACATGACCCTCCAGAATTTCCGCCATCAACGCGTTCATGGCGCCTCGGCAAGCCGCTAAGGTAAGGAGCACTTCGCCGCACTCCCGTTCTTCATTCAGGGCTTTTTCGATGCCATTGATCTGGCCTCGAATGCGGCTGATCCTGGCTAATAGTTTCCTTTTATTTTGGATGACGTGGGCCATAGGACGGGCTGATATAATATACCAGGGTATGGTATTTGCAAGAACAAGCTAGCCCGAGTGGAATCGGCATAAATAGACGATCAAGCGCTGAAGGCGCGTGACAATGAGCTCCCAAAGAACTCCGCCCCGAGATCAGCATCCTGGCCTTCCGCTGCATCGGTCGTTTCGGAGAAACGACCCATGGGTCCACTCTCCGAGTACCGAACGCAGCTGGAAGCCGCCTTCGCACGCTTCGACGCGCCCTTGACCACCGAGGTTGACCAACCCGGTTGCGTTCGGCCGCGACGTAGGCTTGGCGTAGTTGGGCTGCGGCTACTTTGCTCCTCGGTGTCGCGCGCGTCTCTACCTTACGCGTTCTTTCAAGGAATGACGCGAACGCTGAACTCCTCGTGTGGAGCCGTTACCATGCTGAGTGTGTCTCGAGCGTTTTGCCATATTTAGCGCAAGTTCCAGCATGGGGCCGGGGAAGCGCCGACAACCCTTCAGGGTTTCGTCGAACGCACGAACAAAGTAGTCAATCTCTCTTTTACCGATCATCAGCGGCGGAAGGATCTTGATCAGATCCATGTTATGGCCACCGACCTGAGTGAGTACCCGATGTTTGCTCAACAACGGGACGATCACGAGCTGTGGAAACAGCGACTTGTCGATCTTGTGTAAAAAACGCCACGCCATTTTCAGGGCGAAATCGGGAGGTTCATGGAACTCAATGCCGATCATGAGCCCTTGCCCGCGAACCTCCTTGATGAAGCGATGTCTGTCACTGAGAGCGCGCAGCCGCTCTAAAAGCAGTGTGCCCATCGCAGCCGAATTTTCCACAAGCCGCTCATCCTCGAGAACCGTCAACGTCGCCAGACCACAGGTCATGGCCAGATTATTGCGGCCGAAGGTGCTGGAATGGACAACACAACGGTCCAGCCGGTTAAATACTCGCTGATAGATGCTTCGTGTCGTAATGATTGCAGCGCAAGGCACGTAGCCGCCGCTCAAGCCCTTGGCAACTGTAATAATATCCGGTTCGAGTCCCCAATGCTGAAAAGCCCACCACTTTCCGGTGCGTCCCAACCCGGTTTGAACCTCATCGGAAACGAAAAGAGTTCCGTACTTACGACACAGAATCTGGGCTTGAACGAAGAAGTCATCCTTCGGAAATTTCACACCCTTGCCTTGCACGGGTTCAATCAGAAAGGCAGCGACATCCCGTTTGCGCAAGATCCGCTCGAGGGACTCGAGATCCCCCAGACGGACCTGTTCCGTGTCGACCAGAAAAGGTCCAAAGCCTTCCCGGAAGTTTGAAATTCCCGTTACGGACAGAGAGCCGTAACTGAGCCCGTGGTAACCGCCATGGAGGCTCACGACTCGAGGGCGCCCGGTAGCCGCTCGAGCAAACTTGATCGCGCCTTCAATAGCCTCAGTACCCGAATTACAGAAGAAGACAGCGTTCAGGTGGTCCGGGGTTTTCTTCAGCAGTGCCTCAGCAAGTAGACCGCTCAAGAGGGAGCAATCCAGCTGGACCATGTTCGGAAGGTCCAGATCGAGCGCATCCCGGATCGCCTGTTTAATAACCGGATGGTTCCGTCCCATGTTAAAAACGCCGTAGCCGCTCAGGAAGTCCAGGTAAGCGTTACCTGCCGCATCGTAGAGGTAAGCTCCCTCGGCCCGGACGTAGACCCGATCAAAGCCCGTGATGCGCTGAACCTCGACAAAAGTCGGATTGAGGTGCCGGCGGTGCAGTTCGTAGTTCTCGCCCTGGCGAGTAGCGACCAGCTTCTTCAAATCAAATGGCATGGATAATCCAAAATCGGAACAATCCTAAGCCATTACACGGGGACGTCCACATTTTCGTAGATTTTCGGCGAGCGGCTCAATGCGGCCCGGCGTGACAACGCACGAGCACGAGGGCAACAACGAAAACAACGATCGGCAGGCAAGCCGACACGACAATCAGGCGCGCCCCACGCCAGCGGGTTTTCCAGAGTTTCGGCGAGCGCAGATCATGGTGCCGCCCGGTGAGTTTAACCAACTCCGGGTTATCAAGCTCGGCCTTCATCGCGGCAGCTGAAGGATAACGGCGATGCGGCTCACGTTCCATGGCATGAAGAATGATCTCTTCGAGCCCCTCGCTGATCTCCGGGTTCACTTTTCGCGGCGCCACCGGGTCGCCAGTCAACCGGGCGTTCATGACAATAAAGGGATTTGGGCCCTCGAAAGGCACCGTGCCCGTCGTCATCTCGTATAACATGGCGCCCAAGCTATAGATATCCGTCCGTTCGTCGCCACGCCTTCCCTTAACTTGCTCGGGAGCCATATAATCGGGCGTCCCCATCGTTGGACTGAAGCCGGTGAAAGTCAGCCGGCGCATCGCCGATGATTTTGCTATGCCAAAGTCGATGATCCGAACCGTGCCATCGTCGCAGATCATCACGTTCTGAGGCTTCATATCGCGATGCACGATTTTGTTTTCGTGCATGTGGGCCAGCGCGGAGCAAAGCGCACTAGCGATTTGTACGGCATCGGAGATTGGCAGTGGCCGGACTTCATTCATGACTTCGCTCAGCGTCCGGCCCTGGAGATAATCTGTGACGATATAAGGCCTGCTCTGGTTCGGAACGTCGATGAACCGGAGAATGTTCGGGTGATCGAGTTTTTTTCCGATCTCCGCCTCCCGCTGAAAACGCGAGAATGATGTCGCATCGGATTCGAACTGCATGTGCGGGATTTTAACCGCCATGGCCTTATTGGTGGTCAGATCCATCGCGCGGTAGATGGATGCCATTCCGCTACGGCTGATCACGCTCTCGATCCAGAAGCGATCATCGAGGGTATCGCCCACTTGAATTTCATTGGACATGTGAACCGGCCGTTCTTCCTTTGCTTGCTTTTTAAGAAAAGAAAGTCCCGTGTCATACCGTGGTTCGTTGAGGCGGTCAACCTGGATGACCTGGACCGAGAGATTGTCATCTGTACCCCTTCGCTCGGCGAGCGAGATCAGGTAGGGACAAATTTCATCCATGTTTAAGCGATCGACCCCCTCGGAAATTTCCCCGTCGTTCAGGAAACAATAGAGGCCATCGGTGCACTGAACGATTCGATCCCGGGACATGAGCTTCAGGCGCTTGAAATCGAATCGGACAACCGGTTCGGGACCCACGCTCCGGGTCAGCATGGAGCGGAGTTGGCTGGCGCGAGCCTCGGCCTCGGAAATGAGCCGCAGCTTCAACTGGACGCCGGTGTAGGAATGATCGTCGGTCAGCCGCTGGATGTCCTCCTGCCTGACGAGATATACGCGCGTGTCGCCGACGTGGCCAATCGAGAGCTCTTTGTCGCGAAACAAGCAGGCGGTGAGAGTCGTCGCCATCCGACCCTTTTCGGGGTCCGACATTCCCGCCTCGTAGAGGGCGAGGTTGGCCGAATCAAAGATCTCCTTCAGGATCTGTTTTGGCGGCGTGGAGGGATCTGCCTTTCGAAAAATGTTCAGAGCGACCTCGATTGCCATCTTACTGGCTACGTCGCCGTTCCGGTGCCCCCCGACGCCATCCGCTGCCAGAGCAATCGCTCCCCGCTCTTGCCGTTCGGCAGCATCTTCCGGCTGCCAAAAGGCAAGAAGATCTTCGTTTTTCTGACGCTTTGGGCCGACGGATGACTGTGAAACGAAGCTTAACTGCATTGAGGAGCAGGGATTGCGTTGAAGGTTACATGTCGATTCAGATTTGTGCGCTCCTCGCGCCTTGCCGGCAGTTCATTTTGAACGCAACGACATCACCATCAGATGCGAGACGGTACCCTAGCGCTATAGTTCTGCATCGTGCATTTCCGCGAGGATTTTTGGTGCCGAAAGCTGGTAGGGCGAATTCGTACCGCGAAGCGGGACAAATGAGCCTCAAGGGGCTAACAACATTTGCGGTTTAGGCTCATCCGCCGCGGCGGATTCGCCCTACCGTCATTCCTTAATAACGCCGACCCCCGATCACCTCATTTCACACGAATCATGTTTGGTTGCGGCTAGGCCGCGCCAGGGCGATCCCGGCTAGGACTACAAGATCCGAAAATTAATACTGCCACGCTCTTGGGGAGCGTGGCAGTACCTAATCTGGTCTTAAGATACAACGGGACCAGAAATCTGACCGAAGAAAGCTTAGGCGCTAGCTGTTGTCTGCACCAAAACCGGTTTATCCTTCTTCTTGCTCGACGTGTAGAAGTAAATTGCTCCGTAGATACCCCAGATCGCCGCGAGAACGAGCGCAACATACGGCTCTTTCCAACTCATCCCTGCCACGGAGAAAGGCCCAACCAGGTAGAAGAGCATACAGAGGAGATTAGCCAGAAGGCCAAATACCGGAACGACCACATGTTTAAATCCGTGGAATGAGTGGTGCTCGCGGAAGGCCACGATCGCGATGATGCACGTCATCATGTAAAGCAGGAACGTCCCGAAATTACTGGTCAGCGTGATGATGAGCAGGCTTTGCGGGATACTGGCTCCGAAATCGTGCGGCCAGATTCCGAAGCTATACCAGAGGTTCTGCGGGAGACCTTTGATGGTGTCGGCAGTCAGCGCTGCTCCACCGCAGAAGTAGAAAAATACGCCAAAGATACCGATAATCGCCGAAATTGCGGCGAGCGTCCAAATCGACCGATGCGGCGTGAGGTTCTTGGTGTGGAGTACGCCCAGATTACCCGCCAGTTCGTCATCTCGGCCCATCGCGTAAGTGACTCGGGCTCCGGTATTGATGCAGGCGAGAGTCGTCCCGATCAGCGCAAGAAAGACGGTGAGGGCTTGGATGAACATGAACCACCAGCCGGCCTGAGGACTTCCAAAAACCCAGGTGCCGACGATCTGCATCATATCGCCGATCGGCGCAGGGGATCCGCTTGCCATAGTCGCGGTGTAGCCGCTGTTCAGGAAGTAATTCGCACCAAAATATTCGAAGAGGTAGCAGAATGCCCCCTGAATCACGAGCGATAGCAAAACCGCTCGGGGAATGTCGCGCTTGGCGTTTTTCGCCTCTTCACCCATCGATGTCACCGATTCGAAGCCGACGAGAATGAGAATGGCGACACAGGCTTGGACGATTATCCAACTGAACCCGTGCGGGGAAATCACAGAGGCGGCATTCGGATGGAACTGAAAAGTATCCGCCGGGTTTTTCGGATCGCTCCCCTTATTGGTCGCCTGGTCCGCAGCATAAGTCAGGGTATAGTCTTTATCCGTACCGTCCGCGTTCTTTTCGAACACGTAGTTGCCGTCTTTGTCCTTTTTCGGATTGCTGACGTCGTTCCCCTTGTCGTCCTTGGTGGTTTCCATCGCGATGACCTTCGTGATAGGAACACCGTCCGGATTGAGCGTAATCCCTTTCGACCCTTCGGTCCCGTGGTTCATGCGATAGGCGATGGCGATCACGGTAAACACAATCAGGGCCGAAATCTGAATCACGTTGATAGCCAGGTTCACTCCGGTCGAGGCATTGACGCCGGAGTACGCGATATATCCGACGAAAAATGGAAATACGAGTGAAAACAAGATCATCAAAAGTGGGCTTGGCACCGCCGAATTAAAGACAGATGGCAAAAGCTGTCCGGCGAGATATCCGACCAGGATGGCGGTGACAGCGACCATCACTCCCGGGTAAACCCAGTAGTAAAGATGGCTGGCCCAGCCAACCATGAACTTCGCGATCCGCGCAAACTTGTAAGCTTTCGCTTTCGACAGGAAAGCCTGCTCGGCGAAGAAGTAGGATGATCCTGCGCCAGGATAGAGTTTCGACAGTTCGGCATAAGAAATAGCGGTTGCGAAGCAGAGCAACAGCGCGACTAAGATGCCGAACCACATCGCGATCGCGGCCATCGGTTGGCCGTACAAGGCCTGTTGGGCGAAGGTCAACCAAAGAAATGCGCCGGGCGCGATAAGCGCCATGGCATTTACGGTTAACCCGGTTAAGCCGAGTGTGGCCTTGGCTGTGGGTGTTTGTTCAGTTTGGGACATATGGCGTGACTTTTCGGGTGAGCCTTTGATGGAATAGGGTCGGCGGACAGAAAGCATCCGGCGTGCCAGACGGCGTAGGTTTTCTCGGTACCGTGGCGTAGGGTTTTCGGGTACGAACCCTGGACCGCTCGCGCCGGGTGAGATCGCTGCTCGAAGAATTGAGAAAACTCCTTACCAGAAAATAGGATTTCGAACCTGGACCTGCCAGGCAGCTGTTCAAATCAAGCCACAAATTTTATCCATGGCGAAAAACGATCACCCAATCCGGCGCTGGGCGAACATCGGCAAATGCGGTAGAGCCAAGTTTCCCGCCGTCGCCGGAGGCTATGGCGCGGCTCGCAAAGTGGCACTTACCACCGTGCGGCAGTGAGCCTCACGGGCGCGCCGAAGCTCGACTGAGGGGAGGCGGCACCCTTGGACTGGCCCTCGATTCAAGGACACCCGGACGCCGAGACCTGTCCTCGTAGTCCGGCGATCGCCGGTGATTCAGGTCGCGCGGAGGACACGGCGAAGCGCGTCCCTGGCTGACTCTGGCGCAAAATCTGCTTTCGAAAGTTGCGCCTTAACCGCGTGCCCTTCCGCGGTCGAAAAGTCCAAAACTTAGCAATCGGAAGAACATGAAGCACAAGACCCAGGGAAATAACTATGCGATGACAGCGGGCCTCGTGGCGTTAGCTGTTTACGCTATCGGATCCGCCGCGTCGTTGAAAGCGGCAGATGTCGCTGCCAGCGCCTCCCCGACCCCGGATGGCAAGGCAGTCAAGGAAGCAAAAAAGGCTGTCGAAGAAAAAAAACCGGAACCACGCTTTAAGCTCTACGGGTGGATCGAGGGCGGCATCACGGGAAATCCGCGGTCGCCCCTGGATAATCACAACTTCGGCCATCTCTTCACCGATCGCGCCAACGAGCCGTTGCTCAACCAGGTATCAATCGTTGCCGAACGTGCCCTGGATCCGAACGCCACGGGTTTCGACTGGGGTTTCAAGGCTTGGTTCATGTACGGAAGTGACGCCCGATACGCGCAGCCTCTTGGACCACTTAATTTTGTAACGGATCAACGGGTGCAACCCGCTTTTATTGAAGCTTACGCAAGTTTGCATCTGCCGGTCCTGACTTCCGGCGGCGTCGATTTCAAACTCGGCCAGTATGCTGACCCGATGAGCGCGGAAACAATCGATCCGCGGAGCAATGTGTTTTACTCGCACAGCTATATCTTCAATTTCGGCGTGCCCACTACTGACCTCGGTGCTCTCGCAGTACAGCACGTGAACAAGTACCTGGATATCTATGCCGGGATAAATCGCGGCGTTAATACCGCCATCTACGACAACAATAACTCAGTCGCGTTCGAAGGTGGTATTGGTCTTAACCTGTTGGACGGCAATTTAACGACAGTTGCGCTTACCCACATCGGTCCAGAGAATCCGAATAATAACCACGATTACCGGTACCTGAATGACATGACGACCACCTGGAAGATCAACAAGTGCCTCACCTCAATCACCGATCTGAACCTTATCTATGACACCCTTCCGGGCGCCGGTTGGGGCGGTGGGTTCGCCCAATATTTTACTTACCAGTTTAACGACTGGCTGATCGCAGGCGTTCGCAGTGAAGTCTGGCGTGACTCTGACGGCTTTTATGTAGCCCAGTTCCGCGCCAACAACGACTTTCTCCATCTATTGAACGGGGACGTCGTTGCCCCAGACCCGAGCAATCGCGGTGGCGGAAGGACAACCTATTTCGAAACAACCTTCGGCGTGACGTTCAAGCCTAACGTTCCGAAGCCGCTTGCCGGCCTGCTCATCAGGCCGGAGGTACGCTACGATCGGGCCTTGACGAACACGACGCCATTCAGCGGTTCTAATGGCCTCGGCAACAAAAGGGACCAGATCACCCTTGGCCTCGACGTAATTCTTGAATTCTGATCGGGACGCGGCAAAGCGCGTCCCGAACGTTGGCCCAAGATCCGGTAGGGCCAAGTTTCACCTTGGCCTAACTGGAGCAAGTGCCTCTATGCGAACAGGAATTTGGCCGCTCAAGACGTACGTGTTAGCATATGTTTTGACGTACGAGTCGTAGGGTGCTACGATGCGGCCATGGTAGTAAAACCGTCTCGGTTGCGGGCAAATCTTTATCGGCTTCTCGATCGTGTTCTGCAAACCGGGGAACCGATCGAGATCGACCGGGGAGGAAAGAAGCTCATCATAATGCCAAAAGAAAAACAGGCTAGGCTGAATAACCTCGTACGACGAGACGTGATCGTGGGGAACCCGGAGGATCTGGTTCACCTCGACTGGTCCAAGGAGTGGAAGGGTGATCTACCTTGATACGCATGTGGTGGTTTGGCTCTACGCCGGGGAGCATGCCCGCTTTACTAGAAGTGCCCGCCGGCTAATCGAGACGGAAGCGCTGCTGATTTCGCCTATATTGTTGCTGGAGCTGGCTTTGCTGGAGGAAACCGGCCGAATCAGAGCGCGGGCGCAGACGATCTTGGCCGATCTCCAAGAGTTACTGGCCTTGTCCATTTGCGACTTGCCGTTCGGGCAGGTTTCCATCGGCGCTTTGCAGCAAAAGTGGACCCGAGATCCATTTGATCGACTCATTGTGGCCCAAGCGTTTTCACGCGGCGCCAGATTGATCACAAAAGACCGGTTTATTCGCCGCCATTTTAAAGATGCGGTTTGGTAGCGTCCGGGTCGAGGACGTGCGGAGGCTTGTCCCTGCCGAACCTTGGGAAGAGCCCGGCAAAAAAGTGAACGAAAGCGGGCCTGGACAAGACAAAATAGCAGAACAAATTAATTACCTGGTTAACACGCAATTGTCTGCGGCCGCGTCGGAAAAATGGATAGCACATTGACCGAGACTCTGAGAGAACTTGCTGAAGCCGCTAGCGTGGCGATCGATTCCATCAAAATCAATTCGGTTTACCGCGAGATCCGCGACGGCCGGCCGATGTGGCTAAAACGGCGGAAACCCGGAAGTGAGTTCATCGCCGTCTTGGCAAATTTGTTTTTTCGCCTCGCCCATGCCCGAATTCATGTTTGGGTCAATCCCGGGAAGTGGCAGCGATGGGAGGTTTCCTGTTTCCATCTGCTGTACGATCCTGGTTTTCGCGCCTTTGCCGAGGGTTCGCGCATGGTCTGCGCGGACAAAGTTCCTGGCAGAAGCCTGCTCGAGCACGTAAACCATGGCACGCTCACGCCCAGCATCCTCGAGGCCGCGGCCAGAGAGTTCCGCCGTGTACACGAGCTCTGGTGCGGAGAATTCGGCAACCTGTGGTCACACGGCGATCCGCTCCTGAATAACGTGATCTATGACGAAGCCGCCGACCGTGCCCGGCTGATCGATTTTGAGGTCGCGCACGAAAGGTCTTTGTCCGCCGTTGCGCGGCACGGGGACGATCTGCTCGCATTTCTGCAGGACATGGTGGGGCGGGTTTCAGCCGAGCAGTGGTTACCGTTCGCCCTTTGTTTCCTTAACGCCTACGATCGACCGGAAGTTGCGGCCGAGCTCAGAAAGCACCTGAGCGTTCCTCCTGGCTTTTCCGGACTATGGTGGAAGCTCCGGACCCACTATCTCGATGGGGAGGAATTGATCTGTCGGTTCGGCGCGCTGGCCAGGGCGTTAGATCGAATTCTTAAGCGCCAAGCGACCAGCACGTACATTCTTTCTGCGCGCTAACGCGACGCTTTCGCCCTCTGAGTCAGGTGCGTTCATAGCGGTAAGCGAAAGCGGGGCCTGCCGCGCTGTCTCGTCGCGGCGTAGTTCTGGGGATCGGGGACGAAGTCGGAAGCTGTCGGGGGCGGCAGACCAGCGCATGCCGATAACGCCAGGAGGACGAGGATTCCAATAGGCTTCATTTTCGGGTTCTCCCTTTTTCCACTTCCAAGCTTACGCCAATTCCGGCTCGCAAATCAGCCGCTCGCAAACGCAGATCGCAGTTGTTCGCTTTGTCGCGCGTCACAACAAACCGGCTCCGCGAACTAGTACCGCGTCGCGAGCGCATTCAGTTCGTCGTCGACCGCGCAATTGAGAGCGCATTGTTGGATCGCGAGCTGCATGCGCTAGAAAAGAAGAATCCAAATGAGCGACGTTGACTGCAACTGGTACAAGGAAGCTTTCCAGAACGATACCAGCAAGGAACATCGTGTCGACGTCGATGGCGGGTTAAATATTATCGAATTCCCTACCGCCTCCGTGCTACAGAAAAACCTCGTAGTCGTTGAGGTCGGCACTCTGAAACTTGGTGCCGCCATCGCCATCATCCACTAGTGTTCCGATCCGCTCGCCATTGTGGTAAACGTCGCGCATATTCCAAGGCCGCGCCTCAATGACGGTATATCCAGCCTTCAACTTGGCATTTATTCCGGCGTTCGGGTCCGGCGTGCCGACCGGCACGCCATATGGCGCAACGGATACGGAAGAACAGGATGCTAAAAGCGCCAGGGCGATAGAACCCGTGATCAGAACCGCTTGTCTATTCATCCTCGCTCCACCTCAAATTTACGCTCGTTCCCGCTCAGTTGCACTTGCAGAAATCTCCAAGAATCTTGACCGTTTTTGGCGACTGGCCGGCGTTCCCGCCGCGCTACTGGTTGTCGCGAGAAGCCTCGTAGTAGTTGAGGTCTGTGTCTTGAAACTTGGTGCCGCCTTTCCCGTCGTCCATCAACGCTCCGATGCGGTCGCCATTGCGGTTAACGTCGCGTTCCAGCGGGCGCAGCTGCAGTTCGCCCGCCTCACCCAAAAATTTCGGAGGCATATAGGAGGTAGGCGGATATGGAATGGGTTGCCTAGTATCGGCGCACGCCAACAAGGCAACGCAGGCCAAGATTATTACGCCCTTCATTTTCGGGTTCTCCTTTCCCCAAATATACGCCTATTCCCGGTCGGCTGAAATCCGTACCGCCGCCGCCTAACAGTTCATAATCACTTTTCGATTCCGCCGTTATTCTCAGCCCTCTTTGAGACTCCTCAAGCGAGGTTACAATTCCGTCATCCGCTTTCGTTTCTGTTAACGTGACTGCGGTCGCTATCGACATATTTGTCTGTCTCGTACGTTCCTTGGGACCAAAATATGATGAAATAGGAGTTTACCGAGAGGAGTTTCATTCGTGGCCATCACTCTGCCGCACCAAGGCCTGCGCCTTAGCCAGATTGTCTTGTGCAGGGCCAAAATCGGGTTTCAATCGTAAAACCTCCTGGAACTGCGTAATCGCCTCGTCCAATTCTCCCTTTTGAGCAAGAGCTACACCAAGGCTGTTGCGGGCATCCGCATAGTTAGGGTCGATTTCCACCGCCTTTTGAAGTTGGGCAAGCGCCTCGTCCAATTGTCCCTTTTGAAGGAGAGCATTGCCAAGGTTGTAGTGGGCTTCCGCATAGTTGGGATTGATTTCCAGGGCCTTTTGAAATTGAGTAACGGCCTCGTCCAGTTGCCCCTTTTGAAAGAGTGCTACGCCAAGGTTGTAGTGGGCTTCCGCATAGTTGGGATTGATTTCCAGGGCCTTTTGGTATTGGGCAAGGGCCTCGTCCAATTGTCCCTTTTGAAGGAGAGCACTGCCGAGGTTGTTGCACGCATCCGCATAGCTGGGGTTGATTTCCAGGGCTTTTTGAAATTGGGCAAGGGCCTCGTCCAATTGTCCCTTTTGAAGGAGAGCATTGCCAAAGTTGTAGTGGGCATCCGCATAGTTAGGTTTTATTTCCAGGGCCTTTTGGTATTGGGCAAGGGCCCCGTCCAATTGTCCTTTTTGAAGAAGAGCACCGCCGAGGTTGCTACGGACATCTGCATCGTTAGGGTTGATTTCCGAGGCTTTCTGGTATTGGGCAAGGGCCTCGTCCAATTGTCCCTTTTGAAGGAGAGCATTGCCGAGATTGTAGTGGACATCCGCATAGTCGGGGTTGATTTCCAGGGCCTTTTGGTATTGGGAAACAGCCTCGTCCACTTGCCCCTTTTGAAAGAGTGCTACACCAAGGTTGTAGTGGGCCTCCAGATAGTTGTGGTAGATTCCCAGGGCCTTTTGGAACTGCTCAAGCGCTTCGTTCACTTGCCCCTTTTGAAGGAGAGCATCGCCGAGATTATTGTGACCGATCCAGCAATCCGGATTCTTGGCCAGCGTATCGGTCCAGAATGTCTCGTTGCTTTCATAAACCAAACTTCGTTGCCAACTCGCCATGGCGAGGATCAACAACAATCCGGCACAAAGGCTCGATTGTAACCATCGTTTCTTCGGAACGATAAAATTTGCAAACAGGACCAACCCCGTCCCGGCCAGCGCCAGAGGCCCGATGCTGGCCAGGTACTGGAGATGATCAAAGACCAGGGAAAGCCGAAAAATACCATTGTCGATTAATCCCAGTACTGGCAGCAAAGCCGCCAAGAAATAGGCGAAAGCAAAAAAACAGGCGCGAGACCAAGGCTGGCGGTTGAGCCAGAAAATAGATAAAATGACGATCATCGCCAGGAGTCCCAAATACGAAACCCACTGCCCGGCAGCGATCTGCCAGCGCGGATAGATGGTGATTAGCGGATGCGGCCACAGCAGCTTGCCGAGATAAAACCAAAACGCGTCACCCGCCGCCCCCAGGCGCTCCGGCCAAGTCCGCACCCATTGTGGATCGGCGACGCTCGCAAGTTGTAATCCTTGCGTCCATATCGATGAGGCACTGGCAGCGACTGCCATTAGCAATATGGGGGCAACTCTTGCCACGTTGCGCCAATGCCACCTGCCATCCATCCACCAGGCACACAAGCAAAGGACAACCGGCAGAATCACCGTGGACGACTTGCTGGCCATCGCCAGAGCGGCGAAGAGCACTGTTAACGCATAGTTCCAACCACCCTCGGTGCGTGTGGCGAGTTCTTTTGCTCTTAGACACCTGACAAAGAAAAGGATCGACAGCAGGAAGAACAAACCCGATTCGGTGTTCTTCATCTCGGTTATCCACGCCACCGATTCCACGGCCACTGGATGGAGGGCCCAGAGCGCCGCACCCAACCACGCGCCCTGCACGCGCAAACTCCGCAAAACCCGCCACAGCAATAGGGCGCAAGCTCCGTGCAACAAGACATTTACCAGATGATATGGCAGGGGGTTCAATCCCCACAACGCGTGTTCCACCCAAAATGTGGTAAGCGTCCAAGGACAGATATCGGCGGCGCTCGTAGTCCAAATTTCTCTTAACCCGAGTGGCCCGACGATGCAGGGATTAGCCGTTAAGATAGTCTTGTCATCCCATACAAACCCCGCCTTCCAGACCGGCGTGTAAGTCAGAATAAGGGACAGAATCAAGATCACTCCCCAAAGCCAATCGCGCCGCAACCAGAACGGTACCCATTGAACACCCACGCTTGTTTTGGTGAATTTTGTAGAAGCCCTACTTCCCGCCACCTTGATTTTCCTAGATCGGTTTTCCATAGGGGCTACAAAAGAGACGCAATAACGTCACCTGACCTAACCGAAAACGACCACACTATCTCTTCACGAATGGCCACGCAAGTTCAGTGTAACTGTCCCCTCGAGCGGTCGGCGAGAAATCGCAGTCGCCGGGTTATACTCGGGCAATGGGCAACTTTGTCGGACCAATGATGGCACTCCGAGTCCGGGATCTGCCGACCGGCAATTGGCTCTACGAACTGAAATTCGACGGCTACCGGGCCCTAGCCTTCAACGCCGGAAAAGAGGTGCGGCTCATCTCCGCAACCGAACGATTTTCAGCGACAATTATCCGGTACTCATCGATGCCCTGAAATCGTTAAGGGCCGAGAACGTGATCATCGACGGCGAGATCGCAGCGCTTGACTCTGAGGGCAGATCGATGCGGTGCGACGCCGGACCGAGGTGACAGCGGCTTTGTTCCTGAAAGGTGTATCCTAGTCACCCGTCACCGGCCTCTCGCCAGGCCCCATACGCCGCTATCATTTACAGGAAAGGCGGCCCGATACTCTCCACCTCGGGCTCCGGACGACAATAGAACCTTCGAGGTATATGCTTACTCCGAGGAGCGGTAGTGAGATTGTTTTAGATGTGTGCGTCAAGTTCTGCAAAAAAGGATCAGGATTAACGGTGGTGGAAGTGGGCTTGTTACCTAAGGGGTTCTGTGGGTTTGGTTGGTTACTACGCGAGGGCGTCCAGACTTATCCATAATCGCCCCGGGCCGGTGTGCTGCGAGAATGCCTGGTACAGGTCCGTTACGTCGCAGCAGCGCAGCGGCCCGGGAAAAGGCGATTGTGGATAAGTCGCGCATTGGAGCCGGGGGGATATTTCCCTTGCCATTTGGCCAGCCAAGCCGCCAGGTCCCGGCGGGCTTCCTCGACGTTACGCCGCTCGTAAAACCAGCGTAGCTCCGTCAAACAATCGTCGTCAGCTTTGCGGGGCAGATAATCCAAGGCGTTACGCAAAAAATGCACATAACAACGCTGCCAAAAGCCTTCCGGTAAGATCTCAGCAATAGCGCTTCGCAGTCCTGGATGATCGCCGCTGACGACAAAGAGTACTCCGCGCAGGCCCCGGCTCTTGAGACCCAAGAGAAACTCCTTCCAGCTTGAGCTACTTTCCCGATTGGCCAGTTCCACGCCCAGAATTTGGCGCCGGCCTTCCCAATCCACCCCGATGGCCACCAGCACTGCCCGGCTGCGAATTACGCCCTCCTGGCGTACCCTCTCGTAGCGGGCATCTAAAATCACATAGGGGTATTGCTCTTCCAGCCCCCGGCGCATGAAGCGCTCCAGTTCTTCATCCAGCCGCTTATTCATGGCGGCGTAATCTTCTTTCGGGTCGTGGTTCGCTTCATCGTTGGTTGTTTGGTTGACTTCCAACCGCTTACCATGA
>JBAUZZ010000055.1:0-2415 GCA_049585495.1 Chthoniobacterales bacterium | reverse complement strand
TGGAAGACTAAAGGCGGAAGATTAGCACATGAGGAGAGTCAACCGCGGCCGCTTCTAACGCGGTTGCACCCTCCTGGAGCTCCTACCACATATTTTCCCAACCAACAGAAAAGTCATGAAACGTTACCTCAGTTTATTTACAATCTATATCATTGCGACAGGCGCCGCTTTCGGTGCAGGTAGCGCACCGGGAGGCGGCACGCTCAAAAGCGAGCAAGGCAGTCAGCCGGTACAAGTCTATAACCAAGGCATCCAGCTCATGCATGCCAAGAAGTTTGCCGAAGCCCAGGTCAAGTTCCAACAAGCGCTTTCTGGGAATCCAAACTTCGCCGAAGCCCACAACAATCTGGGCTATTCGCTGCGGAAACAGGGTCCGCAAAATTACTCGAAGGCTCTCGAACATTACAATAGAGCCATCCAACTCAAACCGAATCTTGCGGAAGCGTACGAATATCGTGGTGTGCTTTTCCTCAAGATGGGCCGGAAAGCTGAGGCCGAAAAGGATCTTGCCAGGCTAAAAACGTTGAGCCCCAAGTTAGCTACCGAGCTCGAGAATGTAATTCAGACCGGCAATGAGGAATACTAGCTGGCGACCCCGAAGGCATAGGAGATGCATCCACTAACCATCTACCGATTGCCGCCGTTCGCATACTCTATCAATGCTCCAAAGTATCTCGACCTCTCATCAATTATGAAAACAAATCAGATCTCGTTTCTTGCGGGTTTTATCGCAGCTATTGCGGTTCCCGTTTTCGTCAATGCGGCCGGCTCGCCCCGAAGCCTCCTCTCGAATCCGACTGAAATCGCAAAAGACAAAGGCGTCGTCCTGGCGGAAAAAACCGCGCAGTCCGACCAGAAGGCGAAGGTAAACGTTGACAGCAACGGCGTAATTTTAAAGGGATACGATCCGGTTGCTTACTTCACTCAGCACCGACCCGTCAAAGGTAAACCAACGATCAAGAGTAGTTTCGGGGGTGCAATCTATCACTTCACCTCGGCGGCTGACAAAGCCGCGTTTGACAAGAATCCTTCGGGATTTGTTCCGCAATACGGAGCCTTCTGCGCGAACTACGTGAAAAAAGGCGAATTGAGGGATGTCGACCCCACGGTCTTTTTCATCTACAAAGGCAAGCTCTATGTTTGTTCCGCCGCTGATGAAGCGAAAGAGTTTCGCAGCAATGTCGACGAAAACATCGACACCGCAGACCGCAACTGGCGGCACTTAACTGGTTCGTAAGAGCCGGTAAGCACCTGGACGATCAGCAAGAGGCCCGAAAATGATGAAGCCCCGGAAAAGTGTGGTTGCCAGCGCAGCCGCAGCCGGCCCGTTAGCCGACCGGGTTCGAATTCTCGGCCGCCTCGATGCTGACTATCGCGGGTTACGCGCTGTTCTCGGCGCGCGCAGGTTTATAACGCTGACGACGGCTTATCTCGCGCGCTATCCGTCAGACTCGCACGCCCTACGTGATCTGGGCACTCAACTCGAAAGCTTTCTCCGAGAAGAGCTACACTGGGCAACACCGCGAGAACGGCTGGCACTCGACATGGTTCGTTTCGAATCGGCTCAAGTCTGTGCCCTCGATGCTCCAGCTACGCCTGTGATTACGCCTGACCCGATCCTCGACAGCCCGCTGTCCAAACTGCGCCTTGGCTTACAGCCCTACCTCACGCTCCTCCGGTTGGACTACGCGGTGGACGACTTCTTGATCGCGCTTGAAAAACGCGAAGCGGACGCACGCCGGGGCGAAGCCAACGACGGTGTCGACCAAGCGCCGAAGGCTGGCGGGCGAAGCAAACGCATCCAATTGCCGAAACGCGAAGAGGTTTTTCTCGCGGTTTATCGTTATGACTGGATGCTCTATTATAAGCGGCTGGATATGGAGGGCTTTCTGATTTTGGCTGCCCTAGCCCTGGGAGAGACAGTCGAAAAGGCCTGTTATGAGGCTGTTAAAGCCAGCCATCGAACGAATATCGTTTGGCCGGTCCAAATTAAGCAATGGTTCACCAGCTGGTCCGCGCTCGGATGGTTCTGTCGCCCGGCGCAATCTTGCGGGCAACTTTTGTTATAACCTTCAGAAGCTCCCAAGTATTCTCACAACGGGGAGCAACCGGGAATAAACTCCGGCTCAGCCCGGTACCATCTTATAAACGAGTCCAAGACCTCGCCGTGCCGAAGTCGATCGGCTCGCGGGAACGCATCAGCATATTTACACCTTCAAGCAAGACACTAACGGCAACGCCCGGGTGCTGATCCAAACTTGGCGACTCAGGTAAAGATCGGTCCGGTTTTCAGGCAACTCCAGCTTCGGCCCGTGACAACCGTATGAACAAACATCCAGATAGTACCTCGACTTTTGCTGCGCTGCGGAATCCGCTGTACCGGAAGCTCTGGTTTGCCGTTTTGCTTTCGGGAAC
>JBAUZZ010000054.1:0-3849 GCA_049585495.1 Chthoniobacterales bacterium | reverse complement strand
ATCGTAGCCAGATACACGCAGGACGCGGTTGAGGTGTGGGGGTGGGCGTCAGGTGGTGTGGCTTCGGGCTGGCAAGCCATCGAGGAAAGGTATAAAATCCGGTTCGCAGCGACCGCATCGACTCCCGACACATTGTCACGCAAGCTTGTTCAGGCGTATGCAATCGGCAACGATATATGCGCGATCTCGGAATTTAGTCATGTGTATCGCCAAGGGTCGAAAGGGTACTCTGTAACGATCTATGTTCGTGAGGGCGATGACTGGAAGATCCGCATGGACTACGCGAATTGATGTAGTTCGCCTGACGGGTCGCTGCAGGCCTGTGGGGCGAGAGCAACCGGAGACCGCCACGCCTAAAACGCGTGATGACGACTTCTCGCGGGTAGTCACTTTGATGCGCTCTTGGTAGCTCTATTCGTTTTCGCTGCGGCCGGAAGTGAGATTCGGGCTTAGCGTACGTTTTGGTTCCAAAGATAGTGGGACCCCATCTTCGGTGGCAACGCGCTCTCCCAGATCCTGTGGGCGATCGGGGGCACGCTCTTCTTCCAGTTCGTGCTAGTTAAAACCCGCTGGGGGCTTCACACGATCGCCACTGGCGGTAACCTCATTGGGGCCGCGGAAGTGGGCATTAAGATTCGTGCATTAAGATCGGAAATTTCATTCTTTGTAGCATCTTGGGTGGTCTGGCAGGTGTGTTAGACTGTTTCCGCATCGGCTCGATCGATCCGCTCGCGGGCCGTACCGAGATTATGTTTATGGCGATTGCCTCCTCGGTTATTGGCGGAACCCTCCTCACCGGAGGGTCAGGCACGATCATTGGGGCGTTCCTCGGTGCCGTCGTGCTTGGGCTCTTGAAAGACGGGTTTACTCTATCCGGAGTCAGCGCGTACACTTTCGACATGATTTTGGGAGGGGCCATCCTTATTTACCATGCTCATCAATGTGCACCTGAGCCGTTTGCGCGCGGCGGGAGGAGGGGGATGAGCGAGGAAGTCTTGCGCACGGAACACCTCTCGAAGTCCTTCGGCCAGGTGACGGCCCCCCGGAATCTGACGCTCTCCTGGTTGCGGTTGTCGTGAGGACCGCGTCAGCGTTGCCAGCTGCGCGGCATAAGAGGTCGACTCACCTCCTGCGCTGGTAAGTGCCCATGAGCTGGCCATCGACGAGGATGTGACCCTCCATGGCGCGCAGCAGTTCCTGCTTGGTTGCGCGCGGCTTTAACGCCAATTCAATGTCGAGCGCGTAGAGCTTGAAGTAATAGCGGTGCGGTTTCCCCGGTGGCGGACAGGGCCCGCCGTAGCCAACGCGTTTGAAATCGTTGATCCCCTGTTTGGCGCAGCTGGGCAGCATCTCTGAGGTGGGCGCTTTTTCGGTCAATTCGGCCGTTGTGACTGGCAGGTCGTAAAGGACCCAGTGCACCCAGGTTCCGACGGGCGCTTCGGGATCGTCGCAGATCAATGCGAGGGTTTTTGCGCCGACAGGAACACCGCTCCACTGCAGCGGCGGCGAGGTGTCCGCACCTTCGCAAGTGTATCTGGCAGGGATGGCTTGTCCGGATTGAAAAGCGGAACTGGTGACCTTTATCGTCATACGCGCGGTTTCCTTCTTCGGCTCGAGTTGCTCGACACGGCACAGGACGCCCTCGGAAAATTTCTTCGAGTCATAGGGATTCAAAATGTCTTGCATTTAGTCTCCATTTCCGAGCGCAGTGAGACAACGATTTTTCGGCGCACTGATGCGGAGGACTGGTCTGGAGCGTGGCTTAGTCAGATGGCTCCTGGTGGAATTCGATCTGGCGGTTGGAGGCTCCGGCGGTGTGATCAGTTCACGGTCACCGAGTCACTGGACGTGGTCCCTCAACACCTCGCGGGGTGGAGTTGCTGCTGACATCGCTTGGGCGGTCACTCGTGAACCCCTTGCCGTTAAGCGTCCCGCGGCACCGTCACTTTTCCGTTCGACTTCGCAGTCTTGGCCAGAGCGTTTGGACAACGTCTTCGACAAAACCACCAGACTCCCAACAGATCGACGATGGGTCGCCAAGCGAAAGCTCTAATTCCATATTTTGATTTTCCATTCTTGCGTAGTCGGTGGCGAACCGGCAGTTGAGTAACTTTGTAACCAGCGCTTATCGCCATGGCAGGCATGAATGAATACAGAGTTCGGATCGGAATAAACGCGTCAACGACCTCCCGGCGAAATGCTTTCAGGCCGCACCCGCTGTCCCTTACGCCGTCCCCGAGTAGGCGACATCGAATGGCGTTACCGATTCGGGACATGATCAGGCGCGCAACTGAATCCTTTCGATCACTACGCACCCCAACCACAAAGTCTGCTCCATCGAGTGCCATGAGGAGGCGGGGGATATCGCGCGGGTCATTCTGACCGTCGCCGTCGAGCAAGATGACATAGTCACCTCGCGCTGCCTGCATTCCAAGATAGAGCGCAGCGGCTTGGCCATTGTTCTCAAACAATCGGAGAAGCCGTGCTTCAGGCCATCGCACGAGTTCGTCCCGAATGGCCGCCGCAGTGTAGTCCGAACTCCCATCGTCGATCAGGATCGCTTCATAGGGATCCGACCAAACTGCAGTAATAGCTCGAATTTCGCGGATCAAAGGGGCCGCGTTTGCGTGCTCGTTGTAGAACGGCACGACGATCGAAAATCGAAGCCGTTCGGTACCTCCATCAAGGTCAGGCATGTCTTCAGTCTAAGGCGGATTCATGATAGTACTCCGCGCCAAATCAGGACAGTTCTCTTATGTTGCATGATAGCGCAGCGGGAGAGGAAGTGCATATTCGAGGTTCGTGGTCGCATAGATTGGCCATTAAGGAACAGAAATGACCTCTACACTCTTTCTCGGATTTGCGGCGATAATGGCAACGGCGTCGTAGCACTTATCGCCCGCTACCTTAACCGCCGAGCCGCATTCCGCGTGCTGGCCGGGCTGTCTGTGTGGTTCATTTATGCCGGCCTGTTGGGATATCTCGGCGTTGTCAAAAACACGGCGATGCGTCCCCCTGGAATCGCCTTCATCGTCGTTCCCGTCTTTTTCTTTCTCTTCTTTTTCATCGTGTTCATTGTGCCATCCGCTGCCGGCGCACGTCTCGCACTGGCTTTTCCGCTCTGGATAATTCTGGGCACGCAAAGCTTTCGCATCGGCGTCGAGCTGTTCCTGCATCAGCTTTGGATCGACGGTCTAGTCCCCAAAATGCTGACCTTCGCAGGCGCGAACGTAGATATTTATATTGGAGCGTCAGCGCCCCTGATTGCCTGGTGTCGACACGGGGGCGCTTGGGATTGAGGCTCGCGCCCGCCTGGAATGTGCTGGGCCTTCTCGCGCTGGCGAACGTCGTGACTCGCGCCGTGGTAACGACCCCGGGTCCGTTCAATCCGCTCCACGCCGAAGTTCCCAATCTGATGATGAGCACATTCCCATTCCTGTTTATTCCAGGATTTTTTGTGCCGCTTGCAGTGCTTCTGCACGTGCTTGCCCTACGGGCCATCAGCAGCCGACCACGTACGGCGACTTCCGGTGCAGTTTCGAGTGATCGAGCCAGACCGCTGATGAACGGTTCCCGCACGAGGCCGGTAGCCGCATCGTCGAAGATCCACACTCCTTCCAGCCTGTAGGGGAAATCACAGACACGGCGTTTATTTTTATCTGCTCCGGCTCCCTAGACGTCGCAAGCAACGTCCGTCCAAAGTTTCCCGTCGAATGAAGGTGTTCAGCAGAATCATACCTCCACGCCTGATCTCGTCGCGGTTGCCAGTAGACGCTCTCTGACGGCTTGCGGGTTGGCAGTGACGAAGAAAACTTCTTGGACAGCCGTTCCGGTTTTAGCGAGCGCTTT
>JBAUZZ010000053.1:0-3767 GCA_049585495.1 Chthoniobacterales bacterium | reverse complement strand
TCCCTACAAGGACACGGCGGGTCCGGCGATCAATCCGATGATTAAGGTGGCTAACATTCTGGCTATCCTGATCATTCCGATTGTGTTCCGATAGGGACGGATATGACAGAATATGACAAATGACAGGGTGACAGATGACAAAAGTCCAGTCGATCGGCGAAGTTTTGTCATCTGACAGATGTGATTTGCCATTTGCCAGGTGCACCTTAGTGATTGAGCCATGAAAACTCTCTTGCTCACGAACGAGTACCCGCCCTCGACTTACGGCGGCGCCGGTGTTCATGTCGAATATCTCAGCCGCGAACTGGCCAAGATTATGGAGGTCGATGTCCGAGCGTTCGGTGATCAGAGAGTCGATCTGCCAAATCTCAAAGTGCGCGGTTTCGGAGTGGATGTTTCGGCATTTCAGTCACCAAAGAATCTCAGTTCGATCTTCGGCGCGATCCGGAGATGTACGGATTTCAATACGGCCGGAATAGATGCGGACGTTGTGCACTGTCACACCTGGTACACTCATTTTGGAGGGATTCTGGCAAAGCTCAATTACGCAATTCCGCTGGTGATCACAATCCACTCACTGGAACCCCTGAGGCCGTGGAAGCGGGAGCAGCTCGGCCACGGGTATGATTTCAGCACCTGGGTGGAAAAAACCGCGATCGAAATGGCGGATGCTGTCGTTGCAGTTTCCGAGGGCACCAAGCAGGACGTTCTGCGCCTGTTCAAAGTGCCCGAGGAACGAATCAAAATTATCTATAACGGGATCGATCCTGCCGAATATCAACCGACCAGCTCTCGCGACGAGCTCGTGAAGCATGGAATCGATCTCAATAAGCCGTTTGTTCTGTTCGTCGGCCGAATCGCCCGCCAGAAGGGCATTATTCACCTGGTCCGAGCGATTCAATACATGGATCCCGGGGTCCAGATTGTACTCTGCGCCGGTGCACCGGATACGCCGGAAATAGCGCAGGAAATGAGGGAAGCGGTCGCTGAAGCCAGCGCGAAGCATAAAGATATCGTTTGGATTGACGAGATGGTGCCGAAAAAAACCGTGTACCAGCTTTACACTCACGCTGCGGTCTTTTGCTGTCCGTCAATCTATGAGCCGTTCGGCATAATCAATCTGGAGGCCATGGCGTGCGAGACGCCTGTAGTTGCCAGTGCAGTCGGTGGAATCAAAGAGGTCGTAGTCGACGGAGAAACCGGTTTCCTGGTACCGCTGGAACAGCTCCAGGCGAGCCCGTTTGAGCCCCGTGATCCAGACAAATTTTCCCGCGACCTTGCCAGTAAAATTAATCAACTGATGCGGGATCCTGACCTGCGCAAGCGCTTCGGCAGAGCCGGCCGGAAGCGCGCAGTCGAAGTATTCAGCTGGAGCGCGATCGCTGCGGAGACCAAGAAGCTCTACGAAAGCCTGGCACATATTTGAATAATGTAGGTGAAAGCTCCAGCTTTCACGTTCCCCGCAAAAGCGGGCGCTTTGGCAGACAGTAAGTAAAAGCAGCTTTTACCTACACTTGTATCAATCATGTTTGTCGATCAGATCAAAATTTATGCCAAGGCCGGCGACGGTGGGAACGGGTGCGTTAGTTTTCGTCGCGAGAAGTTTGTGCCGAAAGGAGGGCCGGACGGCGGCAACGGCGGGAACGGCGGCTCGATCATTTTGGGCGCAGAGGTGCAAAAGGATAATCTGGTCGACTTCTATTATCAGCCGATCCTGCGGGCGGAGCGCGGCGAGCACGGCATGGGGAAAAACATGTACGGCAAGGCTGGCGCCGACTCGATCTACAAGGTACCGATGGGAACTCTGGTGTATAGAATCCCCCCGCAGAAGCTTAAACCGGTCGTGATCGGCGAAACCCTCGACGCGTCGGCTCCGAAGCAAGTAATTTCGCCGGCCGATTGCGCATTGATCGCCGATTTGGTCGCCGAAAATCAGAAGCTTGTCCTTTGTCAAGGCGGTGCCGGCGGCAAGGGGAACACTCATTTTAAAAGCTCTCGCAATCGGGCGCCGCGTCAGTTTACCGAAGGCGAACCAGGTGAAGAGGGATATTTCCTGCTGGAACTTCGTTCTATTGCTGACGCCGGATTGGTGGGTTATCCGAATGCCGGCAAGTCCACGCTGCTCGGACAAATCTCGGCTGCTCATCCCAAGGTGGCGCCGTACCCCTTTACCACGCTGAACCCGATCATCGGTGTCGCCGAATTTCCACAATATAGCCGAGCGACTGTAGCCGACATTCCCGGCCTGATCGAAGGCGCTCATCGGAACGTAGGCCTGGGCCACGATTTTCTTCGACACATCCTGCGCTGTAAGTTTTTGATTCTGGTTTTGGACATTGCCGGCAGCGAAGGTCGAGACCCGCTCGAAGACTTAGGCTCGTTGCGGCGAGAACTGGATCTTTATAACCCAACCCTGTCGCATCGGCCCTGGATGATTGTTGCCAATAAGATGGATCTGCCAGGCGCCAATGACCATCTTGCGAAGTTGCGGAACCGTTATGCGGATAAGGTCATCGTGCCGATGGCAGCAACAAGCGGTGACGGAGTCAGCGAGTTCAAAGAGGCCCTGGAAAAATTCCTTGCGCCGACTAGCTCGCAAAACAAATCTTTAACATCCGTGAGCGATGCAGGCTACGGAGCCTCGTGAGACCGCTCGTCGCCAGCTACTGCACGTTCTTCTTAAAAGCCGAGATGCAGCACATTTATCGGCAGGTCACGGGACTGAGGCGGTTTGAAACCTTCGTAATTACTAAACACCGTGAAAATCCCGATCTCTACCCATTTTCCGATATCGAGTTGCTGAGCCAGCGGCGATTGAACCCGATCGGGCGAGCGTATTTGAAATACGTCGTCCGCCAGCCCGCCCTAGTCTATCGGGGCGAACTGGAAGCGATTCGCCGTATCCTGATCCGGCGAGATCCGGATCTGATGCACATTTATTTTGGTAACACGGGAGTCCATCTCCTGCCTCTGATCGAAAGGTGGGATCGGCCATGTCTCGTTTCCTTTCACGGCATGGATGTGCAGAGTAGGCCAGACGAGCCCGGGTACGATCAAAAACTACGGCGGCTCCTGCAAGTCGTACCACTCGTCCTGGTGCGGAGCCGGTCGATCGCCGATCGTTTAATAGAACTGGGCTGCGATCGATCAAAGATTCGACTAAATCAAGCCGGGATTCCTCTGAACGGCTTTCCACACTTCAGTCGGCCAGCTCCAATAAATGGGGAATGGCGTCTCGTTCAGGCTTGCCGGTTGATTCCGAAGAAGGGTCTGCCAACCGCTCTAAAAGCGTTCGCAAAGTTTGCGCGGATCTATCCCAGAGCGCGTTTCACCATCGCTGGCGAAGGTCCGATGCGTCGCGATCTCGCCAAGGAAGTGCAGGATCTCGGGTTAGGCGAGCAGGTTCGCTTTGCCGCATTTCTCGATCAATCGCAGCTCCGCGCGTTGTATGAAGACTCGCATATTTTTGTCCACCCCAGCGAACTGCCCGAAGACGGCAATCAAGAGGGCATACCAAACTCGATGCTTGAAGCGATGGCAACCGGCTTGCCCGTTGCAGCGACGAGGCACGGCGGTATCCCTGAGGCGGTGAACGACGGCGAAGCCGGTTATCTCGTGGCGGAACGAGATGACGAGGGCTTGGCGAACGCCTTGCTGAAATTAGCTGGCGATCTGACGGCGTGGCGCAAAATGGGTCAGGCGGCAACGGCGGCAGTCGCCGAACGTTTCGAACTGGCGAAACAGATCAACGTGCTGGAGTCATGCTA
>JBAUZZ010000052.1:0-5075 GCA_049585495.1 Chthoniobacterales bacterium | reverse complement strand
GTTTTTGAGAACTACCGCGATTTTGGGGATTGCCGCGCTCATTATGCGCCGCCGGCATCAGCCATCCAAAGCTCCTGCTTAAGTTCTTGGATCGACCTGAAGCAGAGGAGCTGCCGTGTCAGTATCGCATCCCGATCCCGCTCGACCTGCCGAGGTTAAAACGTCGAGGCATGCACAGTCCGGGCGGATTGCTGACCCGAAAAGAGGGGCGGTCAAGCCTTTAGGTTTTCTAGGTTTTCTCGCTTGCTCGGCAACGTCGATGTCGTACTTTGGGCACGCTATGGCCTCCTTCGAAACTAGAGTGACCGAAATCCGCAATCGCCCGCTCGGCGGCTATACCGTCGTTGTCCGTCCGCATTTCTTAGAGACGGATATCGACTATCAGAAAGTCTCGCTCGAGCCGCACTTCGACAATCATGGCGCCTCGATAGCGGAAGACCACATCGCGTTTAGTACCGACCAAGCCCCGCCTGTTTATGTGGGCCAAATCGTTACGATTCATGCGGTTGAACCTGAGACGCCATCTTTTTGACGCCCACTTCTTTACGCCTGCGCACTGATCCGGCCGGCCATCCCGATCTTTTTTTTGAAGGCCGCAGGGGTGTGGTATCGTCGAACTTGGGGAACATGTTGGCGGGACGCCAATCCTCAGCTCCTGGCCAACGGCAACAATACTTGCTCCACGCCAACAGACTTCGGGTACTGGGAGTGGCGAGCATCCACTCCGAGGCATGCTTTCACTGGAAGAGATTAGAAACTGGGCCGACGCCATCGCAACTGATCCAACGCTCAAGCTTATCAAGTTCTGCCACAAGCCATCTAAGCGCGTTGGCCGGACTGTGACTCAAATAGTATTCGGAGAAGGTGGCAACCAATACCGCGTTTGGATTTTCCCTGAATTCAACATCATCTACGTCGACATCCTCCGCGAAGGTGTGGAGGACGACGCGAAACTCTTCCGGGGACCCGTGACTCGAAGTTCGCTGGAATGTATTTTCGTGAGTCTGAGATGCTCACAACCGTAGTCGTTCTTTGCTCCGATTTTCGAAGATCGGCATGCCCTGCCGCGAAACATATGCGGGCGTGCAATGCGGTAAGTTATTCACAGCTCAGCAAATGGCGTTCCAGATTCGGGGAGGGTAAGACAGATTTCCAGTCTTCATTCGGCGCACGATCAATGGAGGATATTAACAACTTGCTCACATCGGTGCTATGCGGCGGAGGATTTCAGAACCGCTTCGCCTGCTCCTCCTACTGCGCCGGCGGTCCATCCATAGAAGCCGCTGGCTCGTGGAAGGCGGTCTGGGCGTTCGCCCTTGAGGAAGTGCAGGGGCTGGCCAAAGGCCGGTAACCCCTTGACCTGGGACATCAGCCGTCGCCCTCGCGAAACCCAAGAGGAGCCAAACGCAAAAAGCCTACGCCAAGCCTCTTTCGTGGAAGTAAAGGCGAACCGCATCCGCAACAATTTCCTCGACCGAAACGCCATCATTGTTGGCGATCCGCTCTAGGGCGTTTATCTCCTCCCCGGTGAGCCCCACCTCGACGACGGACAATGATTCTCCTATATGCATACCAGAGCGGAGACTGTGGAAAAAGAGCGTAAAGGGCAAGCACAATCAGCACACGAAGTTCTCAGCCAATCCACCGACGCGTGGAAGATGGCGCTCTCTGCCGACGGCGATCGGTCGCGCGGAAAGGGCAAGTGGCACCTTCCTTCCGTTCTTGCTTGCGGCGCTCCTTTGTATCTGGTAACGCCTACCCCGTCGGAACTCGAAGGAAGACGGCACCTCTCTTTCGATGTTCGTGATCGAATACCCCTGGGCTTGACTCGAGACAAGTCAGGGATTCTTCCGTTTAGCCTGTGTGATGGCCTAGCCGCCACGCTCGAATCAAGAAGGAAGACGAGCTAGCGTGGGGGAAGCGCCGATTGCCCGCGCTCAAAAGAGAGCTTGAGATTGCGAAAGGAGAATCAAACCGTAACCGATGACGATAACAAGGCCCATATCTAACGCGGCTTCCAGTACTCGAGATAGATAATGTGCTCTTGTTCTGGTCGGTTTCATCTTCGTCGAACTTATACGCGGTCCAGCTAAGTTAAATAGAACCAAAGAGTGATTTTTCCTACCTCGAAAGGATAAACGAGCAGCAGTGGTTCCAGCGGATCTAGGTGGATCATTTACCGCCATCGATCTGCGCACGCGCTCGACGCAGCAACGAGAGCCAGCGGAGAGATACAACATCCCGATTCCGACTGTCGCTACCGCTTCCAGCGTGCTTCCCTCCTCTTGCGCGAGGTTCGCCAGCCTCAGCTGTTCGCGCTCAAAAACGATCAGGCCCGATACCAATAGATTCAGCTCGCTCTTGGTTAGTGTGATGGTGCAGGAGGTTTCGGGTTTCATGAGTCCTTTCTTAGCCTATCGATCATGCGGCCGCGCGAGCAGTGAGACGGCGATCTCGAAACGCTGCCATTCACACGGCTGGATCGGCCCGTGGTTCGAACCGTTTGCTGGAAACTATTTTCTAACTTCTCCATTGCTAAACGCAGTAGCTGAACTGGTATGGCCTGAGGATAAATGCCGTAAGTTGCACGAGGCAATCGCCGGAGTGGTCCTGGATTCTGAGCCACGAACAACAGTGGAAGCTAACAGCGGAAGCGGCTCGCGCCCGGCTCTTTCAAGAGGTTTGCGACACGGTTACCCGATCCCGAATTGAAGATCGTGTACTCAATCGTTCAAGGTTTCTAACAATATTCGAACAGGCCACGAGTGTTCGTGTTCCTCGCTCGGAGTTTCACCTGTTGCAGTCAACGATTGCGGCTCTATTACCAAGTGATGCAGGAGTCGCTCAAGGATTCTCCTTTGTTCGAGAGGCAGTACCCGCTAGTTCTCCTCCTGAAATTTCCGGCCGTCTTCTCGAGCGTACTGCCTTGATCCAGACGGTAATCTCGAACCTCCAACCTGCCAGCTTATATCTGCTGTTAGGGAGCGCAGGGATGGGAAAGACAACGGTCGCGGCCTACGTGGCGCGAAATTGGCAACAAACAATCCTTTGGCTGAATTTGCGTGGCCTCAGTCCCGAAGCTATCAGCCTTGGGGTGCGGAGGTTAGCCGCGACACTGTCGAGGAGTGCCGATAAATGTCTAGTAGTCCTAGATGATGTCGACCTGCTCCCGACTAGCGCCGAACGTTTCGAAGGGCAGGTTAGCAGCTTAGTCTTAGTTGCTCAGGAGCGTGGAAGTCCCATTCTCCTGACGGGCCAAAGGGAATTCCCCCAACGGTTCTATCGCAGATTCAATCTCGGCGCACAAAACTTTCTTCGCCTCCCGCCGATGAGTTTTGAGGAAATCCGAGCCTTTAGTCTTCAACAGGGAGGCCCAGCTTCCGACACTATTCTTCGGCATGCGTGGAAAGCACGTTCGCGAAAACATCTTCATCGAGTATGCATGGGTCTGGCCGGGGCAGATACAGAAATCTTACAGGCGGCCTTGGGAAGGATGCTCTGGTTCGCAGCCACCTCCCTAGATCCTGGTGAGATTCTTTTCGACGAAGACTACCTACTGAGCTGGATGCTTCGGTCTTTCCAATACCGAATTGCCCGACAGGCGTATGAAAGACTTGGGGAAGCGGTTTTGACGGCTTGGGCTGCTGAAACAGAGCGGCGAGAGACGAACATAATCGAACGATTCGAGCTTAGTATGAATTTGACAATGTTCAGCTCAGCGCCTCTTGCTCCGAATCGGCTATTCTCGTGCCTCGAGAGGATCCAAGAGACTGAAAACACTCATCAAGAGTTGATCCGAGATTTGGAACGTCGTGTAGAGCTTTCACCTTCCGAAGGTCATGCCTGGGATACCACAAGCGTATTCGAGAATGCCGCTCTCTTTGGACTCTCGCGTTATAAAGACATTCAAGAATTCGAAAATTTGATGGACGCATTGCGGATGGCGCAAGATCCTTTACGAACGCGGATTCTCGGGGCGTTAGCCAAGTCACCCACCAGCAGCACTCAATTAGTCGACCGGATCTGGCTGAGCGAGTCCGAAAAAGGGAATCCCGATTGGCAGCGCTGTCTGATGGCATTTAGCCAGGCACTTTCGAGCTTTGTGGTTTGGAACCAACCTACCCTGGTCGACGCCTCAATCCGCGGTATTACTGTCATTAGCGACGAATACCTGGGGCAGACCGCGAAGGCGCTCGAAGAGCTCGACCGTCTCACCGCCGAATACGGGCGGGACTCGGGGCTACTCCGCACCGCACGTGTTACGGTACTGTGCAACCTCGGACGCACTCACGAAGTAATAGCAATTGCCCGTGATTCTATCGCAGTATGGAAAACTGAGTTTGATAGCCGCCAAATTCACGACGTTCTGAGCCTAAGGGAGGCGGCGATTGCTGCGTTTAAGCTGCGGGACTGGAAAATTGCCGTGGAATGTTTCGATGATGCCTACTCCTTTGCATTGAAGAAGCAGCGAGGGCATGCGGTGCTGGCTCCCGGTCTGCGTGCGGATGCGGCGTTCGCAAGTTGGAAAGCGGGCGAAACTGTTGAGTGTATCCAGAGATTCTCCGCCGCGATAAAGGACGTGGAAGAGCTCGCAATGGGGGGCGCCGATCAGTCTGCCGCATTTCGGCTGAGGAAATTCATGGGCGCATGTCTCATTTGGATTCTCCGTCAGTACGAGCCAAAACGGGCCACAGCAGTGTCCGAACCACCTCCCGGCGTATGTAGCCAACTCGAAGCTGTAGAAGAGCTGTACCGCCTCCCAGACAGCCCGCCGGATATGCTTTGGTGGATGCTCACCCAAATTGACTATTATCTCAATACCGCCACAGCGCTCGAGCAGACGGTCGCCCAGAGGTTGATGGACTCGTCGTTTGCGGCTGTTAGGCCAATGTTCGTAAGGCAAAAAATACAGCGCTCGTTACGTTCCGGGCGCACCCATTGTCTGCCGGAACAGCTTACACAGTTTATGAACGCTTGCATTGAAGTGGGCTCAAACATCTCGCAACTTCCCTCTCAATTGCCTCCACCGCCAGCGATTGATCTATCTAAAGGCATACTAGCGGACGACGCTGTCG
>JBAUZZ010000051.1:0-3835 GCA_049585495.1 Chthoniobacterales bacterium | reverse complement strand
GACGATATCGAACCGGTGCCAATCGATGTGGAGGGAAACAAAGAGTTCTTTATAGATGAACTGCGCCAGCGTTCCGCGGCCCGCGTCCGCCATGACCCGCAGCTCCAGGATATTGCTAAAGACGTCCAGCAGCTAAATGAAAGGCTCAAGAATAATCGGCTATCGCTCAATGAGATGACTCGCCGGACTGAGGTGGCCAAAGACGCCAAGGAGAGAGAAAAGGAAGAGGCTGAGCGCAGAAACGCGGGGCGCGCCGATCAGAGTAAGACCTACGATTTGAATCTGGCCTATGTAAAAAAACCACACTTGCCACTGCTAGAGAAAACGCTCGCTACGGCCGAGCCTGCTCCGAGGAGCTATAATCCAGTCGACGCGGCTCTGGATGAAGCTGAAGCAAACAACTTGGACGAGAACGGTCCTGCGAAAAGAGAGGCCTCAAACATCCTCTCAGACCTAATTGGATTCTCCAAATCGTCTCGCACGTTCGGGCGGTAGTGCTCTCCTTCAGTTCTCCTCGCGGTGGCATTCCGCACTGTTCGCTAATAAGGTCGGCTGTTAAAGTCCGATTGGCAGCCGGAGCTAAATTAGGGGAGGAAGGAACACTTAACCCAACTCTGACCAGTGAGCCCTTCTTATGCTAAGCGAATTGATTTTTTTGGACGCGACTTCGCCGCGCTGGCTCAAGACGCCCGATGCTCCGATTTGCGAAATCAGTCTCATACGCGCGACAAGCGCACTCGCCCCTATTCCCGAGAGGAAATCCGAGCGATGCGTGACACGATGAAGCGCCTCAGCTGGCAAAGTTACATCCGGGTGTTTTAGAATGAGGGACCGTTTGTTCATCCGCCTGGCCGCGCGGCAGGTGCTGCTTTCGGCGCGCTCCGCGATGTGGGAATCAATGATCACTTCATGAAGGAGTTGGCCTCAACGCTGATTCCTGGTAGACTAAGGGATAAGTGTTCCGTAAAGATCCGACGAGTTCCTTTTTTTGCCGAGCGAATCGGCTTCTAGACTTGACCCGCCAGCACTCGAGCGGAACAGGAGAGAACTTTACGGATCATGTCAGAACAAAAAAAGTGGCAAAGAAATGGCAAAGGGTAAGCCAAGACCGATGTCCGTTTTTGGAAAGCGCTCTTCCTATAGAGCGCGATAGAACGACTTCTGGAGATGACGGATTCGAATCCGGGACCTGCCGATTACGAATTGTTCTCTTCGCTGTTTGGACATGGTCCGATGTGATTCGCTGTGTGCCGGTACATCAGCTTCTTTACTTGCTTTGGAGACAATTTCTAATGAACACGTCGGTTCAGACAGGTCAAGACGATCTACCGCCATTTTGAAAATAAGGATTAACTGTTTAGCGCGGTGATGCAGGCGGCATGTCGGGCCGATACTTCCATTGCGCCGGAGCGAGCCGACGACGCGTCACCCGCTGTGAGATTTACTTGGTTTGAAGAAAGTCCAAGACGAGGCCTGGCTGCCGCTGGTAGAGACTATCTTCGGCATCTCCTCTCAGCAGAGCAACTCGCGCTTTATCGCGTCGTCACCAGGGATGCTCACCGTTTTCCTGAACTTGGCCGCCGCTACGCAAAAAACGGCGACGGAATAGGTGATTTGCCTGGTATCACTGCAAAGCTCGATTACATCCAGTCGGTCGGTTGTAACGCAATTTGGATCAATCCCATCTATGAATCGCCGTTTGGCGACGCGGGCTATGATGTTGCTGATTTCTATAAGGTCGCTCCGCGTTACGGCACGAACGAAGATCTTAAGAACCTCTGCGCCGAGGCTCACAAGCGTGGAATGCACGCGTGCCTTGACCTCGTGGCCGGACACACCTCGATCGCACATCCATGGTTTCAACAATCTGGCCTGGACCAGCCTAATCGCTACTCCAACTGGTATATCTGGACGCCAGCGGGCAAAAGTGTTCCGGGTTCGCAGCCATTTCCCGGCGAACACAATCGTTCGGATCGTTATTTGCCCAACTTCTTTCCGTTTCAACCGGCCCTGAATTACGGTTTTGCCCGGCCCGATCCGAAAGAGCCTTGGCAACTTCCGACCACGCATCCCGCCTGCATCGCGGTGCGGGAGGAACTCAAAAGCGTAATGAAATTCTGGCTGGACTTGGGTGCTGATGGCTTCCGCGTGGATATGGCATTCTCACTAGTCCGTAACGATCCAGATAATGAAGCGATCAGTGCTCTCTGGCGCTACTATCGGTCCTGGCTCGACAAAGAGTATCCCGAAGCTGTGCTCATCTCCGAATGGAGCGACCCTGCCATAGCGATTCCTGCCGGCTTCCACATCGATTTCATGATCCACTTTGGCCAGCCGGCCTATGGAATACTGCTCGGTCCGATCTCGTGGCCTAATGGCTATTCTCGCGATCCGCACGCTTTTTTCGAGCGCGCAGGAGGTGGCGATATCAAGGCTTTCGTCGACAACTACCTCAAGCACTACTCCGCGACAAAGTCCCGGGGTTACATTTCTCTGCCGACGGCCAATCACGATATCCCGCGTCCGACCTGCGGACGGGACGAACAAGAGGTTCGTACCATTTTTGCGATGCTACTGACCATGCCCGGCGTCCCGTTCATTTACTACGGCGACGAGATCGGAATGAACTTTCTTTACCCAGCCCCTGACAAGGAAGGCGGCACCATCGGAACACTACCGCGCTGTGGTTCGCGCACTCCTATGCAGTGGTCCAAGGACAAGGCGCGGGATTTTCGACCGCACCGGCCGAGAAGCTTTACCTTCCGATCGATCCGTCTATGTCACGACCGGATGTCGCGACTGAGGAGAAAGATCCGGCATCCATGCTGAACTTTACCCGTGCATTGTTGAAGTTGCGTCGCGACCATCCGGCGCTCGCCAATGCTGCAGATTTTCAACCGTTATATGCGGAAAAAAAATCGTATCCGTTTGTTTACCTTCGTACGGCCGACACCGAGCAAATCATAGTGTCCATCAATCCTGCGGCGCAGTCCTGCTCGGTCACGCTGAACGGGTTAGACAATGTTACTCCATTACTCGTCCAAGGCACCGCACTCCAAAGCGGCCGCTTGCAAATGGACCCCGTCTCATTTGGCATCTTCGCGGTCCATGCCCTGGGCGTTCGTGGAGAGCTAGCAGCACTGAAAGCCGACACCCCGGGAGCCGCGCTAGCGGCCGAAAACCCACTGCTGGGTACGTGGAAACTGCAATCGTTGGTCTCTGAGGTGATCGCAACCGGGCAGCGTTCCAACCCGTTTGGCGACCATCCAGATGGCTACCTCAGTTACTCTCCAGATGGCCGTATGTATTCGATCGTTGTTATGGAAAATCGTCCGAACCCACGCGACACCGATCCAACGGACGAGGAGAAACTAAAACTCCAAGGGAGCGTGATCGCCTACGCAGGGACGTATACTGTAAACGGTGAAGCGGTACTCTATCACGTCGATATTTCTTGGAACCAATCTTGGACTGGCACACACCAAATGCGATTCTACAAACTGGATGGTGATACGCTGACGCTCACGACCGCTCCCGCCAGAAGTCCGACTAATGGGCAAGAAAGTAAGTTTGTTGTGGTATACAAGAAGGTACAGTAGAAAATCTAAGGCCACGTAAATCTCCGCGCCGTCCCGCTTGGCGCTCGCGATAGCGCCTTCCAGGTCTTCCGGCTTGCTCACATCGAACGCCTGCACTTTGACATTGTGTTTCTTGGCCGTGGCTTCTACGACCGAAAGTAGATGGTCGTTCGCATGCGTCAGAGAGCAACCCACCTAGCGGGTGGGGCGTGTTTTTGATGTAGTGTCGGCATGACGGAAATCGGAGAGGTTGGCGT
>JBAUZZ010000050.1:0-9378 GCA_049585495.1 Chthoniobacterales bacterium | reverse complement strand
AAAATAATCACATAAATTAGTGACTATAATTGGCATTTTTCGGATAACGATGCTGTAAAATAGAGGCTTCGCAGGCGATTACCTCCTCAAAAAGCGCTCGGCAAAATCCCAAAACGCGCAAGTCAGGTTAAAACCGAATCCCGAAATTCGGTGATTTTTGCGGGCTAGCCTGCGCGATAGTGCAAACTCACGCTGCGATAGATATCAGCGTGCCGCTCCGCTGAATAGAAGAACAGTTGGATGCTGCTGGCTGCTTGCTGCCACTGGTATCCGACAACCGTTTCCATTATATCACCTTCCGGCTTTTTATCCCGAGCCAGGACGATCGGCGGTCCGTATTTTGCCTCAAGTCTCTTGCGAGCGCTGTTGAGAAACTCTTCATAGGCAACGAGATCCCACTCCGGGTGCTCGTACTGGAGCTCGACCTCTACCAACGTTTTCGCCGTTCCAAAATACACGATCACCCGTTTCAACCCCGGCTGCACAAGCCCTTCGATCGTCCAGGCCTCGCGTCCTAGAACTGGGCTTCGTTCGACAATTCGAGCCCGGGCCCGCTCCATCAGCTGTTCAATGGCTTTCTGACTCTGACCCCAGTAAAGGCCGAAGGGTGGATGGATTTGTTCTGGGGCAGGACTATAGGCGTACACGTGGGCGATAAGGAGCGCCCCCACGCCAATCATCCAGCCCGCTACGCCCAACCTGGTCATAGAATTTCTCCAGTCTAGGACCCTGTCTTCCGGCGGTCAACGCCAACTGGGTCAACCGGAGCTCGGTCGTTTCGGAGAGACGACCGCTGGAGTAAGGATCTTCAATCATTTGCTGCTCGCCCCGAAACGGAAAGAATTAACAATAAGCGTGGTTTGTGGCAGCGTACCGTCGAGAAACTTCACGAACGATGTTCAAACGATTAGGCAAGTTAATTCGAGGATTCTTTGGCCTCTTTGTCGGTGGCCTGGAAAAACAAAATCCGGAGGCGTTGTTGGAGGTTGAACGCGAAAATCTAAGGAAGCAGATTGCTCAGTACAATCAGGGTCTTGCCGCGCACGCAGGCTTGTGCGAGCGGCTGATAACCCAGGTGAAAAAGCTCGAGACCGAGGAGCGGGAGTTGCGCGCTAAGACGACGGCATTTCTTAGAGCAGGGAATCGGGAACCCGCGGGGCATTGTGCCCTGCGATTGCAGACAATCCAACGCGAGTTGCAAGAGGATCGTGCTCAGCTTGATCAGGCGGAGAAAACCTATCAGGAACTGATTCGAGCGAGAGATGTATCGATTAAGAACGCTCAGGCGAAAATCGAGGCACTCCGGTTCAGCCTCGACGACTTGAAAATTAAGAAGGCGACAGCGGAACTATCCGAAATGGCTTCCGGAATGATCACCCAGATCGGAGGCACAGGAGATACCCTTCAGCGCCTGCAAAACATGGTGGAAGAGGAACGCGAGAAGGCCGCAGGCCGGGCGCGGCTCGCCCGTGACACCCTCGACACTACCGGAGTTGTCATCCAGGAAGCCGAGCACCAGGCGCTCGAAGAGCAGGCGCTTGCCGATTTTGCCGCCGCTGAGGGGATTCATTTGGAACCGCACCAAAAAGCCGCCGAGGAGAGCGGCGGATCAAAAACCATGGGCCCGTCTTCGCAGTGAGCCGATAGTGAACTATAGCCGTGAGACCTTACCGGCCTGGGCGCAGGAGATGATCGCGCTGTACGAAAGCGATTGCGCCAGTCAGTTTATTCTCCACGGAAACATCCATGACCGATTTTTGCTCGGATCGTCTGCTCAGTTGGTGAGCGGAACGCTACCCGATTTTCTTAAGGAAGTCCTGATGCCGCAATTCGACGTCGTGTTGAACTATGACCTTGGCAACGGTTTGCGCGTCGAACGCGGAGGCGAGAAATTCAAGGCTTGGCCACCGAACCAGCTCAATACGGAACTTCCGAAAGCACCCCGGCCCGCTATCGAATTGATAACCCGCTATCTTCGCTATGCGGCCAATCTGGCGCGTTTGAAACGCGAACCGCTCCAGGTCGGTATCATCATTCAATCCGCGAATCTGGTCGCACCTTCCATCCCAGGGATTCTGAATTACGATTTGAATGCGCTTGCTCTGTTACTGCGCGAATGGGGCAGTGACGAGGTGTTGCGCGATCATCCGGTGGTGACGTGTCTGCTCACCGAAAACTTAAACGACCTTCACCCGATTGTTGCGAATAACCCACGGGCTGCGCGAATCAAGCTCTCCCTCCCGACAGGGGCGGAGTTGGAGATGGCGATTAGTCTCATGCAGAGTAGTTATCCGACCGCGCTCCAGGCCTATAAGTCTGATCCGCGCGGGTTCGCGCAGAGTCTGACTGGAATCACCCTGAACTCCTTGGATCGGCTCTTTCGTTTGAAGGAATACAAGAAAGAGGTGTTGACCGAGGAAGACTTGTCGCGGCAAAAGCGCGTTCTGGTTGAGGAGGAATGTCAGGGACTGATCGAATTCGTCGAATCAAAGAAGACATTGGATGATCTTTACGGCCAAGAAAAGGTGAAGGCGTGGTTACGCCAGGACCTCGCATTGTGGCGCCGGGGGAATATCAACGCCCTGCCGATGGGGTATCTGCTTTGCGGTCCCGTTGGTACCGGGAAGACCTTCCTGGTCGAATGCCTCGCTGGAGAGGCCGGCGTGCCCGTTGTTAAAATCAAAAATTTTCGAGATCGTTGGGTTGGCAGTACCGAGGGAAACCTCGAAAAGATCTTTCGGTTCCTGCAAGCCCTCGATCGCTGCTATGTGTTCGTGGACGAGGCTGATCAGGCCTTAGGAAAAAGGGATTCCGGCGGCACCGATTCCGGACTGTCTGGGCGAATTTATTCGATGGTCGCTGCTGAAATGAGTCGGCCAGAGCACCGGGGTCGCGTTGTTTGGGTACTGGCGTCAAGCAGGCCTGATCTGATCGAAGTTGATCTGAAGCGGCCCGGGCGAATCGATGTGAAAGTCCCAATCTTTCCGGCGGGCTCCGCCGCTGAGGGATTTCAGCTAATTCGAAAGCTGGGTGCGAGGTATTCGCTGGAATTCGGCGATCAGGCCGGTCTTTTCAATATTCCAGAATTGCTGACGCCCGGCACAGCGGAGGCGATTGTCGTCAAGGCCTTCCGTTTGGCACAGACCGAAGGCCTGGCGGGAACTGAGGCTCTGGCACGCTGCCTGGAAGACTACCAGAGCCCCGTCTCTAAGGACGCCATGGAGTCACAGATTCGTCTTGCGATTCGGGAGGCATCTGACATGGACTTCGTCCCCGGAGCCCTTCGCGAGCGGTTTGGCGGTTAGACCGAAATTCCGAAGTTGCGGCGGCTGACCCAGCCGCCGCAACGACGCGCGATTTCGGGATTCACACTCGCTTGAAAACTATGCACGAGTTGATCCCTCCGAATCCGAATGCATTACTGAGAATGTAGTTCAGCTTTTTCTCGCGGGGTTGGTTCGGAACCACGTCGAGATCGCAAGCCGGATCTGGCGTCGCATAATTTAGAGTCGGGGGAATGAAGTCGTGCTGGAAGGCGAGCGCACAGATCACCCCCTCGATGGCTGCGCTGGCGCCAAGCGGATGGCCGTAGTATGCCTTGGTGCCGCTGATTGGTATTGATTTCGCCTGATCGCCAAAGGCCTTTCTTATACAGAAGCACTCATTCGCATCGTTGAGCTGCGTAGAGCTGGCGTGCCCATTGATATAGTCAATTTGTTCCGGACTGATCTGCGCAAAGCTCAGGGCGTCCTGTATCGCGCGGACACAGGAGTCACCAGTCGGCAAAGGCGTAGTCATATGGAACGCATCGTTGTTCAGGCTATAGCCCACCACCTCTGCGTAGATGTGTGCTCCCCGAGATTTCGCATGTTCGTACTCCTCCAAGATCAGACTGGCAGCGCCTTCTCCCATAACAAATCCGTCTCGGTCGCGGTCAAATGGCCGGCAAGCCACGGAGGGATCGCTTCGGCTCATTGTGCGAATGAACGCGAAGGCGCCATAGGTAAGCGGTCGCAGAGGAGACTCAGCCGCGCCGGCGACCATGACGTCCGCCCAGCCGTCTCTGATGTAACGGAGCGCTTCACCAATTGCGACGTTTCCACTGGCGCAGCTGTTTGAATTTGTTGTGCCAACCCCTCGAAGTCCAAATTCGATTGCGGTGTTGCAATGACTGGTTCCTCCGAACACCTTGAGTGCCAGGGTCTGGTGAACAGACTTTGGCCCCCCTTGAATAAAGGCTCGATGGTGATACTCGGCGTCGGAAGCCCCACCCAGAGCCGTCCCGAAGCTCACCCCAACGCGCGGCTGCGGGTTGTCAGGCGAATACTCCAGGCCGCTGTCGCTTAGCGCGAGCTTGACTGAGGCAACCGCGAACTGGGCGAATCGATCGAGGCGTTTCAGGCGGTGCGGAGGGAAAAATTCTTCCGGTTTCCAAGCCGGGATTTCGCTGGCGCTTCGGGCATTGAAAAGCGAGGCATCGAAACAAGTGACCGGCCCGATGCCGCTTTTGCAGGCGCAGATTCCCTTCCAAAAAGCTTCTTTGCCAACTCCGATCGAGGTGATCGGACCCACTCCGGTGATTACAGCGCGTCTCATCGCGTTTCTACGTGGGTCTTCATACACCGCAAAGTTTTGCTTGCGATGTTGTCGATAAAAAACCCCCCGATAATTGGCTCAGCCGCGACTGCCAAGGCGGGGATACGGAAGCGAAAGTCATGAACGATTGAGACACGCGTCCCTTCCGCCAATTGTTCAAATTTCCACACCACTTCCATTCCTTTGGTCCATGCCGTCAGATGTTTGAATCGTACTTCGAGGAGATCGCGATCGATGATCTGTTCGGAGACCCAGGCAATTGGAATAAAATCACGGTATGCAGCCATCTTTACGACGTTTCGATTCGAACCCCTTTCGAAGTAGTGAATGTAACGGTAATGAGGTAGGAACGACGGCCACAATTCGAGATTCACCGCGGCCTCAAAGACCCGTTCCTTCGGCGCGCGCATGGTGATTGTGTTCGCTTGGCGCATGAGAACTAAGCGTTTCGAAGCGGATCGTGACGGGCTCGAAAGCGAAGATAGCATTCCCCGGCACCCGCCGGATCTGAGTGTATTTCGACAAGATTGAACATCCGAGTGGAGGGGAGGAACGCTCCAGGTGGTCCGAGAAGGCCAGGAGCAGAATAGCCGCCGAACAACTTGGCCACAACAGTGAGGAAAATTTCGTCAATCGCGTTACACTCCGCCAGCGCACGAACGAGCGTTGGTCCGCCTTCGCAGACCAGCGAACGCACACCGTGGAGATGACGGAGATGCTCAAGAACCCAGCGAACGTCAAGTCGCTTTCTGGGTTGCAAATAGACTTGAGCTTTGCGCTCCAATCGCCGACGAGTCTCGAGCGGCATCTGCCGGGTTGAATAGATGAGAATGGACGAAAATGCATGCTTAAAAACCGGTAGATTTATCGAAAGGCGGCCCGAATTGGAAATCAGGACACGAAGCGGATACTCGTGCTGACGCCTTGCCAGCCTGGCTTCGCGCAAAGCTTTATCCGGCAGGCCCATCGTCATCTGATCTTGCTCAGCTGTTCCCCGGCCTACCATCAAGGCATCCGCCAGTGCCCGAAATTCGAGAAGTCGATGCTTGTCCACAGAAGACGTAAACCGGGATGGAGTAAGGCGTGCAGTCGAGACTTTCCCATCACTGGTGACAGCGAAGTGGACGATGACCTTTGGGCGTGACATCAAATCTTGAGCGTGAGAATTAGGCAGATGCGATGGAATCAGAAGACCTGACTCCTGGAAGCGCTGCCGCGTACATCTACCACCTTTCAGACCACGCTGGCGAAGGTTTTATTCCATACTCGAAGCGCTTTAGCGACCTCGGCATTTGGAACCCGGGGATCGAGTTCCCAAACAAGCGGTATTCCTGCGGGCACTTTTTTGAGAAGCTCCCGGAATGGAATCATTCCGCTGAAGATCGGTAAATGGTCCCGGTCTGGAAATTGAACATCATGGACATGGCAACCGATTAGTCGAGGGGCCATTTCACCCAGCCATTCAGCGTGATCCACAAAAGTGAGGTTGTGGCGGATTTGAGCACTTCCGAAATCATGCCAATAGCCCAGCGAGTCGTCGGTAATATCCTGGAACAAGCGGCGAAACTCCTGCTCGGACGGGAATGTCTCAATCCCGAATCGATTTTCGACTCCGAGCCGAACACCGGAACTGCGGGCGTGCTCGAAAACCGGATAAAGCCAATCCAGAGCCCTTTGATAACAGTGGATTGCTTCGCGTTTGCGGATCGCGGCAAGCTTCAGCCGAACGTATCCTCGATCGAGGTAGTGGCCAGATCCAATGCGATGGATCAACCGTGCGTTGAAAGGAGGAAGGGGTACCGATCCGAGATGAACCAGGACGGCCTGCGCCCCGAGCTTAGCTGCGTAGTCGATCGTTCGGTAGGTCCACGTTTGCGCTCGTTGACGATCCTCTTCACGGCGCGAGAGGCAGTGAAAACGGTCGAGCTCGGTCGGGCTTTCATCGCCCGGCAACGGACAATAGTTAAGCAAGTTGGTAATCGTCATTTGGTGATCCGCCACGAAACGGTCAATTCCCTCGAGCAGCGAACGGCGGATCCCCTGACCGAGTTCGACCCGCGTGAAGCCTAGATCGGCTATCTCCTGCAGCATCGTGTCGCCACGAACGTGCCGCACCGAGTTCCAGCAGGTGGAAAACGCTAGCTGCATGATACGAGTGGCTGTGGCAGTGGTCAGTGGTCAGTGGTCAGTGGTCAGTGGTCAGTAATCATGACTGTCCGGTTATAAATCCCATCGGCCGCAATTCCGGTTTAAAGCCTGGCGATTTCAAGTCGACAAAAATAAATGTCCTGAATTGCGGGAGCCGCTCGTTTTACTGTTGACGGTAACAACTTGAAACAAAGGAAATCATGAGCAACGAATGCCGGTCTTCGCCGCGGAGGAAATCGAGGACGACCGGTTGCGGATGATGTTCATCTGCTGCCATCCGCTGGTACTGGCGGAGGCGCGGGTGGCGCTCACGCTCAAAACGCTTTGCGGATTCAGCGTGGGGGAAATCAGCCGCGCGTTCCTGACGACCGAGTCGGCGACGGCGAAGCAACTGACGCGGGCGAAGCAGAAAATCCGCGAACGCATCCCGTTTGAAATTCCAGCGGGCGAGGACCTGACACGCCGGCTGGAGAGCGTGCTTCAATCACTTTACCTGCTTTTCAACGAGGGTTACAAGGCATCGAGCGGCGACCGGCTGGTGCGCGAGGATATCTGCCACGAGGCAATTTACATGACGCATCTGCTGGCGGAGCACCCGGCGACGCGGCAGCCGCGGACGCATGCACTGCTGGCGCTCATGCTCTTAAACAGCGCGCGGCTGCCGGCGCGGGTCGATGGTGGCGCTGAATCGCGCGGTGGCGGTGGCGAATGTGTGGGGCCCGGCGGCAGGACTCGAAGCTGTGATGGGGATCCCGAGCGCA
The DNA here is from genome assembly GCA_049585495.1 of Chthoniobacterales bacterium. Taxonomy (GTDB): domain Bacteria; phylum Verrucomicrobiota; class Verrucomicrobiia; order Chthoniobacterales; family JAFAMB01; genus JBAUZZ01. Next base: position 1,873 of record JBAUZZ010000050.1, on the reverse strand, counting down.
GAAAAGCTGAAAGATTACTATCTCTATTATGCGGTGCTGGGGGAATTTGAGTCGCGGCTGGAACATCACGAGGCGGCGGCAGGGCACTTCCGGAAAGCGCTGGAGTTGGCAGAGCTGAAATCAGAGCGGGCGTTTTTGGAGGGGAAATTGAAGGCGTGTCGACCTTGCCGACGTACATAATCAGTAATCAGTACATTAAATAGCGGGGCTGGTTGGAGGGACAGGAACTGGCAATCGGTGATGGCAACGCTATGATGGCAGCGGCACGGTTCGGCAGTTAAGGCCGAAAACACATTGGCGCTCATAGATGCCCGTTAATCAGTATGGTTCTAGTCTGAAGCGATCGGTGGATTGGTGGCAGTGGACTTGCTCAGGGATAAAAAGGGGCAAGGCCCGGACCCCGTTGGAGAGATTGCAAGTGTTTCTTCAGACTGGGCCGGACCTTGCCATTCAAATCAACCAGGAAAAAGTACATGTCCCAAAGAAGAGGTAAAGCTAAGAGAGTGCAAAAAGCTTCTAATCAAGAGCCCGAAAATCTTCCGGTACTCAACCGGGATGCGGCAGCGATCGACATCGGCAGCAAACAACATTGGGTGGCGGTGCCGCCAGGCAGAGACACTGAGGCGGTGCACAGTTTTGGGGCCTTCACGGTTGATCTGCATGCGATGGCGGGCTGGCTTAAGCAGTGCGGCATCAAGAGCGTGGTGATGGAATCGACTGGAGTCTATTGGATTGCGCCTTTTCAAGTACTGGAACAGTACGGATTAGAAGTGCTCTTGATTGATGCACGGCTGGCTAAGAATCTGCCTGGCCGTAAGAGCGATGTGCTGGATTGTCAATGGCACCAGCAGTTGCACACCTTTGGCTTGCTGAGGGGCTGCTTTGTCCCGGCGGCTGAGATTGTGCCCTTGCGTAGTTATCTGCGTTTACGGGATGAGTTGGTGAGAGGGAGCAGTCAATCGATTCAACATATGCAGAAGGCTCTCTTTGAGATGAACGTGCAACTGGCTAATGTCATCAGCGATATCAGCGGCGAGACCGGGCTAGCCATTATCGAAGCGATCCTGGCTGGAGAGCGCGATGGCAAGAAGTTAGCCGAACTCAAACATCGACGGATTGTGGCCAGCAAAGAAACCATTGCCAAAAGCCTGGCAGGTAACTGGAGGCCAGAACTACTCTTTGCTCTGCAAACGGCGCTAGAAGGCTACAAGTTTTACCAACAACAGATTGCTCACTGCGATTGCCAGATTGCCCAGGCCCTGGCGCAACTGCCTAGCCGCGAGCTGAAAATCAAGACCGAGCCGGAGAAAAAAGCGGAACCATCGGCCCAGGGGCAAAAACTTACTCCCTTAGAAGCTGAACTGAAGCGCATTGCGGGAGTAGACCTCACCAGCATTGATGGCATCGGGGCACAGATTGCCCAAATAATCTTAAGTGAACTAGGCCCGGATCTACAGAAAAGCTTCCAGAGTGAAAAACACTTCAGCTCCTATCTTGGACTTTGCCCTGGGACCAAGATCAGCGGCGGCAAGGTGCTCAAACGCAGAAGCCGTAAGGTCAAACACCGAGTTGCCACCGCCTTACGTTTAGCGGCCCGCAGCCTACACAGCAGCGATAGCGCTTTAGGAGCCAATTTCCGTCGGCTCAGAGCTCGACTCGGCGCCCCCAAGGCCATCACTGCCATGGCCAACAAACTCGCCAAGCTGGTCTATCGTTTATTGATCTATGGTAAAGACTACTTCGATCGTGGCGCTCAAATGTATGAGCAAAAATTCCGTCTTCAGCAAATCCGCAGATTGCAAAAACAAGCTAAACTGCTGAATTTACAACTCGTTCCAGCTTAGTTACTTATGCGACGTGTTCCTGGAGAGTA
>JBAUZZ010000049.1:0-16668 GCA_049585495.1 Chthoniobacterales bacterium | reverse complement strand
GTGCATACCCTGTGTCGGGGTGATAGCCGACAGGACCACATCTCCTGCAATCCCAGACCATGAAGGTCCCCGGAGTCCCGGACGGAGAGAGGTCCTGTGACATGAGCAGCTGTTGGGTATCCTCCCGTACCAGGAAAGGGCCATTCGTCCATGTACGGACGAAGGGGGCGTCGTAGAGCTCTTCCTCCAGGAGGACATGGATCATGCTCAGGGCCAGGGCGCCATCACTTCCAGGCCGCACCCGGAGCCAGCAATCGGCCTTCGCGGCCAGCTTATTTTGGCGCGGGTCGATGACGATGAGCTTGGCACCCCTGGCTTTCGCCCGGCTGATCCGCAGAGCCGCGGTCGGCGCGGTCGACTGGGGGTTGACGCCCCACAAGAGCATGCAGCGAGTATGCTCCTCGTCCGGTGACGGCGTCACTCCTCCGGGCATCGGCACGCCGTAGGTATACTTCGCGCCCCACATCCTGTTCCAGGTACAGATATGGGTGGTGGTCATGATGTTGGGGCTGCCAAAAGCGTTGGCCAGGCGCTCAAGCCAGTCAGCGAAGTCGTGGGTGGCGCTTCCTGCCGGGGTCGCCCGGGAAAAGACGACGGCCTCGGGCCCATAGCGGGCCCTGATGTCGAGTAGACGACGGGCCGTCAGCTCCAGCGCCTCGTCCCAGGAGATACGGACCCAACCGGGGTCCGCCTCTCCCTTGGGCCGGGTGCGTCGGATCGGGTAGTGGAGGCGGTCAGGGGAGGAGACAATCTCGGGAGCAGCCACTCCTTTGACGCAGATACACCCGTTGGGATGCTCGGGGTCGGCGGTCACCTTAGTCAATCTCCCGTCCTCGACGGTCGCCAGGACGCCGCAGCGGGACACACACATCGAGCAGTAAGTATGGATCTGCTCGGTAGCCATGGAGATACTCCTCTTTCTCGCCGTCTACGACGTCAGCTGCTTAAACGAGATGCCTTGTCGGTACGTTCATGACAAAAAAAATGCTTCGGGTCATCCAACTGTCAAAGCGATTGCTCGCCCTCATAAGCAGAGGCTCGAAATCCGACGCTCTAATTGCCAATCCTGGCGCGTTTAATCAGGCCGGTTGGTGCTGGGGTTGCCGCAGGAGTTCCTTTCCAAAATCAATCAGGTTTTGGTGTAAGCTCGTTTAAAGTGTCCGTCTTAGCAACGCATGGTTGAAAATCGTCGCAAGACTTTCGCCAGAGTTCGGCGGTTAGTTTTGGGCGAGCCAAGCGGCAGGCGTACGCTCGGCGATCCGATTGATCGGGAAGTTCGCCAAGCCCGGCAAGATCGAACAAAGATAGTCGCGAATCGGGATCTTTAGCCGTCGGCAGGTTTCGACTACCGAGACTATTGCCGCGACGCGCGGTCCGGCTTCCTCACTTCCGATGTGTATCCAGTTGCGGCGTCCTAGGGCGACAGAGCGCATCGCGTTCTCAGCCAGATTGTTGCTCAACTCCAGTTCGGGATATTCCAGGAAACGGGTCAGTCGCGTCCAGAGCGTAAGGGTATAGTTGCACGCCTTAGCCAGGACGCTCTTTGGCAATGCGTTCGAGCGTGCAGTCTGGATCTGGGTTTTGATCTGCCCAAGCAGCGGTTTGGATTTTTCCAGCCGCACTGGGGTGGAGGAGGCGAGCGGCTTCACCTGAGAATTCGACTCGGTTTACGCCTGAGCCAATCGTGATTTTTAGCTTTGAGGGTTGTTGGGTTAGGCCAACCTGGCTTGAGTGGCGAGCCGAACGCACTACACGCGGGTCGAGCCGAGCAGATTCCCGCCAAGGCTCGGATGGCCTATCGTGCGGTCGCCGACGACATTGACGAGCGCGGTCTTGCCGGCCCTCAGTGCACGTTCGAGGGCTGGGCGAAACTCCTCAGGCCGCTCGACATGCTCACCGTGACAATCCATGAGCTCGAACATTCGATCGTAGCGTTGGTTCGGTAGTATCTCGAACGGATCGGTCCGACCTTTCAGGAATGGCATTTCGTCGAAGCTCGGTCCCCAGGAACTGTTGTTCCACAAAACCGCGACGATTGGCAGGCCATAGCGGCGCGCAGTTTCGAGATCGAAGCCGCTGACGCCGAGACCGCCGTCCCCGATGATAAGCACGACCTGTTTTTCAGGTCGCGCAAGTTGAGCCCCGATGGCCATGCCGACGCCGTGGCCAACAGGTGCGAGCGGGCCCGCGTCCAGAATTTGGCCGGGGAAGCGAGCGCGGAACCATTGCGACATCCAGCCACTCATCGTGAAGCTATCGATCACGATTGTTGCGTCCGGATCGATCACTTCACAAAGCTCCCGGGCAACCCTTGCGGGGTGTATCGGAGTGTCGTCGTGGTGCTTAAGCTCCTGTTCGACGATTACCCGATCAAAGTTGGTCCGCACGTCGGCGACCTCTTGGAGCCAGTCCGAGTTGCCTAGTCGGTTCCAGTCGTTGTCGCGCGCTGCGTCGCAAAGCTGTCGGAGGACGAGTTTCGCGTCACCGACAATGGCAACCTCTGCCGGCACATGGAGGCCGATCCGCGTCGGCGTAGCGTCACCCTGAATGTAGCGTGCGGATTTACTCCAAGTGGGTGCCTCGCCGAATTTCTCGCCGCTCCAGAACCGAAAGCCGATCGCCAATACCGCGTCAGCGCGCCCGGTGAACGGCTTCTTCCATGGACCTCGGATTGCAAGGGGGTGGTCCTCTGCCACGGCGCCTTGCCCGGTACGCCGGGTGTACACCGGTATCTTGGTGAGCTCAACGAATTCCCGTAGCTCGGCTGCCGCACCCGACCAGAAGATTCCGTCGCCTGCTGCGATTAACGGGCGCTTGGCGGCAAGGAGGATCTCGATCGCCTGGTCGATGCTGTGCGGGTCCGCTCCCGAGCGAAGCTCGCCCGGCGCATAGACCTTCGCGCCGGGGCGTTGATCGCTCTCAAGTCCGCCCTGGTAGAGAATGTTCGTCGGGATTTCGACCAGGGCGACGCCCTGCGGCGGGCTCGTCGCATCGCGAAACGCCTGCCGCAAATCGACTTCGATGGTCGACCAGTCGAGTACTCGCTTGGTGAACTTCGAGAAGGAGCGGCACACTTCGCTGCCATACGCCTCCTGAAACGAGCCCAGCCCGTCCTCGGTCGTCGGGTGCTGGCCGGCAATGCACACCACCGCGCTCCCGGCGAGACCTGCGGCACAGAGGCCGGTTACGGCGTTAGTCAGTCCGCAGCCGGCTGTGACACTGCAAATGCCGGCTGTTCCAGTGCTTCGCGCCCATCCGTCTGCCGCATAGGCGCAAGACTGCTCGTGGCGCATGTGGATGAGTTTGATCCCATAGTCGCGCAGCGCAGCAAGGATCGGCCAAGTGTGGCCGCCGTTGACCGCAAATAGGTATTTCACGCCTTGGGACTGGAGCACGCGGGCGACCAGGGCACCGCCATCAATTTTCACCGCCGCAGACGACACGGATTCTGCCGCTCGTTCACCCGCCAACGCTGCGCCCGCGGTTTTTCCCATGACGACGCCCGAGAGCGCCTCGTCTGAACTGCTAGGCTCCGTCATGGTGCACCCCTTCAGCGCGACGCGCTTTGTGATTGGCGTACCGGCTCCGGAGAACTCGGTGCAGAACCTTTCCGGTGGCAGTCCTCGGCATTTCGTCTTCAGCAATGAACGAGATCGATTTTGGCCGTTTGTATCCGGCGATCCTGTCTTTGCACCAATCGAGGATATCAGACTCCGATGCGCCCTGATTTTGATGTAAGACGACGACTGCATGAACCGCCTCTCCCCACTTCTCGTGAGGGACGCCAATTGCAGCCACATCCTTGACCTTGGGATGAGCGCCAAGAACCTGCTCCACCTCCGATGGATAGACATTCTCCCCGCCGCTGATGATCATATTGCTCTTGCGGTCGGCGAGATAATAGTAGCCGTCGCGGTCGCGGCGGGCCATGTCGCCGACCGTGCAATACGTGCCTCGGAACGCCTCGGCGGTCTTCTCCGGCGAGTTCCAGTAGCCTTGAAACGCGTATGGCGTGCGCGAATAGAGCTCACCGACTTCGCCGTCGACGATCTCGTTACCTTCTGAATCAAGGAGCTTGATCCTCCCGGTACCGAGGCATTCGCGGCCTATGGAACCGAGCTTGGTCAGTTGCTCTTCGGGACGCAGCAAAGTCACCCATCCCGCTTCAGTCGAGCCGTAGGCCTCATAGAGCTGAGACCTCCTGAAGTATTCCATCAGCGCCAGCTTGGTGTCCTGGCGGGCCGGCGCGGAGGAGATGAGAAGTTTGGTGACACTCTCTACATTGAGCGCGTGTTTCACGGATTCGGGCAATCCGAGCATCATGATGTAGTGCGTCGGCACCAGTGAGGTGAAGGTGAATTTGTCGCCGGCGAGCGTCCTCAGCAGATGGTCCGGTTCGAAGCTTTTCCGGTCGTAGACGCAAGAGCCTGCGCCGCAGGCGGCAAATACGTGCGCGAAATAGAGAGAGTTTGCGTGGCACATTGGCATGACCAGAAGGCCCAAATCATTTCGACTGAAACCCCAGTCGGACTGCACGAGATACGCTAGAAGAACGAAGCTACCGCTATTGCGGATGACGCCCTTGGGCTTGCCGGTGGTGCCGGAGGTGTAGAGAAGGGCGTAGGGATCGTCGGGCCCAGTTTCGATCGATGGTTCAGACCGCGCGCCCGCCGCGACCAAGTCCTCATAGGATCGGTACCCTGGGGGCGTTCTGCCGCCGAAATGAATGTACTTGTCCTCGGCGATCAGACGCTCGCCTCGGATTGTTTCCACGCGGTCGAGGAGATCGTCCTGGACGATGACGGCTTTAGCTTCTGAGTGCTCGACGATGTAGCGGACCTCTGAGCCAATCAGCCTGAAATTGATCGGCACAACGACGAACCCTGCCTTGGCGACCGCCGCATAGATTTCCATCCATTCAAGGCAGTTGTAGGCGAGGACGCCGATCCGATCTCCCTTCTCGAGCCCCAGTCCGACAAGCGCATTGGCGAGCTTGCGTGACAGGACAGGCAAGCGTCTCAAGAGTCTTGCTCGCCAGATCCAGCGCCGCCTGGGAGAGGTCGATCCCGTGATAGTGCGCCACTCGCGTTCCCTTGAGTGCATCGACAGTCGCTCTAGCGTCACCACAGGCGATATCCAGGAACCGGAACGGCTGGACGGCCTCCTCAACTAAGATTCGGTGCAGCTGGCCATAAACCTCGCGATGGTAGAAATAGTTGTTGTCGACGAACTTCCGATAGAGCTGCCACTGCTGCTGAAACAGCGCCAGCGCCGGCTCGTCGAGCATATCTCCGGTTGGCTTGTAATGGCAGACGTTCACCATGATCGATCCCTCCGTACCTTTTTTTCTCAGTTCAGGCTATGTAGTTGATTGTTAGCGTAAACGCTTTGCCTAGCTCCTCTGCGCCTATGACTTCCTGACCGAGTTGCTGCAGGAGCGCGATAACGCAGAGACACATTCCATCTGCGCCACGCGCAGAAACGTGCTTGCTAGCGATTGAGCGACACCCTGGACCGAGCGACGCCGGATCAGATCGGCGTCAGGAGGGAGAAGGAAATCGGACGAACAAAGTTCGTACGAAAATGGTGAAGCCTATCTATCACAAAGGCATCGTTAGCGCAATGCAGATTGCAATACCCATTGCTGAGGCACATGCAGTCTGTAGGGAGCACCGATGTCGCCGCTGTTGAGCGACCCAATGTCAATCGAATACTTTGCGTCCGCCAAATCGGGAAAAGTTAATGATGCCATTCCCGGTTTCAGGCACGCCAAGTTTCTTGACGCCTCGCAGCCTTGCACTAACTAGGCTCACGGCGTTCGGCTCTTTTCTGGTCCATTCCCTGCACCGCCTTTGCCCGGGGTCTTTAAAGATATTCTGCAACTCCTGAAACTTTTGAAGTCCCAATCGCGTAGTACGGGGTTGAAGACCGTTCAAAACGCTGCGGACTCGCGGGTCACCCGGAGGGAAGCAGGGAAACAAGAAAAGTATGAGAGGGATTCGACAACAGGCATGACCGAAGATCCAAATGTAGTCTGGCTTCAAACAGATCCCGCTGGCATCTTTTACAAGGCTGCGCCAGATCCCGCGCAAGACGCCTGGCATGCCGGTCATGTAAACGATGTGATCGCGCTCGATGACGGCGGAATCCTAATCGCGACCGATACGGGAGGGGTTTGGAGTGTCGCGGCTGACGGCACCACCTTGCCGCTAACTGACAACCAGGACAACCCGGACATTACCTGCCTCGCGTTTGGTCCTTTCGGACCGCAGCACATTTACGCCGGAACCCGCCATGACCTGTGGGGTGCTGCCGATTCGCTCTATGAGACCGATCCCACCGCGATCCTGCCGCTTCTGAGCTGGCGCTCGGTTTCCTTGCCTTCCGGAGTGGGCACCATTTATCGCATCGGCGTGCTCAAAGCCAGCCGGCGCATCGTTCTCGCCTGCGATGGCGGCGTGTACTGGTCTCCGATTCCGCCTCCGGGCGGTTCTTACAACTGGAGCAAGGCCTCTGGAATTCCCGCCGTCTCATACATGGGTCTGGCGGTAGGCGATCGCGAGAGCATCGCTGTCGCGGCGTCGGGTACGCCCTGGGACTTCTGGCTTAAGATCCCTGCTCCATTGGTTCAATTCAAGCCTGGCAACACGGTGAGTGTGGTGGTGCGCGACCCAAACCACATTGAAATCTTTGCGCTCGACATCTTTGGGGGGATCTACAGCATCCGCTGGGATGGTGGATGGCAAAACTGGTTTCGCATCGGCAACCTTTCGGATACTGCCACAGGGTCGGTGGTGGCGGCTGTTTCGCGTAACCCCGGCCATGTTGACCTCTTCGTGGTGCGCAGCGATGGGGTCTACACTACGTGGTGGGACCAGAATTTCCCGGGGCCTTTGATTGGCGACTGGCAAAACTGGTTTCGCATCGGTAACCCCGGAGATGCCCCTCCGCTGGGCTCGGTAGTCACCGCCGTCGCGCGCGGCACCGGGCATGTGGACCTCTTCGTGGTTCGCGACGATGGCGTCTACACCACGTGGTGGGACGAAAAGTTCCCGGGGCCTTTGGCTGGTGGCTGGCAACCCTGGTTTCCCATAGGCACCCCTGCGGACGCTCCTCCAGCAGGTTCGGCAGTCACAGCCATCTCTCGTGATATCGATCATGTGGACCTCTTCGTGGTCCGCGCCGACACTAGTGGAGTGTCCCGGGTCTACAGCACCCGTTGGGACGCGAGCTCACCCGGCCCGTTGATCGGAGGCTGGCAATCCTGGTTTCCTATCGGTGACGCCACGGATAGTGTTCCAAGCGGTTCGGTGGTGACCGCGGTGTCTCGCAACCCGGGTCATTTGGATATCTTTGTGCTGCGCAGCGATGGCGGGCTTTACAGCACCTGGTGGGATGCGGGCTCACCTGGCCCGCTGAACGGCCAGTGGCAGCCATGGTTCCGCATCGGGACATCTGGCAATATCCTCATGCCCGGATCCATCGTGTGCGCGGTATCACACAATCCCTTAACAGTCGACATTTTTGTTCCCAATGGGACCATTTGGACCTCCTGGTTGGACCCGGACCTGCCTGGGACTCTGAACCAGGAATGGCAAGCATGGGCGCCGGTCGCCGGGGTGGTCACTGCCGGGCCCCTGACGGGCGCCGCGCGCACTCCAAGCCACATGGATCTCTTCGTCGTGGGCTTCGACCACCAGGTTTACACAACCGCGTGGGATAGAGATCAAGGGCCGCATGGTATTTTCCACGGCGACTGGGAAAGCGGCAGCCTGGTGCTTAGCCGGTCTCAGCTTCCGGGCGTGCTCGATGGAACAAAGATGCGCCGGATCGACCTGGCTGCGTGCGCCCAACATCCGGATAATATGTACGCTGCCATCACCGGTCCCACGGTTGGTGCTAGCGATTTTTACGCCGTGCTGCGGTCGGCTGATGGGGGAGTGACCTGGTCCATCGCGGGCGGAACGACTCGGGCCGACTCAATTGAGGGCCTGAAGCCGGCCGGCGACAGCCAGAACCTTTATAACACTTGCATCGGCGTATCTCCGGTCGATCCCAACGTGCTGGCAACTGGGAGGAGGAGAGGACCCATGATCTCGACCGATGGAGGGAACAGCTGGGTCGAGCATGGTGATGATGACAGCGGCAACAATCGCAGTCCTCACCTGATGTCGGACTGCCACGTGGCCTATTTCGATCCAACGGACCCAACCGGACACCGACTATATTCGGGTTGCGACGGCGGTCTCGCGATGTCTCCCGATTTGGGAACGACCTGGTTCAGCAACTACAACCGCGAACTGCGCAACCTCCAGTTCTGCAGCAGCGCGATTTCTATGGGACGCTTTCGGCCAGTTCACAGGTGTCCGGACCGGTTGGAGGAGGCGTACAAGACAACGAGAATGTTCTCTCGGTTTGGAGTGAGCAGCCGACGCCTTGGACGCTCCTAGATGTCGCAGGCGATGGCGGCCTGATGCTCTTCATTGCCATCGGCCAATTTATTTACAACGGCGCGGCAGGTCCAACACAGGCGGGGAGATGGGATGGCAGCAAGATTCAGGGTTCTGGTACGATACCGATAACAGTGCCGAAACCCGGTGGATCGCCAGACCCCGCTGGCATTCCAGCTCCGAAAGCAGAAGTAGTGACCGTCCCGGTTTTTGGCAAATCCACTGGTGAGTTGATGTACGCGGTGTGCGGTAGTGGCTCGGATGTGTACGGCCTCTTCGCCAACCGTGACGGAAGCGACATCCATTGGGAGTGGGTAGGATCGGTTCCTTTGCCGGTGGATGCGGTCGCGTCGTATAGCGGCGTGAACATTTTTGTCGGGACCGTTAACGGTAGAATGTTCGCCCTGAGTCCTGGTTTGCACGTTGCTAACCCGATGAGTGTCCTTCCAGGCAAGTCTTTAACAGGCCGAATCTCGCGAATCCTGACAGTCTCGGAAAAGCTTGCCTTTGCCGCTTTCAACGTCGGCGACCTACAGGGCCTTGTTATGAAATTGGTCGACGGGCAGTGGGTGCAGGTTGGACCGGGCCTTCCGAATGAAACATTCTACGCTTTAGCCTGCGATTCGACTACCGCTATCCCGACGATTTTTGCCGCTACCGACACCCGCGTGTACTCCAGCTACAACTTCGGCGACAGCTTCGGGAGCGCCTCGCTAGGGCTTCCCGCACGACCTCATTGCGCCGATCTCCGTTTCGTCCTGCATCCTGTTGGGGTGCGCGACCTTTATCTAAGCACGTTCGGGCGTTCGGTGTTTCGTGCCCGATTGGGGTTTGCGAATGTTCCGACGCCGACCGCACTCTACATGGCCTGGAAGGGCATCCCGGATGACGTTGGTATCTACTGGTCTTCGGCCGCCACTGGCTTTGACTGGTTGCCGGAAGGAAAGGTGCCGGGCGTGGGGACCAGCGCCAAGCCTGCACTGGCCGCCTTCAACGGACGTTTTTACATGGCCTGGAGGGGATTCGGCGACGACGCGGGTATCTATTGGTCATCGAGCCAGGACGGAATAAACTGGGCTGCGCAAAGCAAGGTGCCTGGAGTGGGTACCAGTGATGGCCCGGCGCTGGCGGCTTTTCGGGATCGGCTCTACTTAGCCTGGAAAGGAGCAGACAGTGACACGGGACTCTGGTGGTCATCCACCACCGACCCCGTCACAAAAGGCTGGGATCCTCAACAGAATGTGTCCGGCACGGGCTCCAGCGGCGGGCCTGCGCTGGCAGTTTTCCAAGATCGGCTCTACCTGGCCTGGAAGGGAGCTGACAGTGACACGGGACTCTGGTGGTCATCCACCGCAGACCCCATCATAAAAGGCTGGGATACTCAACAGAATGTGCCCGGCACGGGCTCCGCTAACGGACCTGCATTGACCGTATTCCAAAATAGCCTTTACATGGCCTGGAGGGGCATTCCAGGTGACCAAGGTATCTTTGTTTCGTCCAAGCCCGACTTAACTACGCCGTGGGCCGCTCAAAGCAATGTGCCAGGGGTGGGCACGAGTGAACGTCCGGGACTGGCTGCGCTCTCTAGCCGCCTTTACCTTGTCTGGAAGGGAGCTGACAGCGATACGGGAATCTGGTGGTCATCGAGCCTCGACGGAAAAGCCTGGGATCCTCAACAGAATGTCTCCGGAACTGGAACAAGCAGCGGCCCCGCTCTGATAGCAATCTAAGCGCGCGACTATGGGAACGACGTGGCAATTTGTGGGGCCGAGGGGTTTTGCAAACGGTCGGGGTTCGCCCTCCCGGAGCAGAAGTCCTGTGATCGGCCGGGTTAATGCGGTTGCTTACCACCCGGTTACTCTTTCCACCCACTATCTGGGCGCGGCGGGCGGAGGTGTCTGGAAGACCGTGGATAGCGGCGCGACGTGGCAGCCATGGGTCTGGAGGGCTTCGCGAACTCGTGGTGAATGGGCATCGTCTTCGGGCGGAAGATCGGCGGGCTGAAGATCGGCGGGGTGCGTCCGTGCTATGCGATTTTGCGAAGGCAATTGAAGGAACCATCTTCCGCTCGACTGACGAGGGGACCGATCGGCTACCCGAGCGTCAGCGGGTGGCAGCAGCGTATCATGCTGGTTACATCTCCGACGACGCCAGGCCGACTGTATCTCTGTCTGCCAAACCAGGCTAAGGCCGTGTACCAAGGTAACGATGATCTCAAAGGAGCGGTATAATGGGAAGACATTACGGGCACCTGGAAAAATCCAGATGGAACCGTTACGGACCCGTCCGGGGCGGCCTGGGGACAGGGCCTCTACTCCTTCAGCATGGGCTGCGGATCAACCGTCATCAGTGGCAAGACGTACGACGTCGTTTACGTAGGCAGGGGCTTGATCTGGCAACGGATCATCGGGCTGGCGGGCAAGGAGTGGGAGTCCCTGGGACGTTTCGAGGACCCTAGCGCGGGTATCTTCTATGGGCACGCCGATCAGCATGCCTTAGCCACCAATCCCCTCAATTCCTTTGCCCTGCTCGCGGGCTGTGATGGAGGAGTGTGCGAGCTGGTCTACGATGGCTCGACCGACAACGTGCAAATGAAATCCCTCAACGATGATCTTGCGATCACCTGTTACAAGATTGCATGCTCGCCAGATGGGACCTGGAGCCTGGCGGGAGCCCAGGACCTTGGCTCCCCGGTCGTGGTGCCTGGTGGCGCAATGGGGGCAGAGGCGAACGGGGGACGGAGGCGCGTGCGCCATCAATCCTGCTAACCCGCTCATCCAGTACTGCACCGGTGACTATAACGGAGTCTTCCGCCGCACCGCCGACGGCTGGGTGACTTACCTTGCTAACGGCTCCGCGCCGGGCTACCAGGACATTGGACTTGGGGTCGGCGCGGGCGAACAAATGTGGGTCGCCTCGCCAATGGTTCTCGATCCGTCAGACCCTACATTCTGTACTTGGCCACCAACTACCTGTACCGGTGGAACGACCTGACTCAGAGTGTCGAGGCCCGTCTCGGCGGCGTGTCCCTGTCAAAGACGGGTTGGGTCAACGGAATCGCCGTGGCGTTCGCAGACTCCAAGCGTATCTACACCTGCTCCAACGGCGGTGAAGTTTACGTGTCCCAAGATCGGGGATCCAACTGGCGAAACATCATTGCGAACTTGCCGAGGGGATCATTCAACGCCATCTCGGCGGTCAACCCGGCCAACGCTGACGACGTTCTGGTCGGCGTCGAGACGCCTTCGTCCGGGGGCCGCTTATGGCGCTGCACAAACCCTACCAGCTCCGGACCGGCCTGGAACGACGTTAGCGGTTCCTCAATCGGCCACAGGCTCCCGGCGGCTCCCGTGCACGCCATCGTCCGTGACCCAACTAACCCGGCATCGATGTGGTACGTCGCCACGACGGTGGGCGTCTATCAGACCACCACCGCCGGCAGCGAATGGAAGGATTGGTGGACGACCCTCGGGGCACCGGTGGTCGAGGTGCGGAACCTGATCCTGGTTGGCAAGCGACTCCGAGCCGGCACCTACGGGCGAGGGATATGGGAGTATTTCCCCGGCACCCTTCAGCTCTTCTACCGCGGCACGGATTCGGCTGTGTGGTCGCGCTGGCGCAACGCCGACGGCAGCTGGTCCGATGAGCAACAGATCGGTGGAGACCTCATCGGCGACCTCATTGCCGCCGTCATCCCAGGCACTGACGTCCTTCAGCTTTTCTACCGTGGCACGGACTCTGCCGTATGGTCGCACTGGCGCAACGCCGACGGGAGTTGGTCCGAGGAGCAGCGGATTGGCGGAGACCTCATTGGCAATCCCATTGTCGCCGTCGTCCCGGGCGCCAACATCCTCCAGCTTTTCTATCGGGGCACGGATTCGGCCGTATGATCGCGTTGGCGCAACGCCGACGGGAGCTGGTCCGGGGAGCAGCGGATCGGCGAGACCCTCGCCGGCAACCCCATGGCCGCCGTCCTCCCAGACTAAAGAGCTTCACAGGTCAGTGCGAGGAGATGCGATTCAGGAAAACGCCTTTCGCGGGAATCCGCCCGACTCTGGCGCGACCGAGCAGCAGGGAAGGCATCCAGCTAGACCAACTGATTTTTCAGGGCACAGGAAGCGAAACGTCGACTCGCGGCGCTCAGAATCGAGACGGACTCAAGGGACCGGTTGTCCACGCAGGGAGGGGACGTCACGCTACGCGGGCCGGGCGCGACAATCAGGGTGTCGCTGTAACCGGGGCGCTGACCGCACCAGCGCAGTGATTCACATCAAATGACACCTGGTTTTGCGGGTTCAACTTCGAGATTCGTTTGGCGCCGACCTGCATTTTGCTTGCGACCCCCGCCTGTTTCCCGGCTGATACCACGCATGGAATGCCGTTAAAATCGATCTCGAAATGATTACAGTACTCACTTTCCTCTTTGGTCTTGTAATCGCCAAATTTCCCGGACAGCATCCCTTCAAGGAGCGCCTTGGCCACTAGATACGCGGCGAGTTTCTTATCAATCTTTTCGAAGTCAATGGCCGTGTTGGTAGACGGCGGACGCACGGGCTCAAGATGCGGGTTGAGCTTCACGCCGAGCGTCTCGAGAGCGTCCCATTTTTCGTATTCGGTAGCGCCTTTAAAAGTTCTCTTTCTTAGGGTTCCGGCAGCGTCGTCTCTCAGATGTTTGTTGGCGAACAAGTTGGCTGGTCTACCGGTTTGTTTACCCGCTATCTCGGGTCTCCCGGGATCTAGAACCTTGATATAAATTCGGTAGGAATTCTGCGTACCGAAATTGCTCATAACGATCCAGGCTTCGTAGAAAAAAGACTCGCGGAAATCGACTTTCATAGCGCGCACACAAACCAGTGCTCAGCGGCGTCAAAATTCCCAGATCTGCTGGGGACACCCTGCAGTATATGTGAGCATTGGACCTGAACGATTCAAGTCGAGAAAGGGTAAACTCTGACGAGGGCGCGAAGCGTGGGGGATTTAGCGACGTAGATAAACTGCTTTCCGAAAAGGTGCGATAAGGATAAGGTTTTCTTTAGCGATGAGTTTCAACGAAATCCTCGAACAATTGCCCAAGCTGACCGAAGACGAAAAACGGCAGCTATTGAATATACTGGATCAGCAGTTGGCCGACGAAGGCGAAGAAAGCCCGGAATTTCTAGCAGAACTCGACGCACGTCTTCACACTTTGGATCACGGTGCATGAACTTATTCGCTTGATGAAGCCCGCCGAATTGTGAGAGATACGGCCACACGTGCTCGCCGGTAGTCCATCGGCATGTACGTCGTGGTGATCCTCGAGGCAGCTCACGAAGACCTCAGAAATATCGTTGCTTACATCTGCAACGAAAATCCCAGTGCAGAGGAGACGCTGGGCCACGAATTGCTCGATGAAGCAATGAGCCTCGAATCGTCGCCCTACCGAGGTTTCCGAGTCAGAAAACGGGGAGGCCTCTTCAAAACTCATCCATGGGAATTATCTAATTTATTACCGGATCAGGGAACAGAAACAGGTTGTCGAAATCGTAGCTTTCAAGCATGGAGCACAAGTCAAAATAAACTGTGCAGCAGAGCAACCAGAACCCAGCTTGTAAAAACACGTCGTGGCGGAGAGGGGAGCACCTTTTGAACTGAGTCTATCGAGTCCCTGGGAATGACTTCCCTGATGTGGTCGTCCAGACGACCGTCGCCGAACTAACGCTCATCCACATTACGCTGGTGATCCTTGAAGCAGAATCGCCGTGGTCTGGAGAACTGGTGAACCCTGATCAGTCGGAACTGCTCCCGCCTTTTTGGGATGGATGGAGCACGAAAAGTGCTCGCGTAGCCGCACGCGCGCGCCGCCCGATTTCTGTGGGAGTTGGGGGATCAGCGACGCGTAGCAGCAGACGCATCAGGAGATCGCGCCACAGCAGTGAGAAGAATTCTGTCGCCATCGTCGACGGGGCACCGGCTCCGAGCATGTGATGAGCCTGCGCGTGCGTGAGCAGATCGATGAGCGCCCGCTGGGTCGGTTCGCGCCCGGCGCTCTGAAGGATTTGCGCGACCTCAGGACAGCGATCAGCTTCGGCTATGGCGAGCCGGTGAAGCGCCATTACGGCCGGCTGGCACATTTCACGCAAAAATATCATTCCGAAATCGCAAAGCGTATTGGTGAGCGTTGGCAGGTCTCGTGCGGCCGGTAATTCGAGTGGCAGACGCATCCGCTTGGCCTGCTCGCTAATACAGGCGGAGAGTATGGCCTGTTTGTTCTCAAATAGGGCATAGAGCTCCCGCTTCGACACCTTGGCGCGGGTCGCGATTTCGAGCGTGCTGGCGCCCGCATATCCCCGTTCCATGAACGCCGCAGATGCGGCGCTGAGGACGCGTTCCCGGACTGGTTTGTCAGGGGTAACATTTATCGGCCGGTTTTGAGCAGTCTTGGTCCGCATAACCAAAAAATCGCTTGCAATGGTACCACAGGGTACCATAGATTGGCGCTCAACGGTACCTGATGGTACCACATCGAAACGTTGATTCCAAGCCCTCTACTATGAGATAGGAGTTCGATATGGATAAACCTCAAGAAAAGACAGCTGACACTAATGAAAGGCCTAAGGGCGCATTCCCCGCAGTGCCGACAACGAAAATTTTGGCTATAGGGCGAATGATGGCACCTCTGACACCCGAGCAAAGAAAGACGCTCTTACCCAGAGAAGTGCCCGATACGGTTCGGCTGTTTTTGGCTGGCAAGATCGACCAATGGTGCTTTCGCCAGGATGGAAAAGGCCCCGTGTTCCTCTTGAACGTGACATCGGTCGAAGAGGCGCATGCCCTGATGGCAGAGCTGCCCTTGGGCCAAGCGGGGCTCATGAAGCACGATTTTATCGAGCTTGGTCCGCTGAGCCCGCTCCACCTACTCCTGGCCGAAAGCCGGGCGACAGCCGGTAAAATAGATGAGCGCAGTGCGATGCAAATTCCTCGAAGAAATTCTGGCCGTTTCTGCTGAACGGGCAGGGGAGTCCGCCCGCCTCAAGACTCCGGAGGAGGCCGATCTGGTCTTTTGCCCCCTCAGTCCGAGCCGCCTGGTCCTGGAGCGCATTACCCAGGTTGTTCTGGGTCAAGGCCCAGTCCTGCGGCAGCTGCTCGCGTGTCCTGACCTCTAGTGCGCTTCGGTAGGCGGTGACCGCCTGGGTCAGAAGCTCGGCGCCCTTTGCCCGCTCGGTCCGAGCCGCCTGGTTCGCGAGCGCGTTACCCAGGTTGTTCTGGGTCAGGGCCCACTGCTGCGGCAGCTGCTCGCGTGTGTAAACTTCCAAGGCGCTTCGGTAGGCGGTGATAGCGGCCGCCAAATGTTCGTTGCCTGCCTTTCCCTCCACCCGGATCCCGAGTTCATCGTGAGTGATACCTACGTCAACCTCCGTCTCTGCCCAGAGCCGCGGATTAGTTTCGCGATTGACGTAACGGAGGGCCGTTTCATAGGCTTTCTCAGCCTCGTCAAACCGGTATTTGAGTTTGAAAAGTTGGGCTTTGAGCCGCCAACCTTGGATGGCGTCGGCAAGGGTCTTTTCCGCTTGCTCTGCGGACCGGCGCAATTTGTCGTCATTCAATAGCTCAATTGCCGCGTCGATCTTTCCATCCAGAAATAGCCGTTGGGCTTCTTTGTATAATTCAGAGCTCTGGCCTGGCTGGTTTTTGGCCATTTCCTCAGCCAACTTTTCTGCGCTGGCCTTGGCCTGGTCGCGCTCCTGCTGAAGTTCGATCGACACCGCAGCGGTAGCCTGCTGTGTCTCTTCAAGTTCCTTTAGACGCTTTTGGTAGGTTTGCTCAATCGCATCAAAACTCTTGAGCCGGTAAAAGCGTCGCGCCATTTCCTCGCGATCTCCTCCTTTGCAAAGAATTATGGTGAGAAACTTGTCATCGGCTCTCGCAGGGAGTGTCAACTCCAACTGGACCTCGTTGACGACCACGTATCCCTCTTGTTTCACGATGACCTCCACTGGATCACCTGGGCTCTTGTGTGGGAACTCAAGAGTAAACCTACCGAATGATTCTGAAGTAGTCGCGTTAGCCCCATCGGCGACCAGGCCAACATTCGCCATGGGCTCACCCTTCTCTTTGATCTGTCCTCGAAAATACGGGCAGGTAGTTGTTTAGTTTTGTAGGTTTAGTTCGTCATTCAAGAGTTTTTCGAACTCCAGTGGGGAAAGGTAGCCGAGCGCCGAGTGCAGGCGCTGGGGATTGT
>JBAUZZ010000048.1:0-3418 GCA_049585495.1 Chthoniobacterales bacterium | reverse complement strand
TGTCACCCACCAGCACCGCTTGAGGCGAGCTCTCCACAAACTCGATCGTCGCTAAATCCTCCAGCAAGGAAGCTTTCAGCAGAGGAAAGCAGCGCGTAATTCCTTCGCGTCGGAGATAGTCTCGCCCGATAATCGGAGCGGTGATCAATTGCTCTGGCCGTAACTCAATCCCCAGAGCACTCATCGTGGCTAGAATCGCCGAACGCGGTTTGCTAGTGGTGTTCGTCACAATTCGGTACGGGACCCCGTTCCGGACCAACTCCCGGAGCGCTTCCGCTGCGCCAGGAATAAGCTCGCCGCCTTCGATGACGGTGCCATCCAGGTCAATCAAAAAACCGCCCACTCGCTCCGGTAGCGCCATACCTTCTGATAAAGCAAAAATCGCGCCTGCTGACCCGTCTCATCCAATGCCGCGCTCCAAATCGTGCGAGAGTGGTTAATTGTCTGAGGGAGCGGCAGGGTTTTTCCGAACTCTTATGTAACTCGGCGTATGATTCTCAGCACAAATGACTTATGGTCTTCGCCCGTCATCGCTATGGTACTTTTCAGAACACTTTTACGAACTCAGCCCGTAAGTCATTGACTTTATAGCACATACTCCTACCGATCTGGCATTCGCTGGATCGACCCCTTTCAAGGGAGTTTCGGACCAGTAACTGGGGTGGTGCACTAAGCAGCCCAGGCGAGCACAACTTCCCCGGTTCACGAGTTGGTGCCTTGTTTGCGTCACTCGCCGTTTTGAAGGTAGCTGTGCCCTCAGGCCGAGCACCTGGCCAGCTGGCTTACTATTCGACCTGATTTAAAGTAGGGGTTACTCAACTCTTTTTTCTACGATCGTGCGGCTTCATAATAAACGCCCATCAAGCCATCGGTAGAGCTGTAAGAATCCATGAAATCCGTCGTACGCTGGTCGCCTAAGTTGAAACCAGGAAAGCAGCCCGGCAAGGATGATATCGTAGAATGCAAAGAACACCTTCGCCTGAGTCGATTTGTAGCCATCGTAGCCAGTGGCGTCCTAATATTGATCGGCATGGGTGCGATCCTAGCTATCTCAGGCACTCGCCCCAAAAAGATCGCAACAGGCAATCCGGATCTGACCGAATTGAACGCTCAGCATATTCACCAAAACGCGGTCGTCTTAGAGTCAAAATCAGTTGACCTCGACCCGCCCGAGAGAATACCTGAGAGCTATTCTAAGGCACGGCGCAGCAACTACGCCCAATCCGTAGAGTAGACGCCGGAGTTCAAATTCATTTCTAGCTTCTGTCCAATGGGTGAGCCGCCCTTGGAAATAAATTGCTGGAGCGCATTTTAAGGTCTGCGCTCTCTTGATGTGGGTCGCCATCTTCAGGAGTAACCGCGCCTCAAGCCGGCGCCTGGCCAGTCTCGCCAGCGCCCGGAATATCGTCCATTTTTGCGTCGGCCTGATGAGGCGCTGGCGAGGTAGCTTTTGAGATATTGTTTTCGGACGAGGGGATTAGGGCGAAGATGCTCGCCGATTCTGAGGTTTAGCATCGCCGAGCTGAGTTATCAGCATCGTCTGGAGTATGCCGAGTGTCTTGGCACGTAACTGGTCGACTTCATATTCAGTTAGACCAAATTCGGTTGCTATCTCGGCGAGCTGCAAATTTTCGTCGTAGTACATCGCTAATACCTTCTTCGGCATTTGAGGAAGCTGCGCAAGGCATTGAACGAGTAGCGACAAAACTTCGTTGCGCTCCGAGGCGTCGAGCGTGCAAGTCAAGGAACCGATTCGATGGCAATCCATAATCACCTTTCGATGCCGATTATTCTTGGTCGCCTTTTAGACGTTTCAAGGCTACGATTTATTTCGGTCACCCGTTCGCTTGCGCTCATGGCGCTTCGAGACATCCCGCGTGCCCCGTTGGTATTTCCCTGCCTTCCCTTAACGCTTCCAGCACCACGCCAAGATATTCAAAAGAGGCATCCAACCATGCCGAGGCGGTGTCCGAATAGGAAGAATGATTGTTTCGTCTAAATCAGAACATCATGAAAAATTTTCTTGCATTTGTGGTCGCGGTGCTAGGAATTCTGGCCGCGGCGCCAAACGCATCCCAGGCTCAAGGGTTCACCTTAGGTTTTGGGGATGGGCCGGGGTATTACGCGCCAGGATATTATCCGTCAGGTTATTACGGATACCCCTACTACAGCAACGATTACTACAATCCCGGGCTCGGATATTACTACTACCACAGACGCGTTTACTATCCCGAGTCCTACTATCGAGGCTACTATTACGGCCCTCGTCATCGATATTACCGGTGGCGACAGCACGACTTGCACGAATGGAATCACGATTAGTCGCTAATGGATGATTGGAGGCCGAAACGGTGACTAATCGCGGATGATTCGTGAAGCCTCAGAGATTGTCTTAGGGCCCTAAGAAGGACAACCGCAAGCACGTTGAATCGGTTCGCGAGGGAAGGTCGCGGATCGGTGCACCCCTACTTTTTTCATCGCGACGGTTTTTTTTTTGTGCGAAGGCGAGCTAAAAGAGCCGGTTCTCCTTTGTTAAGTAGAAATTTAGAATCCTTCGGTTCTGCGATCGCTGGCATTCGTACTGCCATAGCACGCCGGGACCGGTCTTTTACTTCGTTCATAATTTCGAAAAGCTCTGAACAGACTTAGGGAGAAACGTGAGGACAGTCGTCCTCGGTCGATATGCGCCCTCCCCTTAAATCGTGGACGAGGAGTGTTTACTGTTAAATTCCCACGAAGGTACCAAAGCTCTCAGGGGCCGCGAGGTTTTGGACGGGAGCTGGCATCGGCCGCCCTCGAACAAGGCGACGTAGTCATCGGTACGAGCCGGAACGGCAAGTCGAAACGCATCGAGAGTGAACGGATGGAAAAGGGAATCTTTAAAGTTGGTGACAGAGTCAACTGGCTCTACGAGCCGAGAAGCGGATACGGTTATGTTACGACCGTGGCGGCTGTAGTCACGAAGATCGCGCCAAAGAACGTGCAGATCAGCTATCCAAGCGGGTCGATGATAATGGGCTACCAGCTTAAGCAAATTGGCAGGGGCGGTAAGTGGTAGATGACCTGGCCGGGGACCGTGTATAGACGAAGTCCTCAACGCGGCGACTGTGCGCTTCTCGTACTTTCACGAACTTCTAAAGGCCAGACGCCATCGCTGCCGATCCAAAGGTTGGATGTCAGCGCACGTGCGACCTGTGATACCCAATTTTCTTGCATCCGTTCTATGCCGCTGCCATAAACCACCGCGAAGATGACCAAGACAGAACTTCAACTCGCACTCGGCCAAGCCACTCAAACAAACAAGAATACCGCTGGAGTATTCCTCGATACGCTCAGTACGCTCGCCTACAAAGCGATCAAAAAGGACGGCGAATTCGTCCTGCCTGGTTTTGGCAAGCTCCTAAAACAGAAGAGGAAG
>JBAUZZ010000047.1:0-1826 GCA_049585495.1 Chthoniobacterales bacterium | reverse complement strand
GCCAATCGTGTCAGGCCTCGTGTCGTCGCGCCGGGGCACTGTACCGGCTGGCGTGCCAAGGCGGCGCTCGCGCATGCGTTTGCGCCGGGAAACTATGGGCCGAGCGTCGTCGGCTCGCTCTACGCTTTGCGCGCGACGTGAGGGTGACGACTTCGCCGGGAGCCACGGAGCGCAGATCAGCGTTGAAGGGGCGCGTGGCGCGACCATTTTGAGAGGCAACACCAAGGTCCAATTGATCGTCGCCGCGAAATGTCGCATGCTTTACTCGCATCTCGCAGTACTTGATTCCGAAGGAGGCACGGCATGACATCTACAACAAGCAGCGATCCCGCTCGCGAGCGCACCGAATACTATCCCTGGTGGCTGGACAACTTGGCCGACGATGTCACCGGGGAGGGCGCGGCGATAGAAGGCACCCTGCATGGCGCGGAGGAAGTCCGAAAACTCGTGCTCGACGCTCGCGAGCTGTATGAGCAGCACGAGTTCCAGTTCACCGGCAACTACGGCGACAAAGGCTTTATCGAGGAGTACACCTGTCTAATCCAGGGCGCGCCAACCAGCGCTGTCGTAACGGTTACCCGCAACGCCACCGGGAAGGCCCAGCACATCGTGGTAAACCACCGGCCCCGAAGCTCGGTGCTGCTCTTCGCCCGCGTGATGGGCGAGAAGTACGCTGGCACCCCTCTTGCCAAGTACTTCACCATCAGCGAGTGCGCAAAGATGTTGTGAGCAGGCTTGCTGCACGCATCGTCACTTTTGCCTTCGGTCCGCCGAGACGTCAGGATGTTTGAATTGATCCACACACGAAACAGGAGGTTCACATGGCTACTCAACTCGCTAACGGTATATCTCGCCGCCGCTTTCTGATCTCGACCAGCCTAGCCACCGCCGGGGGCCTACTAGCTCAACGCGCACTTTTTGCTGGGACGGAAGTCGTGTCCGCGCCCGGCCTCGTAGAAAAGGCGCGGAATGAAGCAGCAAACGCCACTATCACCGTCAGTCGACTACGCGGCAACGTAAGCGTTCTCATGGGCGCTGGAGGAAATATCGCCGTCCTTTCGGGTCGCGACGGTAAGCTTCTAATCGACGCTGGTTTTGCCGGCGCACGACCCAAAATCACGGACGCTCTCGCTGGTATTAGCTCCGATCCAATTAAGCATCTCATCAATTCTCACTGGCATTTCGACCACACTGACGGCAATAAATGGTTGCACTCCGCTGGAGCAACTATTCTCGCGCACGAGAACACTCGCAAGCACATGTCCAAGATCACGCGTGTCGAAGGCTGGGCGTATACCTTTCCGCCGTCCCCAGCCGATGCAATTCCGACGGAGGTCTTCACAACCGAGAAGACGCTCGACTTGAATGGTGCAAAGATAGCTCTCAAACGGTATGAACCCGCTCATACAGATAGCGACATCTCCGTTCACTTCACCGACGCTGATATCATCCACGTCGCTGACACGTTCTGGAACGGCTACTATCCATTCATTGATTACTCGACTGGTGGCAGCATCGACGGGATGATCCGTGCTACTGAAGCTAATTTAGCCAAAGTCACGGACAAGATGATCGTCATTCCGGGGCACGGTGACGTTGCCAACAAGGAGCAGCTCACATTCTACCGCGATCTGTTGGTTACCGTGCGTGAAAAGGTAGCGACTCTGAAGAAGCAAGGCAAATCTCTCGATGAAATCGTGGCGGCGAATCCGACGGCGTCCTATGATGCCAAATGGGGCGGCGGCTTTATGAGTCCAAGAATGTTTACCGGACTCGTTTTCGAGGGGGTTTAATCAGGTTTCGGCGGTGTGACCCGGCAATTTCGA
>JBAUZZ010000046.1:0-1871 GCA_049585495.1 Chthoniobacterales bacterium | reverse complement strand
AACCGCTTTTGCGGTCACAATCGTCGTTTGTTATCTTCCTTATGTGCTCGGTGCAGGACGCCGTGTTCTCGGATTCCTGCCACAATACGCCAAAGAAGAAGGGCTACAGAGCGGGGTGGGTTACTATATGCTAGACCTGATCGATTACATATTAGGATGGTGCGGCGTCGTGCACGATTTGCCTCCGGCTATCTTCACGTCAATCGCGTTGGCCGGTCTCGGGATGCTCGCCATTTGGGCATTTTATCGACAACCCCCTTGCGGAAAAGAAGACGGCGAAACTCGCGACCAGTGGATCTTCTCTGCCTTCGCCCTGGCGCTCACCTTCTCGACCCTGCTTTCTTCGGAATATCCTTGGTACTATAGCTGGCTAGCTCTTTTCCTCTGTTTCGTTCCCAATTCTGCCGCGCTTGCGCTGACATTAATCACTTGGCCTCTTTACCGTGCAATGTTCGAGCAATCCGCGGACGACTTCTTTCGATTCCAGTCTCGAGTTTTTCTTCCGTTTTTTGCCCTCTTGGTTCTTAGTTGGATAGCGCGAAAACGCAGTTCGAAAGCAGCGGCGAAGAGTTAACGAACGGGTCATGTCATTACCAACTCGAAAAAAACGGGCACTCGTTACTGGGGGTGCCGGACTCGTCGGGTCGCACATCGTCGATTTGCTGCAGGCACAAGGTTGGTCAGTCCGCATTCTCGACAACCTCGAATCGCAAACTCACCGGGATGGCAAACCGCCTTGGCTAGAAGCAGCTATCCGGAACGGGGCAGAATTTGTGGAGGGTGACATGCGCGATCGAGAAGCGCTCGAGCCGGCGCTGGATGAAATCGACGTGGTGTTTCACCAGGCAGCTTACGGTGGTTATATGCCCGAAATCTCGAAGTATGTAGCGGTAAATAGTTTCGGAACGGCACAGCTTCTCGAAATTATTCGGGAGCAAAATTTTGGGGTTCGAAAGGTCGTCGTAGCTTCTTCGCAGGTGGTTTATCCGGAAGGGGCGGGAGAATGCCCCCAACATGGCTTAGTTTTTCCTGGGTTAAGACCAATCGAGCAGCTTCGGCACGGCGACTTTTCAGTCCGGTGCCCGGCGTGTCAGACTCCTACAAAATCAGTGCCGACACCGGAGTTTGCCCCGGTCAGCGGAGAAACGGTTTACGCAATCACAAAGGTGGATCAGGAAAAACTCGTGCTCACTTGGGGAAGGCAGGTTGGCATCCCCACCGTAGCATTACGTTACTCTTGCACTTTCGGTCCGCGCCAATCGATTTTTAATCCGTACACCGGCGTCATCGCTATCTTCTGCACGCGGTTACTCAACAATCTACCCCCAGTGATTTACGAAGATGGAGAGCAAACTCGTGATTTCAGCTTTGTTGAGGACATCGCCCGGGCCAATTTCCTCGCCGCCACTTCGGACCAGTTGGACGGAAAGGCCGTGAACGTCGGAAGCGGTCGAGCGGTCAGAATCAAACAGGTCGCTGAAGTGATATCCGAAGCGCTGCAAATACGGCTCGCGCCGACGTTGAACGGTGAGTTTCGGTTTGGTGAAATGCGGCATCTGATAACCGATACTACCCTGATTCGGAATGCCGGTTACGCGCCAGCGGTGAGCCTGGAAAAGGGGATCGAACGCTATCTCGAGTGGATTCGCGAACAGGGCAGCGTCAAAGATTATTTCGCCGCTGCGGAACCTATTCTCCGAAAAAAGGGCATTCTCCAGAAGGTCGACGCCTGAGCACCCTGGGCCAATCATGGTCTGTTTAGTCATTCCCGCTTTGAACGAAGCGGATGTCGTTGCGGAAGTCGTTCGCTCGGTTCCGCGTACCGTCGTGAATCAGATCATAGTCGTTGACAATGGAAGTACAGATGCCAC
>JBAUZZ010000045.1:0-11201 GCA_049585495.1 Chthoniobacterales bacterium | reverse complement strand
ATGAGCGCCAATGTGTTTTCGGCCTTAACTGCCGAACCGTGCCGCTGCCATCATAGCGTTGCCATCACCGATTGCCAGTTCCTGTCCCCTCCAACCAGCCCCGCTATTTACTGTACTGATTACCGATCACTGACCACCGCTCGCCCTTTTGCTATTTACCGCTTCCCTGCCTTCCGGTATAACTCCCGGGCATGGCTCGACTGCCATTTGGCTTACTCTTCCTGGCTTTCGCCGTGCTCATCGCAGGATGCGAAACGACGCCTCCCTACGTTTACCATTACATACCGGGGAAAACCGCATTCGTTGAGGATGGCTTCGCGGTTTCGCCGCCGGAGGCGCCGGGTGCAGTCCGGCATGCGATTGAAGCCGGCAATGAGCTCATCGGGAAGCCGTATCGGTATGGAGGCGGGCATCAAACGTTCTACGATACAGGCTATGACTGCTCCGGGACGACCTCGTACGTCCTTCACGCGATCGGTCACCTGGAAACGCCGACGCCTTCGGATTATTTCCGCCGCTACGGCGAGAGCGGCCCTGGCAGATGGATCACTGTCTACGCGCACAACGGCCATGTTTTTATGGTCATCGCAGGCCTGCGCCTCGATACCGGCTACGGCGACGGTGCCCGCGGTCCCCAGTGGCTAACCCGCGGGCGGCCAGCGGACGGATATGTGATGCGGCATCCGCCGGGTTTGTGAGAGAGCGGCCTTTCGGACTGAGCTTCGGGGGGTGACTCACCGCCGCAGCGCCGCGAAGCTGCGACGAACGGTGAGAGGTGAGAAATGATCGACACTTGCTTCAAAAATCTCCCGTCTCGCGCCTCGCGCGAATTTGGTAGAGTTCAAATCATGTAAGGTTATCCGCGTAATCCTCTCACCAATCACCTCTCACCTCTCACGTGGTCAGGGTCACAGCTAGCCGCTTTGTGTTGGAATCTTGCTGCGCCCAGGATGGCGCGGATCTGTCCGCTGAATTCCAAACCTCTAGATTCTACCCCCCGTTAGTAGACGTGCCTCCGATTTCCAGTATAGTGCGCCCTCTGCATGGGTAGGCTCTTTACTCGCAACTTTTGCATCATCGCGCACATCGATCACGGTAAGACGACGTTGTCAGATCGCCTGTTGGAGGTGACAGGCACGATCGAGGAGCGCGACAGGCAGGATCAATTGCTCGATTCCATGGATCTGGAACGCGAGCGCGGGATCACTATAAAAGCGCATCCAGTAACGATGAGATACGCCGCCAGGGATGAGAACGTCTATCAGCTCAATCTGCTGGATACACCGGGCCATGTGGACTTTTCGTACGAAGTCTCGCGGAGTTTGGCAGCCTGCGAAGGTGCTTTGCTCGTTGTCGATGCTGCTCAGGGTGTTGAAGCCCAAACGGTTGCCAATGTTCATCTGGCGACGAAACAGCATTTGACGATCATCCCGCTGATCAACAAGATCGACCTGCCGAATGCAGACGTTCCAGTGGTGAAGAAACAGTTGGAAGAGATCCTAGCGATTCCGGCAGACGAAGCGATTCTGGTAAGCGCGAAAACCGGGGTCGGCATCGAAGAGGTTTTGGAGGCGGTTGTTCATCGGATTCCGCCCCCGAAAGAGATTGAGGATGGGAAGCTGCGGGTTCTCGTCTTCGATTCGGTTTTTGACATTTATCGCGGCGTTGTTGCCTATGCTCGCGTGTTTTCTGGCAGCGTGAGCCCGGGGCTGGACGCGAAGCTAATGAGCACGTCGAGAAGCTATGAAGTGAAAGAGGTCGGTATTTTCACCCCGAAACCGCTGGCTCGGGAACGACTACAAGCGGGCGACGTCGGATACTTTATCGCCAATATTAAATCGACGGGTGAGATTAAGATTGGCGACACTTTGACCGAACAGAGAAATCCTGCGCTGGTACCGCTGCCGGGCTTTCAGGAAATTCACCCCATGGTTTTCAGCGGAATTTACCCAATCAATACCGCCGATTTTGAGCACTTGAAGACCGCGATGGGAAAGCTCCAAATCAACGACTCTGCCTTTACTTACCAAGCCGAGAACTCCGTTGCGCTTGGGTTTGGGTTCCGTTGCGGTTTTCTCGGGCTGCTGCACATGGAAATCGTCCAGGAGCGGTTGCGCCGGGAATTCGACATGGATATTATCGCAACCTACCCGAGCGTTGTCTATGGAGTGCTGAAAACCGATGGCAAACTCCTGGAGATCGATAATCCATCATATCTTCCGGACCCGAGCCTCATTGATGAAATTCGAGAACCGGTTGTGAAATGCTTTGTTTTGTGCCCCAACGAAAACATCGGAGACATGATGCAGTTGATCATGGAGAAGCGGGGCGAAGTGCAGCACACCGAGTCTCTTGACACTCGCCGGGTGATGCTTACAGCCGTCCTGCCGCTGAACGAAATTCTGGTCGACTTCAACGATAAAATTAAATCTCTTACCCACGGCTATGGATCGATGGATTACGAACATGGGGGTTATCGCTCGGCGGATCTGGTGAAATTAGACATGCTCGTTAATGGCGAGCCGGTAGACGCGTTCTCAAGCATCGTGCACCGGGATAAGGCGGAAGCCAGGGGCCGATTACTAGCGGCCAAACTCAAAGAGGTAATTCCGCAGCAATTGTTCCAGGTTGCAATCCAAGCGGCTATCGGTGGCCGGATAGTTGCCCGCGAAAATGTATCTGCCTTACGGAAAAATGTGACCGCAAAATGCTACGGCGGGGACATCACGCGAAAACGAAAACTTCTGGAAAAGCAAAAAGAAGGCAAGAAGCGGATGAAGGCGATTGGGAAAGTAAATATTCCCCAGGAAGCGTTCATCGAAGTGCTAAAAACAAACTAATTCCCGTGTTCACTCCGCAGTATATAAAGGATGGAAACGCCCTGGCCAAGGCCGCGCAGCGGATCATCAACTACCGCAAAGACGTTGCCAAACAGGATCAACTCCAGCAAGCCCGTAAGCAATTGGATGATCTCAAGCTGGCCCTGAAAGAGCGATCGACCGAGCGGGTGCGTGAGCTGGAAAAGGGATTGCTGGCAGTATTGGGTCGCATCGAACCACCTTCGGACCGGCATGGCATCCGTGAAAACGTTGAGCTGTTCCTGGTGGCAATCGCCTTGGCTCTTGGCATCCGGGCATTTTATTTGCAGCCCTTTAAGATTCCGACCGGCTCAATGCAACCTACCTTGAACGGTGTCATTGCGAGGCAGATTGACGGGCCGCCGCCCAACCCGGTGGTCCGATCTCTCCAATTCCTGACGCTGGGTCGCACCTACGAGGACGTCGTTGCGCAACAGGAGGGAGACGCCATCGCTGAGATCAGGCCGACGAAACTGAATTTCCTCTGGGACGGCTCCGCTATAACAATGAGTTCTGGTCGAATCTACCGCGTCGGGATAGAGCCCCGGGTGCTGCGTGAACAGCTCGGCGTCTTCGTAGGTCAGACGTTTAGCAAAGGCCAGCCGATACTGCGCGGCTATGCCGACTTGGGTGATCAGCTCTTTGTCGACAAGATGAGCTACAACTTCGTTGGTCCCCATCGAGGAGACGTTTTTGTCTTTAAGACGAATGGGATTGTCGGGGCCGAGCAAGGTCCGGATGGATCAGGCGAGCACTACATCAAAAGACTTGCGGGAGTTCCAGGTGACACGCTGCGCATCGATCCGCCGAGGTTGTATATCAATGGTCAGGCGGCGACACAGTTCGTCTTTCGACGGGTGGCATCGCAGCAGAACGGTTACTCGGGCTTCGTAAACGACCAGGGCGGAGGAATGAGATATTTGCGCGATCCGGAAGCGACCGTCAGCGTCGGGCAGGGTGAATTCTTTGCGCTCGGAGACAATAGCGCGAATAGCGCAGACAGCCGCTACTGGGGATTTGTGCCAGCGGAAAACGTTGTGGGCCGTGGGCTATTTGTCTACTGGCCATTCTCGAGCCACTGGGGATTTGTCCAGTAGGGGCTGGGGGTCGGCAGTTGGTAAGGCGGTAGTCGGTAAGACGGTGAAACGGTGGACGGTAATCTGTGATCTGTAATCAGTAAGACAGGCAGATTAGCGTGAGCGCGGATTTTTGCCGCTGAAAGCTGGTAGGGCGAATTCGTCCCGCTTCGCGTCGCGAAGCGGGACAAATGAGCCTCAAGGGGCTAACAACATTTGCGGTTTAGGCTCATCCGCCGTGGCGGATTCGCCCTAACGTCATTCCTTAGATACGCCGACCCCGATTACTTGTTTTTTCTCTTTATTCGTCCTTCGTTTTTGGCGACAAGAGCTGACCTCAGGTTGTTTTACTTAGTGAAACTCGCGATTGCTGAAGGGCCGGAGAACAACTGGCAAGCATTGGCGATAGCAGCCGGACTTGGTCTCGCTGGCTATGCTTTGTTGATTTTTACCAATCCAGCTTATTCGTTTTACCGGGACGGTTTGCGCGCTCTGAAGCGTTATCCGCGCATGTGGATCTGGCTTACTGGGTTGAGCGTGACTTACGCGGTCTTTCAGATATTGCAGAGCTGCGAAGTTGGAGAGATCCGGCTCACTCTCACCGATCTCGTGTACTGGCCCCCGTTTCGACCAACGGATTGGTCCGTGGCTGCCGGGCATGCTTGGCTGCCCTCACTCGAGATGGTGGCCGGGCTGTTCAACCAAGTCATCGTCGGCTATCCATCTTCGGCACTAGCCGCATTGCTCTTCTTGATTAACTGGCGGGGGTGCCGGGTTGGGGTGATTTCGACCGCGCGCTCCCGATTACGGGACTGGTGGATCTGGATTTATCTGGCTTTAGTGGTTTGCGCCTGTGCGGCACTAATCAAGCCGATCTTTGCCCTGGTCATCTATTGGCTGAATCAATATCTGGACGGTATTTTCCTGCTCCGCATCGGGGCAGTGATCGACTGGCTTTCGTTCCAGTTCGAGTACCTGTTCGGAATGTCGATCCAAATTTATCTGATGCTTTTAACATTCGTCTGGATACGCGGTCTCCGCCTGGAGCCGGACCGCGTGTTCGATTTCGCGCTGCGGCGCGGGGTCTTCGCGGCGAAATGGGCTGGGGTCATCCTGTTGGCCACGATGATCTTCATCCACTTCCCGCTTCTCGTGAGCTACTTCTGGATTGCCCAGCACACCGACTTTACCAACGCGGCGGTCGAATATGTCGATCAGACCGCGCGGCCACTGCTAGCGGTCGGTCTCATCCTCTTTTGCTCGGTCCAGATCAGCCTTGTTCTTAACAATGAGTCGCTGAGGCAGGCGATCTTGGAGCATGGTAACCTCGCGCGGAAAAGTTGGTATCGCATTGGCTGGTTCCTCCTGATTGCCGGGACCCATCTTTTTGCTCTTTGCTGGCTTGGTCGCGTTGTCATGGATAGTTTTCCGGTTAACTCGGTTCCGAATTTGCTTTCTAATATTTGCTTTTCAGTGGCGAAGGCGTTTTTTGCAGCCTGGTTTCTGGCCGCCTGGGTATGCCTCTATCGGAGTGCCCGAAAAGCCAAAGGCGAAGTGCGCTTTTAGCCTGCATCGCTCACAAATCTGTAAGGATTTGTGAGCGATGCAGGCTTGCGGCATTTCGTGGTTTTACGTGTTGATGTCTCTCCAGCAAGTATGCTCAATAGGTAATGCCGCCTTTTAGATTCCGTTGACGGCGATGACGGCGATGAACACAGGATCGGAGGACCCGCTGGCAGTGAGGCATCTCTCTGATAAGCGGATCCACCGCGAAGGAAAGGAAGAGATCGTTGAAGACTTCAGCTACAACTTTCATGCGGCGACGTTTTATGCGCTGTCCGGATCGGAGTTTGGCGGTAAATCCTTGCTTTTGCAGCTGCTCGGATTGCTGGCGAAGCCGACCTCGGGGCAGGTGCTGATGGAAGGTCAGCCTGTGGCGAGGCTCGATCCGGAAGAATTGAGCGAGATCCGGAATCGGGAATTTGGGTTTCTGTTTTCGGCGCCCTTTTTGCTTCCCGCGTTCAACGTTCTGGAGAACGTGGCGATGCCCCTTTTCAAAATTACTCGAGTGAATGCCCGAGAGGCGAAAGCAACGACGGAGACCGTACTCGACCTGGTCGGTATCTCGGAGATAGCTGAAACCGCGGTTAGTAAACTGGGTCCGGCAGAAGAACATCTCGCCGCTCTGGCGCGAGCCGTTGTCCATCATCCGAAAATTCTGATCGGCGAGAACATTGGAGCAATGCTCGAGGAAAGAGCTGGCGAGCATCTCCTGTCAAAGATGCGCCAAATTTGCCAGCGCCTGGGAATAACCGTGATAGCAACCATCGCGCCGGACTTGCGATGGGAAAGGGCAGACATCGTGCTTGAAGTCGAGTACCCGCGGATCGAAGAGGTATTTAAAAGAACTCCTCACGGATGAGTCAGGCGGAGCAGATCACCAAAAGCAGCAAGTCCAACCTCGCTTTTGCCTTTATCTCGCTGCCCAGGGAGAGACGGCACGATATCACGGCTTTCTATGCTTTTTGCCGCCGGGTCGATGACACTGCGGACGACCCTGGAATTTCGGTGGCGGAGCGGCGGAAGTGGTTGCACGGCTGGCGCACCTGGATTTATAAACCGGGCCCGGGTGAGCCGAGGTTTGCTGACGAGGTGCGCCAGATCATCGAAAAATATCAAATAGACCGAAAATTATTTGAAGACATCCTGGACGGTGTCGAGATGGATCTGGAGCCGGTTCGATTTCACACGTTTGCGGAACTCTCCACCTATTGTTACCGGGTAGCGAGCGCGGTTGGCTTGGTGAGTATTGAAATCTTTGGCTACCAGAACGCTCAATGCCATGACTATGCGTACAACCTTGGATTGGCGTTGCAGCTGACGAACATCATTCGGGACGTGGATACTGATCTCCGGAACGGCGGGCGGATCTATATTCCCCTAGATGAGATAGCGCGATTCGGGTATTCGGAGGCATCCTTGCTTGCGCGGGTCTACAACGACAGCTTCGTGAATCTAATGAAATATCAAGCAGACAGAGCGCGCTTATTCTATCGCGAAGCGCGCAGGTTTTTGCCGAATGAGGACAGAAGATCAATGGTAGCAGCCGAGGGTATGCGGGCAATTTACTGCGAGATCCTCCGTCGGATAGAAGCGGACCAGTTCCGGGTGTTCGGAAGAAACTATCGCCTAAGCGGCCTTAAAAAGGCTGTGATTATTTTTGGGCAGATTGCGTCTAATGTGTTTGCGTGAAGACGCATTGAACTCTCGATCAGAAGATGAATCCGAAGTTATTTCTTGGTGCGACAGCGGCTCTGCTCTTTCTGTCGGCATGTGATACCCCCGTCGGTCAGGGAGCCGGATACGGTGCAGCGGGTGGCGCGATTATTGGAGGAGCAGCCGGCGGCACGGTTCGCACTGCAGCAATCGGCGCGGCAGCTGGAGCCGGCCTCGGCGCGTTGATCGGCGCCATTGTCCAGGATAGTGAGCGCGATCGCTATTACCGCAATGCGCCTTCTGGCGGATATCCAGTGGCCGAGCCGAGTGGTTATCCCGGGCTCGTTCGCAGCCCGTATTATCCTAATAACCTGGTCGACGTTCGCGGCATTCCTCGCGGGGCCTTAGTCATCGATCCGTCCGTGAATCGGCCCTTTGTCCGGCCGTAGGTTCGCGTCGATTCGTTTGTCAAACAACTTGGCCAGCCCGTCCTCCGATGCAGAGCACACGCCGCGTTCTGTAATCAACGCGGTGACAAATCGGGCCGGTGTGACATCGAACGCGTAATTCGCGGCTTGACTGCCATCAGGTGTTAAAAGAATCGTTGCGATTTCTCCGGTCGTGGTTCGTCCGCTCAGACGGGTGACTTCCTCAGGATCGCGTTGTTCAATGGGGATCTCTTTGACACCATCCTGGATTCTCCAATCGATCGTGGAGGACGGGAGCGCAACATAAAAGGGAACCTGATGTTCATGGGCCGCCAAGGCTTTCAAATACGTACCGATTTTGTTACATACATCGCCCCGGCCGGTTGTTCGATCCGAGCCAACAATACAAAGATCGACCAGACCGCGCTGCATGAGGTGGCCGCCGCAGTTGTCAGCGATCACCGTGAACGGTACTCCATGTTGGCCCAGTTCCCAGGCCGTAAGCGACGCTCCCTGGTTCCGGGGACGCGTTTCGTCGACCCAGACATGGAGTGGAATACCAGCATTGTACGCCTTGTAGATAGGCGCCAATGCGGTACCCCAATCAACCGTGGCAAGCCAACCGGCGTTGCAATGGGTGAGAATATTCAGCGGGCTACGCCGTTCGGATTTTGCCCACATTTGCGCAATCAGATCGAGGCCATGATCCCCGATCGCGGAGCAATTCTGGACGTCCTGGTCGGCGAGCAAAGCCGCTTCCCGCCGGGCGGCGCTGGCGCGTTCGAAAACCGCCAGAGGACCAAGCCGGTGGCGTATTGCCTCCAGCGCCCACCGAAGATTAACGGCTGTCGGCCGGCTCTTTAAGAGCTGTTCGTGAGCAAACGCAAGCGCTTCATCGCTTGGATCGTCCTTCATGGCTAGTGCAACACCGTGCGCCGCGGCGGCCCCAATCAGGGGTGCGCCCCGAACAACCATCGAGCGGATGCCCTGTGCCGCGTCGATAAGATGTCGCCATGTCAATACTTCGAACCGGTGCGGCAATTTTGTCTGGTCGATTACCTTGACTGTTTCGCCATCGTCATCGAACCAAATACTTCGGAAAGGTTGACCATTGACGTTCATAGAGTGGAACGGGCGTCTCGCCCGTCGCTTGTTGTTCAAATATTGACGGGCGGGACGCCCGTCCCGCCCCTGGTTGTAATACTATCTCGATACTCGCCTTTGCTCAAAGTCACACTGCCGCCTACGCTAGAAGCCTATAGCAAATGAACAGACTCCAGCTTAAAGATAAAGCCCTGGTCGTAGCCATGGACCACGCTCGGACCCTTGGCGTCGTCGATGGATTGGAAAATCCCGGCAAGATCTTGGAAGAAGTAATAGCAGCCGGGGCGGATGCCGTCATGACCTCTTATGGCGTCGTGAAGCGGTACCGGGACCAGCTGATCGGGCGGGTACCGACCTTCTTGCGCCTCGACGGCGGGCCGTCTAGCTATCGAGAAGACTGGTTGAAGTATACGGAATGGTCCCTCTTGTACACCGTTGAGGATGCGCGAGCGCTTGGCGTTGATGGAGTTTGCGTCATGTGTTTTCTGGGCGGCGATGTCGAGTTGGATACCTTCCAGATTGTCGCTCGGGTTGTTCGCGACTGCCGGGAAGACGGCTTACCAGTGATGGTGGAAGCCTTGCCCTGCATCGATACCCCCCGAATTCGCAAACCGTTCGCGCCTGAGGCGATGGCGTCCGCAGCAAGGATCGCATTCGAACACGGGGCCGATATCGTCAAAACATACTACACCGGAACGGCTGAGGGTTTCCGAAAGGTAACGGTGAATTGCCCTGTGCCAGTGCTGATTGCCGGCGGCGTCAAAATGGACACCGTGGAAGCCGCGCTAACGGTAGTACACGAAGCCATGCAGGGCGGAGCAAAGGGAGTAGTATTCGGCCGGAATATTTGGCAGAACTCGAACATCCGTGCGGTTATGGCCTCGCTGCGAGCGATTATCCACCAAGGGGCGAGCGTCGAAGAGGCCATAAAGGAATTCGGGAAGACAGCCCAGGCCGCCTTGTAGGGCGGCTGGCCCAGCCGCCACGATTAAAACGCGAAATTCGGCGCACGAGCTTCTTTCTGGAGCCAGGCAAGGGCACTAGCGGCTGAGCCAGCCGCCCTACAAAGCGCCTTCGGCGCTTGTGCTGACGCAAATGCGCATTCCTATCCGCCGAACAATAATCTGCATGCCAGAATGGCGGCGATTACTCCGACCATATCTGCCAAGAGCCCGGCCGGAATCGCGTGGCGTGTCCGGCTTATGCCCACGGAACCAAAATAAACAGCCACGACATAGAAGGTCGTCTCTGCGCTCCCATAGATCGTCGCGGCCATATAGCTCAAAACATTGTCCGGGCCGAACTGTTTAACGAGATCGCTAAGCACTGCGATCGAGCCGCTGCCGCTGAGCGGTCGCATCAGGATCATTGGAATTAGTTCAGAAGGAATCCGGGCCAAGCTCAGGACGGGCTGCAAAAGGTTCTTGAGGATCTCCAGACAACCAGACTCGCGGAAAACACCAATCGCGACCAGCATGCCAACCAGATAGGGGATAATCCGGATCGCAATCTGAAAGCCCTCTTTGGCACCGTCAACAAACTCACTGTAAACCTGGACCTGTCGACTGGCGGCATACAAAGGAAAAAAGGTCAAGAGAAAGGGAACAGCCAGCGGCGAGAGAGCCCGAAAAAACCTCGCAATCCCGCCAAACAAGTTCTGGGATGAAGGGGCCTCCAGCGGTGACGCAATCTGGACGAAGAAGATACCGAGAAAAATTAACAGCAGCGCGCCTACAACCCACGGACCCCAAGGCTTCATGGGCCCGGGTGTTTCCCTCTCCGTGCCGGTGTCTGGTCCACCAACGTTCCGGGATTCCGCTTCGGTGTTTGCGATTTGAGCAGGGGCAGGCTGCCGTTCCCAGCGAAACGGCCCGAAGCGTTGCAAGACTTTGACGATGAGAATTGCAGCGATTGTTGCAATACTGGTCGAAATTAGGGTTGATCCCACAATCGCCGTCGGATTTCTTGCACCGTTGATCGAGAGAATGGTGATGGCGGTCGCCGGAACCAGCTGAATCGAGCTCGTGTTCAGTGCAAGGAACGTACACATCGCGTTTGTGGCAACGCCCGGCTTGGAATTCAATTTGTTCAGCTGGGTCATTGCTTTCAGGCCCAGCGGGGTAGCGGCGTTGCTTACGCCAAGCATATTAGCAGCGATGTTCATCATCATCGCTCCCATAGCGGGGTGATCTGGTGGAATATCGGGGAAGAGTCGCGCCGTCAGCGGCCTGATCCTATCTGCGAGCACTTTGATGAGGCCGGCTTTTTCGGCCAAACGGACTATACCTAGCCACAGCGCCATCGCTCCGATCAGCGGCAGCGCGACATCCATCACCGCGGATTTTGCAGCGTTTAGAACGCTTTGGTTTATAGCATCGAGTCTCCCGGTCAATCCTGCAACCACGACTCCGGCAATCAGCAGGCCTAGCCAGATAAAGTTCAGCATGATCTCTGATAGCAAAAGCGCCAACCGGGTGAAAATTCATTTGAGTCGACCTTTGTAGGGCGGCTGGCCTCAG
>JBAUZZ010000044.1:0-28766 GCA_049585495.1 Chthoniobacterales bacterium | reverse complement strand
ATGAGCGCCAATGTGTTTTCGGCCTTAACTGCCGAACCGTGCCGCTGCCATCATAGCGTTGCCATCACCGATTGCCAGTTCCTGTCCCCTCCAACCAGCCCCGCTATTTACTGTACTGATTACCGATTACTCGTTGCACAGGGCTAACAGACAAATGGAACGAAGGCTTTGACCCGCGATTTGTACTTTGGATAGGCCTCGGGGAAATGCCTGGTCAGTAGTCGTTCCTCCTGGCGCGAGCGAAACCAAAAGCCGATAAAGAAAACGGCAAGCAGAACAAATCCGCCTACCTGACCGGACATGATCGCTGTGCCGAGAACCATTAAGAGAACACCGCTGTAAATCGGGTGACGCACGTAGCGGTATGGACCGTACTCGATCAGTTCGTGGTCTTCCTTGAACGTAGGAGTGGCGCTCCAGTTGCCACCGAGCACGGCTCTTGCCCAAAGCGCGATGATGAGGCCGAGCAAAGTGACGATGTCAGCGACGGTGCGCACTATTAGCGTCTTCGGCCAAAGCACCTTGCCCAGGAAGGTCGAAAGCAGCCAGCCGCGTCGGAGCAGTACGAACGTCGCGATGATCACCACGAACATCAGGAATCGCGGCCACGGATTTTCTCTCTCGATTGTGCGTTTAACGGTAAAAGCACCGATAGCCCAGTAAATAAGAAATATCGCCCAGCAAAGGATGATGAACTGTCCCGAGAGTTTGTCCATAATGCGTATGTCAGTTGGGTGGGAGCTCAGAAGGACGCAGCGCAGCGGAGCCGCAACCACAATTGTCGTTGTCGTCCCGCAGCTGGAAGTTGCGTCTACTTTGTTCTCGGTATTTGTCCGACCTCAAGCACAGTAGACGCACCTTTCAGGTGCGGAATTCGCCAGTCCTCGCGAGAATGCGGCAGGGCCTATGTCGCGGCAAGCCTGGGTGGATCGTCTCACTGACCAGCTTGCCAATGAGTGAGGCGCGATGATAGACAGATGGCCGAAATGAAAAAATCCAGGATTCGGCTAGCGATCATTTGCGGAGGAAAATCGACCGAGCACGAGGTCTCGGTCTGTTCGGCGCGGAACGTGTACGATGCAATTGACAAGTCGAAGTATGACATCTCAATCGTTCGCATCGAAAAGTCGGGTATCTGGACGTTGTTGGGCTCGGCTGGCGAGCTGGAGGCAGCGCCCGGATTCGAGCGGTTTGATCGCTCGCCTGCCTGCGTGGAGCAGCGCCCGATTCCGGAAATGTTGCAGACGATCGAATCAACGGGACTTGGGCATGGCGTGGACGTGGTGTTCCCGTTGGTCCATGGCGCTTTTGGAGAAGACGGTTGTCTCCAGGGGTTCTTGCGATTGCTCAACCTGCCGTTTGTGGGAACTGGAGTGATTGGCTCAGCGGTCGGTATGGACAAGGACGTTCTGAAACGGCTCCTTGATCAGGCTGGAATCCCAACTGTAAAATTTCGCGTCCTGACCGCGAGGAGAGCTCAGGGCATAAGTTTTAGCGCATTGGAGCGGGAACTCGGCTCGCCCTTGTTTGTCAAGCCCGCCAACGCGGGTTCTTCTGTTGGCGTGTCGAAGGTGGCGAATGATGCGGAATTCGCACGGGCGCTAAGGGAAGCATTTCGGTTTGATGAAAAAGTGCTGGTTGAGGAAGGCATTCGCGGCCGGGAGCTCGAATGCGGTATCCTGGGAAAACGACCAAGCGGAGGCTTCCGTGGTGGGCGAGGTCGTGGTGCGCGATGAATTTTATTCGTATGAAGCCAAATACGTGAATGAAAATGGCGCGATACTTGAAATTCCTGCCCTTCTGCCGGCAGAAATCAGTAGAAAAGTCCGCCAACTCGCGGTCGCTGCGTTTGAGGTTCTGAACTGTACAGGGATGGCCCGGGTCGACTTCTTCTTGGCTGAGGATGGACGCGTACTCGTCAATGAGATCAATACGGTTCCGGGCTTCACGAACATCAGCATGTTTCCGCTGCTCTGGGAAGCGAGTGGCGTAAGTTATTCTGAGCTCGTCGATCGGCTCGTTGTCCTCGCTCTTGAACGGCATGCCGCGCTGGAACACTTGGACTATGACATTCACCAAACGAGTCAAGTTCCGCGACTGCCCGGTGAAGCTGGTTGAAACCCACGGGCGGAGCCTTTGGGAGCTCATTGTCACGCGCCTTCAGCGCTTGATCGTCTATTTATACCGATTCCTAGGGCTAGCGCCCTAGGCTCTCAGATTTCGCACCTTCGGCGCTAAGACGGTCGTTTCTCCGAAACGACCCGGAACTCAATCGACGCAAACCAAGGGCGCGTTGTTTGACGATTGTGCAACCAGGCACTACGCTTACCTTCCGGGAAGCCCGCTTCCCGCAAAGCAGCGGGCCAAACTGAACTACTCGTGGACGCCCGCATCCTTCAGGAGTTCCGCGCCATCACCGGGGACCGCGGCCTGATCACATCGCAGGAAGAATTGAAGACCTACGAGTGTGACGGGCTGACGAATTTCCGGGTGCTTCCGCAGGCTGTGCTGCTGCCCCACTCCACCGAACAGGTCCAGGGAATCGTGCGGGTGTGCCATCGAGAACGGATTCCGTTTGTCGCACGCGGCTCGGGCACGGGATTAAGCGGGGGGGCCCTGCCGGTGAAGGATGGGGTAGTGATCAGTCTGGCGCGTATGAACCGCATCCTTGAAGTGGACCTGGCTAATGGTTGGGTGGTGGTGGAGCCGGGTGTCATCAATCTGGAGGTGACCGGGCGGGTGGCGCCTCGCGGCTTTTTCTACGCGCCTGATCCCTCATCGCAATCTGTCTGCAGCATTGGCGGAAACGTGGCAGAAAACTCCGGCGGCGCGCACTGCCTGAAGTACGGATTTACCACCACGCATGTGCTGGGCCTCGAGGTAGTGCTGCCGGACGGCTCGCTGGCGAACCTGGGCGGCAAAACCCTTGATCCGCCAGGGTACGACCTTCCGGGCGTGTTCGTGGGTTCCGAAGGCACGCTGGGCATCGCTACGAAAGTAATCCTCCGCGTCGTGAAGCGGCCCGAATGCATCCAGACGCTGCTGGCGGCGTTTGGTTCCACGAGCGAGGCCGGGGCCGCGGTGAGCGACATTATCGCTGCGGGTATGCTGCCGGCAGCAATCGAAATGATGGACAACCTGGCCATCCAAGCTGCCGAAGCGGCCGTGCACGCCAATTACCCCGACTGCGGTGGGCTGTTGTTGGTCGAACTGGATGGGGTTACGGCCGAAGTCGAAGCGCTCATGCGCCAGGTTGATGAAATCTGCCGCAAGTGCGGCGCCGGTGAAATCCGGGTAGCGCAGACGGAGGCGGAGCGCGCTGTAGTCTGGAAAGGCCGCAAAGCGGCGTTCGCGGCGGTGGGCCGTATTTCGCCTAACTACATCGTCCAGGACGGCGTGATTCCGCGCACGGCGCTGCCGCGAATCATGAACGAGATCGAGCGGCTCGGCACAGAGGCGGGAATCCGAGTTGCCAACGTGTTTCACGCCGGTGACGGCAATCTGCATCCATTGGTGCTCTACGACCGCCGGATCGAAGGGCAGGAGCATGCTGCGGAGGTCCTGGCTAACCGCATCCTCGAACTGTGCATCGAGGCTGGCGGCTCCATCACAGGCGAACATGGCGTGGGCGAAGAGAAGAAAATGATGATGTCGAAGATGTATGCGGAGCCCGATCTGGAAACGATGCAACGCGTGCGCTGCGCCTTTGACCCGGAGCAGCTCTCCAATCCCACGAAGGTTTTTCCGCGGCCGCGCCTATGCGGTGAAAAACCAGGGGAGTATCAACCGCATCCCCTCGAGATCGCCGGAATTGCAGAACGCTTCTGAGATGGCGTCGCCACCATCAGCTTCAGGCGCAGAGATGGGCATCGCGACCCCTTGGGGCGATTTGCGGGCCATCGCTGGCGCGGAACATCTGCGCCCCGCTGGGCCAGGCGACTGCGTCGCAGGAGTGCAGCCGGAGATGGTCTTCGAGCCGCGCAGTGAACTGGAATTGGCCGCTGGACTGCGTTGCGCGGATGCTGCCGGGCTCTGCGTCGTGCCACGCGGCGGCGGCACGAAAACCGGCTGGGGCAATCCACCAGTGCGCGCTGACCTGATTCTTTCGACGGCGCGGCTCGATCGGGTGATCGAACATGCCTGGGCCGACCTGACGGTGAGCGTAGAGGCCGGTTGCACGGTCCAAAAAGTGCAGGACGTCCTGGCTGGGCACGGCCAGCGCATCGCCGTGGACCCGCTGTGGCCCGAGCGGGCCACCATCGGCGGAATTCTTTCGACGAACGACAGCGGCACGCTACGGATCCGGTATGGCGCGCTACGCGATCTGATCATCGGCCTGACGATCGCTCTGCCCGATGGCACGCTGGCTTCGAGCGGCGGCAAAGTGGTGAAAAACGTCGCGGGGTACGACCTGCCGAAACTGGCCACAGGAGCGCTGGGCACGCTAGGCGTTATTACTCGGGCCGTCTTCCGGCTGTATCCTTTGTCTCGCAACACGCGCTCGTTCACAATTGTGGCTCACGATCTGGAGGACGCCAACCGCGTGATGCTGGCAGTGCAGGATTCCAGGCTGACACCCGCTGGCTTGCAGGCGCGATTCACAACAGGGGCAGCGCCTGCGGTAGACGTTCGGTTTGAAGGGACCGATGCGGGACTTACAGCCCAAGCCGAGGCGCTGCGGAAACTGGTCGGCCCGGTCATCGAAGCCGCGACCGGCGATCCGGTATGGCGGGCGCGGGAAGAACTGTGGTCTTCGGTCGAGCGGGCAGCGATTGCAAAATTCAGCGTCCTGCCAGCGTCGATCGCAGAAACATGCGGCTGCATCCAGCGCTTGGCCGATTCTCGGGGTGTACAATGGAGCGTTGTTGTGCAGGGCACAGGGCTGGGCTGGCTACGCCTGGAGGCGTCAAATGCCTCGCCCATCCACGAGGTGCTGCGCACGCTGCGGCCGGAGCTCGAACAGGTGGGAGGCTCGCTGGTCGTACTGCATCGACCCGCGGCCATGCAGGCGATTGACGCGTGGGGTAGCGGGCGGGATGTATTTCCGTTGATGCTCAGCGTGAAGCGGCAGTTTGACCCGCGCGGCACGTTGAATCCAGGTCGGTTCGTCGGGGGAATCTGATGACGCAGCAACAGAGCATCCTTCCAACAGACGCGAAGGGGTACGACGCGCACCACCCGCCGTCAGGCGAGCTTATCGACAAATGTGTGCACTGCGGTTTCTGCCTGCCCGTATGCCCCACCTATGTGCTATGGAACGAGGAGATGGATTCGCCGCGTGGCCGCATCTACCTGATGAAGATGGTTGCCGAAGGCGCTGCGACCATCAACGCAACATGGGTAGGCCACTTCGACGCCTGCCTGGGCTGCATGGCATGTATGACGGCGTGTCCTTCCGGCGTGGAATACGGAAAGCTGATCGAGGCCACCCGTGCCCAAATCGAGCGCCGCTACGCCAGGCCTGCGCCGGAGAAGAGGTTTCGCCGCTTTCTGTTCAATGTTTTCACACGGCCCGAGCGGCTCCGAGCGCTGTTACTGCCGTTGCGTCTGTATCAGAAGGTCGGGCTCGAGGCGCTGGTGCGCCGTACGGGCATCCCGAAGCTGCTTCCGGCGCGGCTGCGGGCTATGGAGGCGTTGCTCCCGCAGGTGCCCGCCCGGGAAAGGCTTCCCGACTTGATCCCGGCGCAGGGCGAACGGCGGCGGCGCGTGGGGTTATTGCTGGGCTGCGTGCAGCGGGTGCTTTTCCCGCACGTCAACGCGGCCACGGCGCGCGTTCTCGCCGCGGAGGGATGCGAGGTGGTGGTTCCCGCAACACAACCCTGCTGCGGGGCTTTGCTAGTGCATGCCGGAGAAGAGGAGCAAGCCGTGCAGCTAGCGCGCCAGACGATTGACGTATTCGAAAAGGCGCGGGTGGACGCAGTGATCATCAACGCCGCAGGTTGCGGCTCGAATGTGAAAGAGTATGGCCACCTGTTGCGCGACGATCCCCAGTACGCCGGCCGCGCGAAAGCCTTTGTGGGGAAATGCCGCGACGTCTCGGAATTCCTGGTCGAGCTCGAACCGCGGGTCTCGTACCACGCCTTGCCCCTGCGCGTGGCCTACCACGATGCCTGCCACCTGCAGCACGCACAGGGTATCCGTACACAGCCGCGCACGCTGCTGGGTCGCATCCCGCAGCTCGAGTTGCTGGAAATCCCCGAAGCTGCGATCTGCTGCGGATCCGCGGGAATCTACAACCTGGTGCAACCGGAAGCCGCGGCGGAGCTCGGCGACCGGAAAGCGGTTCACGTCGCCGCACTGGGCGCCGACATGGTTGTGTCCGGCAATCCCGGCTGCCTGCTGCAGCTCCAGTCTTCCCTCACTCGCGCCGGGCGAAAGCTGCCAGTTCACCACAGTATAGAGCTGGTCGATGCGTCCATCCGCGGCGCCTCCCTGTAGCGCTGACTGGGGCCCTCCAAAGGAGGCCCGAGGTTTGCGCCGACATGGCCCCCCAAGAAAGCGCGCGGTTTGTTGGAGGGCGGCGCTCCGTCGCCGCCGAATTGTAGAGTCGCAGGGCCCGAAATACGGTAGGGCCAAGGTGAAACTTGGCCCTACCCGATCTTGGACCCAGCGTTTCGGATAGGGACGTCCGCTTGCTTTGGGGCAGACCTGTTCATTTCACAAGGCAGTGAATTTTGCGGACTGCTTATCTCGCAGGCGGTAGCCCAGAAAGCAGACAAGGCCGCCAAGGCAGAACAGACCAGCAAGGAGTGCTGTCCAGCCCAGTGCGCCGGTTCCGCCCGCTTGTTGTAGTATAGCGAATGAGACGACTGAGAGGCCGATCATCGATTTCTGAAGAATAGCCTGCACTCCGAAATAGATCGCCTCCCGGCGTATCCCCGTCCGAGCCGCGTCAGCGTCGATTACATCCGCCAGCAGGGCAAACGCCACGACTCCAAATCCAGCGACCGGTAGTCCCGCCAAACCGGCAATGATCTGGGCAGAAACGAATGGTGTGACCGGGAGACCAAGCCGATCGGACCAGCCGAACAGTGAGAATACCAGCGCCGAAGCCAGGAGAACGTAAACCAGCGCGATAAACTTGCCCGCCCTCTTCGCGAACCAGTTAAAAAAGAAGAAGCCAAGCAAATTGACCCCGATGAACGGAAGCATAGTCCAGGTTACCGCTTCTTGTGACAGGCCAAGACGGGCCTGAACCCAGCGTGGCACCATCATCAGCAAAAGGTTTAGCGCAAACCAGTAAAGGGAAGTTGAAACCAGCAGCGGCAGAAAATCCCGGTTAGTCAACACTTCCCAAATCCAACGAAAAAGGTCTGCTACGGAGCGTCTTGAACGTTCAGAATGCGGCAGTTCAAAAAGGAAAATGGTGATTGGATAGAAAGATATCAGTACGGCTGCTGCCAGCATCAGGCCAAGTATTGGATAGCCGAAGTTCTGAATGATCAAACCTGATAGCGCGAAGAGCATTGTGCCCGCGAGCGTGGCGAGGCCTTGCCCGGTCGTCAAGTTGAGTCGTTGCCTCGGCGAGCTTGCGATCTCGGGCAGCAAGGCCAGATAAGGAGTGACTACCACGCCGTACAGCAGGAAATAACATTGGCAGATGCCCGCCGCGTACAAAATTCGTACTGAATGCGCTGCATGTTCAGGAGGTAACCAGAGAAGGAAACATACCGCGGCCAAGGGAAGCGTACCCAGAACCAGAAATGGCATCCGCCGGCCCCAACGTGTCCAGCTGTTGTCTGTCCAGAACGCAATGAATGGATCCGAGACGCTGTCAGTTATCCGGCCGGCCAGCAAGATCAGGGAGAAGGCGGTCGTCCCGAGCACACCACCAATGACGTATCGCTCATAAAGCCACTGTGACAGCACGAGATTGGTCAGGTTCATGGCCAGACCCCCTGAGCAGTAAACGAAGAGCTGGAAGCCAGAAAGCGCGGGCTTTGAGTGAGATTCCATTCCGGTGCAGCAATAGATCGCACAAATTTACCCGGAAACAGCATGCGGAAAGCGGGTCTCCCTTTTGAAGTTTGGGTTGACGGAGCGGGCCTTCCAGGTATATACACATGTGTATATACATCACATGCTCAATCCTACCA
Organism: Chthoniobacterales bacterium; assembly: GCA_049585495.1. GTDB lineage: Bacteria > Verrucomicrobiota > Verrucomicrobiia > Chthoniobacterales > JAFAMB01 > JBAUZZ01. The sequence continues at coordinate 20,670 of JBAUZZ010000044.1, read as the reverse complement.
TCCTCGTCACGGGGGCGGCCGGCGGCCGCCAGGGCTCTACCGGGAACCACGTTACTCGGGCACTTCTGAAACGCGGCATTCCCGTTCGCGCTTTAGTCCACCGATTCGATGAAAGATCAGATCAACTCAGGACGCTTGGCGCCGAAGTTGTGGAGGGCGATTTCCTGGATATCTGGTCGGTGCGAGGCGCGATGCGCGATATCCGTCGGGCGTACTTCGCCTACCCGGTCCAGGAGGGGCTGCTTGACGCAACCGCAATTTTCGCCACGGCGGCGCAGGACGCGCGACTCGAACTTCTGGTCAACGTCACGATGCTGCGACCCGCCCCGGATGCGCCCACCCCGCGGATGCGGCAAAACTGGCTCTCCGAGCGCGTTTTCAATTGGGCCAATGTTGGCGCCGTCCATGTGTGTGCTCCGGTCTTCTACGAAAACCTGCGCAGTCTGGTTACCGGAAGCCTCGCTCAGGGGAGCCTGATCCAGCTGCCGTGGGGCGATGATAGCACGGTCGTACCACTGGTTGGCGCCGAGGATGTTGCCCAGGTAGCAGTTGGTCTGCTGACCGGCCCAGTCGTGGCCAACGGGACTAGTTATCAATTGACCGGTGCGGTGTTGACTCTGGCAGAGATTATCCAAACCTTCAGCCAGGTTCTCGGCAAATCGATTCGATACGAACCGATATCCGACGATCAATGGCGCCAGAGCGCTGCAGCGCACAATGTGAACCCGCACGCCCTGGAGCATCTCTCCCAGTTGTGGAGGTTCTTCCGTACCGCTGGCTCGCCCGGAGACAAAAGTCGTTACCAGATCTCGGATGCGATAAAAAAGATCGGGGGCAGGGAACCGCAAACATTAGAACAGTTCGTGCGCAAGCACCTTTCGGCCTTCGTGGCGGTTCCCGGATCTCGAGACAATGTTCGACAGGGCTAACTAAGCCGGCGGCTGACCTCGATGTCGTCCGGCAATCGCCCATGGGCCACTGCCGGACGGCTCTTCTGTTCATCGAGTACCTGGGCCTTGCAGCCCAGGCTTTAATCTCATAGCGCCTTCAGCGCCGAGTACCTGGATTAAGCTCTCGCGCCCGCTGCTTATGTTGCCGTGCATGGGCAGTCGCCGGGCTATGTCGACCCTGCACTTCACAATCGCGGAGTCTCTTCGACAGAAATGATTTTTCCGATTTCACGTCGGTTAGTTCAAGCGCTTTGCGGAAATGGCCGGCGGCCGCCTGAAAATTATGCAGTTGCGCTTCGAACTCGCCCAGGACTGCATAGAGCAGATAATACGAACCTAAGTCGCCCCGGTTCCGAATCGCCTCGACCGCTTTAATGCCGGCTTCGGCGCCGTCCACATTCGCAACCGCCACGGCACGATTAAGGGCAACGACGGGAGAATCATTGATCTGCATCCACTGATCATAGAGAGACAAGATTCTTGACCAATCCGTGGACTGATAGTCTTCAGCCGCACAATGACAAGCCGCGATTCCGGCCTGAAGATGGTACTCGCTGAGTTCTTCTCCAGCGGCCGATTGGCCCAAGTGCAACATCCCGCGCCCGATCAATGCCTTGTTCCAACTCGAACGGTCCTGCTCCTTAAGGCGAAGTATGTTTCCCTCGGTGTCCACACGCGAGCGAAGGCGCGCCGCATTCAACAACATAAGCGCGACGAGCGCGTGAGTTCGTGGCTGATCCGCCATCGGTTGCTCGGCCAATAGTGTCGCCAGACGGATCGCTTCGGCACAAAGTTCCTCTCTTACCAGACTCTCGCCGCTGGATGCCTTGTAGCCTTCGTTAAACAGCAGATAGAGTGTTTGCAACACGCCGTCCAGACGGATCGACAATTCCTCGCCGGCCGGAATCTCAAAGGGAATATGTTGCTCGCGTATTTTTTGCCTGGCTCGCGTCAGCCTCTTGGCAACCGCCGCTTCGGTTGTCAGGAATGCCTTAGCGATTTCTCCGGCGCCGAACCCGCAAAGCGTCTTGAGCGCCAGCGCCGTCTGCGACTCCTGCGGAATCAGCGGATGGCAGCAAGCGAACATCAAGCGGAGACGGCTGTCTTTCATTTCGGTGTCGAACAACGGCGAATCGTCAGCGGCGGAATCAGCGGACCGCTGCTCAAAGGATGCGCTAATTTCCGGTTGCTTATCGCGGAAACGTTTTTCCCGCCGGATCAGATCCAATGCGAGATTCTTCGCCGCTTGGGTGAGCCAGGCTGCGGGATTCTTGGGAATCCCATAATAGGGCCAGGTCTGTAACGCGCGGACCAAAGACTCCTGGACCACATCCTCAGCCAATTGCAAACGCTCAATTCCAAAGATGCCGGTCAGTACGGAAACCAGCTTCCCTGCCTCGTGGCGGAAGAAATGCTCGGCCAATCGGGAAATCTCCTCGCTTGGCGCCGAGTGATTGGCGTCTTGAAACTCGCTCACGGAGTCAGGCTGGTCCGCGGCCTATGTGTTCGTTCACCGGCCGTACTTCGACGGTGACACCGTAGTCCAGTCCCGGGCACTCTTTGCTGATTTCAACCGCTTCATCCAGGTCACCCACCTGTAAGAAAAAATAACCGGCAATAGCCTCTTTGGACTCGGCGAAAGGACCGTCAGCGACGAACTGTCCCTTTTTCCCTGAAACGATTTTACCCTCATTCGCCAATGGTTGGCCGGCTTTGACCTTTCCTTGCTCGGTCAACCGATCAAACCAGGCAACCCATTGGCTCATGACTTTCTCGATTTCCTCCGGGGAGAGACTTTGGTCCCATTGCGTGCCCCGAAACAACAGCATGTATGGGGATGAAGTTACCTGCGAACTCATATTTGCCTTTCGTGGTGTTTTAATGCTGGATCAACCGTTTTCCCGCTGGCGTGCGATTTCCACCTCGAACGGAATGGCGCCGATTTAAGTACCGAACCGCTCTGCTGCGCGAGCTTTTGCCTTTGCGGCCTCTTCTTCTCGATTCCTCGCCGGTGCGTTTGTTTCGAGCGACCGGAGAAGGCGAGTCGAGATCTCGGCTATTTCGTCGACTGCAGCCCGGAATGAGGCTTCGTTTGCCTTCGACGGCTTGGCAAAGCCGCTGATCTTTCTCACGTACTGGAGCGAAGCAAGTCGAACTTCTTCGGCAGTGACAGGCGGATCGAAGTTGAATAGGGGTTTAATATTCCTGCACATGCAGCACACTCAAGCTGTCGTATGGGCGAGCGATTCCTTGGCGCGTTGATAGGGCGGGCACTCCGCGACGATCGGCCGGACTTCCACATCTAACCCGTGTTCGAGAGCGGGGCATTGTTTGGCGATTTCCACTGCCTCTTCCAGATTAGGGACTCGAAGGAGGAAATAACCGCCGATGGCCTCCTTCGATTCAGCGAAAGGACCATCTGCCACTCTCCGTCCTTTTTTCCAGGAAACAATTTTACCCTCATGCCTATCCAGGGGGTGAGCATCCCTGATCTTCCCTTGTTGGGTCAATCGCTCCATCCAGGCGGCCCATCGGCTCATGACCTTCTGGATTTCTTCCGGGGAGAGACCTTTATCCCAGTGCGTGCCTCGGAATAATAGCATGTATTCGGATGTTGTTGTCTGCGTATTCATATTTGGTTTACCGCTCAATCAACTGTTTGCTCAACTATACGACCGATCGAGAGAGTTCGCCCAGGACACGTCGACGCTCGCTGCCAGGCGAGCGGGTCGGAAAAATAATGCGCGCCATCGATGAATCGGCTCAAATGAATTTTCGCCCTACCGCATTTTTTCGCCCTAGCGCATTTTTTCGGCCAGCCGACGCTGACGCGGCATTGCGCCCATTTTCTCGGTGATCTTGTGTACCGTGTCGCATACAGCAGCCTCGCTCAGGCTTTAAGCCCCGGGGGGCGGCACGAAGCCGCCGAACTCGCGCTCAATGAGTTCGGCGAAGGCGATCGTCGTGCGATCCTCCAGGTACCGGCCGATGACTTGGACACCAATTGGCAGACCGGCCTCGGAGCGATCAATTGGTATCGCCGTTGCGGGTAGACCAGGGAGAGTGGCCGCTGCCGGCCAAACCATCTGCTCGTTGTAGTCGACCTGGTTCCCATCCACATCGATTTTACGCGGTCCTTCGGCCGGCGAATGGTCATGCGGGAAGGCCGCGGTCGGCATGATCGGGCAGAGGACCACGTCGTACTTTCGGAAGAGGTCACGCCAGCGTGCACGCAGCCTGTCACGGGCTAGCATTGCGTCCAGCCAGTCACGATGGCTGAGGAGTGTTCCCCGAATCCACAAGGCTTCCGGGCTCTCATCTTCTGGTCGCAGTTTGGCTAGAGCGGCTTCCATCTGCCGGTAGAAGTCCGCCGGCCTTCCATGGCTGACGAAAGCGTCTAGCAGAAGCATATAGGTTCGCCTGGACTCAGCCGGATCGGGAAGCGGCGTCGTTTCATGGGCAACTTTGACGCCCACTTTGACAAGGCGATCGGACAGGCGGTGGAGAGCCTCGCGGATCTCCGCCGAGGTCGGCAGGAATGGGTTCGTATCAATGACGAGTACCCGGAAGTCCTTTAGCGTATTATGGCGCGCCGGGGGCAAAGTGAGCCGATAGGCGATCGCTTCGGGATCGTCAGGTCCCGCTAGCACATCGAGGGCCAAGGCCAGGTCAGCTGCGGTACGTGCGAGTGGGCCGAGAACAGGCAGATCGCTGTCCGCGCTCAACCGAACTTCGGCAGTTGGTGGCATGAACCCGCCCAGGGAGACCACTCCACAGCTCGGTTTATGGCCGAACACGCCGCAGAATGCGGCCGGGACACGGATGGAGCCGGCAATGTCTGAACCGATCTCCAGCGATACGTAGCCCGCCGCCAGGGCTGCCGCTGCGCCGCCCGACGAGCCGCCCGGGGTCCGGCTGAGGTCCCAAGGATTGTTAGTCGTTCCGTAGATCTCGTTGTAGCTTTGCCAGTCGCTAATCGCAAAGGGAACGTTCGTCTTGCCGATAATGATGGCGCCAGCTGCCTTGAGACGAGCAACCGCCACCGAATCTTCCTTCGGCATCCAGCCCTTGAACATCGGCATGCCCCAAGTGGTCGGCAGGCCCACGACGTTGCAGGCTTCCTTGACCGTCATCGGAAGACCGAGCAGCGGGGCCCGCTCGCCTCGGGCCAAGGCGGCGTCGGCGGCAACGGCGGCGGTGTGCGCCCTGTCGAAATCGCGCACCACGACGGCATTGATGCGCCGGTCCAACATTTCGATTCGGGCGATTGCGCTCTCCAGCAGCTCTACCGCCGAGATCCGTCGCGCCGCCAGCATCGCAACGAGTTCTCGCGTACTGTAGTAATCCAGGGTGCTGTCCATTCCCAAATTACTCTGGAACGTCTGAGCGGGCTCATCGGCGGCAAATGCAAGTCTCGATAAGATACCGCCGCTGACCGCCGCTGTTCCGGCAGCCGCCAGAAAGCTCCGTCGGCTTAGTTCACCACTCATCGGCACGCCTTTCAGTTCAATGATACGACGAACCACCCGTCCGTTCCAGGACACCGCGTGCAGACTTTTTTCGGTGAGCTCCGTGGGGATCTTCTCGGCAGCTACCCTGGGCCTGGCAGCCCAGCCTGAATCTTTTCACCCCTCCGGGGCTTAAGACTGTCAAATCAACAAAAAACGCAACCTCAACGATATTTAGTGTTCCCTATGTCCTTTCCTAAAAGTGTTACCGACATCCTGACCGCGCCCAAGCCCCTCTCACTTCTCACTTCTCACTTCTCACTTCTCACTTCTCACTTCTCACTTCTCACTTCTCACTTCTCACCTCTCACTTCTCACTTCTCACCTCTCACCCTTCGTCCCCTTCTATCCCTTGTGGCTCGCGGGTATCGGTCCTATCATTTCAATGACGTGGCGGGCTCACGGCGCACCTGGCATTCCCAGAACCATCCCCCTACCCGAGTGGATGTTCAGGACGCAGACCGCCCGAATATTCTTTTGCACGCTCAACCTCAAAACTAGCCAGCTTTATGCAACCAGAACTCGAGCAAGACCAGCGCCAGTCCGTGTCTGCACGAAATCGTCAGATCGCCCCACCGCGGATTGAACACTTCGTTAACGGCCGCCGTTTCGCCGGTAGCAGCACGCGCGAGCTGGGCGTGTTTAATCCTGCCACGGGCGAAGTAGCCGCGCATGTGGCGATGGCAAACAGTGCCGATGTTGACGCGGCCGTGGCGGCAGCTCGCGCCGCATTTCCCGGATGGAGTGCGATCCCGGCGATCAAACGCGCGCGTTTTCTGTTCCGGTTCAAGGAGCTCCTCGAAGAGCATCACGATGAACTGGCGGCGCTTATTACGGAGCAGCACGGCAAGGTTTTTTCCGACGCCAAGGGCGAAGTCCAGCGTGGCCTGGAGGTCGTTGAATTTGCCTGTGGCATCCCTCACCTCCTGAAAGGCGATTACACCCAACAGGTCGGTGGCGGCATTGATAACTGGAGCATGCGCCAGCCCCTCGGCGTCGTTGCTGGAATTACACCGTTCAATTTTCCGGTGATGGTACCGATGTGGATGTTCCCTATAGCCATCGCGTGCGGCAACACTTTCGTTCTCAAGCCATCCGAGCGTGATCCCGGCCCGTCGCTGCGCGTCGCCGAACTGCTCTGCGAAGCCGGTGTACCGGACGGTGTCTTCAATGTAGTCCAGGGCGACAAAGTCGCCGTCGACGCACTGATCGCGAATCCCGACGTGGAAGCACTCTCCTTTGTTGGCTCCACACCGATCGCGGAGTACATCCAGGCCGAAGGCGCGCGCCGGGGCAAGCGCGTTCAGGCTCTGGGCGGCGCCAAGAACCACCTGGCCGTGATGCCCGATGCTGACCTGGAGGTCGTGACTAACGCCTTGATCGGCGCGGCTTACGGCTCTGCCGGCGAGCGGTGCATGGCAGTCTCGGTTGCTGTCGCGGTAGGGAACGTCGGTGATGCGCTGGTAGAAGCGCTAGCACCACGGGTTCGCGATCTGAAAATTAACGACGGCATGGAATCCGATGCGGAGATGGGTCCCCTCATCACCGCTCAGCACAAGGAGCGTGTCGAAGGCTATATCGAGGAAGGTGTTCAGGCGGGCGCGAAGCTCGTAGTCGATGGCCGTGGCGTGGCCGTCCCGGGGCATGAGCGCGGTTTTTTTCTGGGCGGAACACTCTTTGATCATGTGACACCGGAGATGCGCATTTATCGCGAGGAGATTTTTGGCCCGGTACTTTGCGTCGTGCGGGTGCCAGACTTCGAAAGCGCAGTCGAGCTGATCAATGCCCAACAGTTTGGCAATGGCGTGTCATGTTATACCAATGACGGCTGGATCGCACAGGAGTTTGCGCACAAGATCAAGATCGGCATGGTGGGCATCAATGTGCCCATTCCCGTGCCAATGGCGTGGCACTCGTTTGGCGGCTGGAAACGCTCTCTCTTCGGCGGCTACCACGCTTACGGCGAGGAAGGAGTGCGCTTTTACACGCGTTATAAGAGCGTGATGCAGCGCTGGTACCCCGATAGCGCAAAGAGTTTCGAAAAATCCTCCAGCTCGCCGTCGTTCAATATGCCGACCGTCTAACTGAGCAGCGGAAAGGCGAATTACTATGACAAGAACCGAGCATCACGATCAAGTCACTCTGCCCGAGAAGTCCGCGACCAAAGCGGTTGCTGCACCAGCCTACAGAAGCCCCTTGCACGAAATGACCCAAACGACGCGGACTTGCTTGTGGAACGACTCTGCGTCGATTCAAGAGCTAACTTACTCGATCGAACACGGCGCAGTCGGGGCCACCTGCAATCCCGTCATCGTTGTCGGGGTCCTAAAAAAGGAGATGAGCCTGTGGAAAGATCGTATCCGAAGGCTGATCGACGAGATGCCGGTGGCGACCGAGGAGCAGGTTGGCTGGCAACTGGTCCGCGAAATTTCGGCGAAAGGCGCTCGCCTGCTGGAGCCGATATTCCGTGCACACCGGGGGCGAAACGGCCGGCTGTCGGTGCAAACCGACCCGCGGCTGTATCGCGACACCCAGGCCATTTTGGAGCAGGCCGAAAACTTTTCTGGGATCGCGCCCAATATCATCGTGAAAATCCCTGTGACGCGCGCTGGTATTCCGGCCATCGAGGAGGCCACCTATCGGGGGATCAGCATCAATGCCACTGTTAGTTTCACGCTGCCACAGTCGCTCGCCGTGGCCGAGGCGGTTGAGCGCGGCCTTAAGCGACGCGAAAACGAAGGCAAAGACATCGCGACCATGGGTCCGGTCTGCACCATCATGGTTGGCCGGCTCGATGACTGGCTGAAGGTCGTCGCCGAGCAGGAGAACATCACCATTGATCCGGGATGCCTGGAGTGGGCTGGAGTCGCAGTATTCAAGAAGGCGTACCAGATGTTTTGTGAACGCGGCTACCGCGTCCGTTTGCTCTCGGCGGCATTTCGAAATCATATGCACTGGAGCGAATTCATCGGCGGTGATGTCGTTATTTCGCCGCCTTACGCCTGGCAGCTTCGCTTCAATGCCAGCGACATCGAGGTGCGTCCGCGTATTGACAAGCCGGTTGAGCCAAGGATTGTAGCGGAGCTTTCCAGAAAATTCATCGACTTCCGGCGTGCCTATACCCACGACGGACTATCGATCGAAGAATTCGATTCCTTTGCGCCCACTCGCCGGACTCTCCGCCAGTTCATCAGCGGTTGCTACGATCTGGATAGCATCGTTCGCGATTTCATGCTTCCGAACCCAGACGCAGCGTAGCATTGGAGGGGACACCCTTGCACGACTTTCGGTAAACGTACCGTATTACGAATCTGCGATTGAGCTTACTGTCCGCACTTCCGTTACACAGCCCTCCACCAAGATCACCTGACGATATAGATTGCCAAACGGGTAAGTGAGAATTTCCTCAGGCCCGCTCGTTTGGATATAGAGGGGATCACCCCAGTACGCTTCGACCAGATCCAATGGCATTCCTGGCACGATCTGGTCCGCGAAAAGATCATCGCACCACCCGGCAACAAGCCACGGGGCGTAACCGAGATCGATCAACTCGATCAGAAGAGCGTGTGATCGCTCCTGTCGTCGCTTTCCTTCCGCCAGCTTCATCGGATCGCCGCTTCTGATAAAATTGTCTCGGGTTGCAAAGCTTTGGTTAATGATTCCTCGAAACTGTTCGACAACCAACGGATTCGTCGGGACGCCGCGAGACGTGTTCACAGTTAGGGCAGGCGGCGTCGACTTATAAGTCACATTGGACTCATGAGACACATTGGAAGCGTTGCGGTCGCTAACAGGCCGGACGATGCGCGGCTCCTCGAACGGAGGTCGTAAGGTCACGGGCCCACTCCTGAGAGGTGCCGGCCTGACCGCTGCGACCCGTGCTCGGACAGTTTCCGGGTGCCTGAGTCCGTCAGCGATCGCGTTGGCCGCAGAGATACAAAACACTAGGAAGAGAGGTGCTGCCAGGCGTAAGAGTGGTCCGCCCGGCGCGCAAAGCAGCTTAGCGGCGTGAAAAAGTCTCATTTCGAATCAGTCCCTTCACCTTATTGAGACAAACGATGGCAGTCCTCCGTTGAACACCGAACGCGACAGCTTTGTCATGGGCGGCCTGCGGAACGGCGAGTTCGAGGACGAGGTGGTTTCGATGCCCGCAATACGGAGTCCAAGAGGCCCGGAAAAAGTTCTGTCCATTGTTCGCTTATATGCCAACGATATACCAACGATTAAGGCTGCTTCCCCATTTCGAAATCGCCCGCAACAGCTGTCAGTTGCCGCGCCTCGTCGCGCAGGACCCGGCGCAGGACTTTGCCGGTCGGCAATTTCGGAAGTTCATCGCGGAACTTGATTTGGCACGGCGCCTTGAAGATGGCGAGGTGTTCCTGGCAATACGCTATCAACTTCCCCTCTGTGGCAGTTTGACCTTTCTTAAGAGCCACGTATGCCATCGGGCGCTCGCCCAAGTAGGCGTCGGACATCGCGACGACCGCTGCCTCGCGCACCGCCGGATGGCGGAAGAGGATTTCTTCGACCTCGCGCGGCCATACCTTGAAACCACCTACGTTGATCATGTCTTTCTTGCGGTCAACGATCCGGTAGTAGCCGTCTCCGTCGACGGTAGCAATGTCGCCCGTATGGAACCAGCGCGCTCGTATTGCCTCGGCGGTTGCCTCCGGCTTGCGCCAGTAGCCGATCGTGACGTTCTCGCCGCGGCAGATCAGCTCACCTTGCGCGCCCTCTGGCACATCACGGTCTTCCTCGTCCACCAATCGGGCTTCGACCCCGGGGATGGGCGGTCCGATCGTGCCCGGCTTGGTGACCAGGCCAGCGGCATTGGAGTGCGTTACTGGGGAGGTCTCCGTCAGGCCATATCCCTCCAAAATCTCGATACCAGTGACACTGCGGAAGTGCTCGAGCACGTGCACCGGGAGAGCGGCCGCGCCCGAGCAGGCGGCGCGGACGCAGGAAAGATCGTAGTCGCCGAGCGTTGGTGTATTCGCCCAGGCGATATACATTGGGGGTGCGCCGTGAAAGTAGGTGCAGCGATGCTTCTGGATCTGCTCCAATACCAGGATCGGCTCGAAGCGAGGAAGGAGAACTATCGTCGCCCCCAGACGCAGGAACCCATTCATCGCACAATTCATCGCGTAAATATGGAAGAGAGGGAGGACGATCAGCACGACATCGGAGGATCTCACTTGCGCGCGTTCAATGCGGTCGAATTGCTCGCAGTTGGCGATGAAGTTCCGGTGCGTCAGCATCGCGCCTTTGGCGCGGGCCGTCGTGCCAGAGGTATAGCAAATCGTCGCGATTTCGTCGGGCATCACTGTCACCGGAGAGCGTTCGGGCGATGAGCCGTCCGTGAGGGTCTCCCACCGGACCGTTCCCTCGGGGGCCGGATCACCAATCACGATGACGTCCGAGACGGATGAGACTTTTTTGGCCCCGGCGATGCCCTGGGCGGCGAAACCACCATACAGGATGAGCGTCTTCGCCTCGCTATCCCCCAGGACATAGGAGATCTCTTCCGTTTTGTAGAGCACATTGATTGGCACGACGATTCCGCCGCATCGCTGTATGGCGTAGTAGGCGACAATGAACTCGGGGATGTTTGGTACCAGCAGCGCGACCCGGTCTCCACGCGCGACACCCCGTGCGGCTAGCCCGTTAGCGGTGTGCTCGATTTGCGCATCAAGCTTAGCGTATGAGATCGGGTGGTCAGCGAAAATGATCGCGGGCCTGCCGCCGTCGCGTTGGGCGACATCGCGTAAGATCTCCGCGAGCGTCGTTGGATAGGCTGGCACGTTAGTCTCCGGCAGAGATTGAGTTGGTTGGCCACGCGTAGCAGTCTCTCCGAGCGTCGAATCAACCGACCCGATGAGACAAATCGGCTTACACGCAAGTCGAGATATGATCTATGATCAGCCAAGCCACGTCCAGATCGATCTTTGTACCGGCCTGAGCACTTCGCGCCGGCGAATCGCCATACCAGCGACCTAATTTGCTGATGCCGCACCGAACAACTTCGATGACAATGTCCTTTATGCAATCCACATCGCAACCGGCGCCGATCTCGCAGAGGGGGAATCGACCATCAGCTACTGTTCAAGTTCAACACAACTTTCAAGAACAACAACACGATTGCCCAATCCTTTCTCGGGCCTATCGAAAATGTGGACGACGCCAACCAGATCTTCGACCTGGATGTAAAATTCTCCGGGCCGGAAAGGCCGCTGGACAGCCAGGCTGGGCTCAATGTCCACATGGCTGCGCTCCTGTCGGCTCGGATAAACTTCGGCCTACCTTTCCTCACCGCGACATGGCAACATGTTCCAACTGACACTGACAACTGACCACTGACACATGGTCCTAATCCTTCGGCTCGGACGAGCCTCGCCCTCTACTAGACCTCCCACCGCCCGGGATGACGTCGCTTTAATGAGCGCTCGCCTGTTTCTGGGGTGGTCCGAAATTCTTTATCACTGAGGCCGAAATCAGGCCGATGCAGGCTGGTACAATCAAGCCGACAAAACAATCAAGATAGGAAAGTAACGATGCCTGCTGGGTTAAAATGTTATACAATTCAGCTTCCGCCCGGTTGGCCGCCTCGATTGCGGAATATCCTGCGTGCAGGAATGCACTGGTTACCTGGTGTAACCAATCGCGGTAAATCGAATTGTCAGGATTCAAATGCTGCGCCAGGACGCTTTGATGAAACTGGGCGCGTTGGGCCAATACGGTATTGGCAAACGTGATGCCGAAGCTGCCGCCCTCGTTGCGAAACAAATTCGTGAGGCTGCTCGCCTTATTATTCTTCTCCGGAGGAAGATAGGAATAAGCAACCTGAGTGATCGGGACGATAAGAAACCCTAGCCCCGAGGCTTGCAGCATGCGGGCTCTGGCAAAGACTCCGTAGTCTGCGTTTAGGCTAAGTTGACCCAGGTGCCACATTGCCACCGCTAAAATGAAGAACCCGATGATGATTAGCCGCTTCGCTCCGAGGATCGGCGTGAGTCGAACAATGAACGGCGCCATGGCTACTATAACCAGAGCGCCGGGAGTCAGCGCCATGCCAGCGGTGGTGGCGTCGTAGTGGTTGAGAGTTTGGAGGAGCTGAGGCATCAGCACGGTGCTGCTGAACAGGATAAACCCGAACAGGAAAAAGAGTGCGCAGGCCAAAGCGAAGTTCCGATTTGCCAGGAGAGATAGATCGACTACTGGATCTTTCTGATGAAGTTCCCAATAGATGGCAAGGGCTAACGCAATCACACTGATCACCGTGAACGTGGTGATGAATCGGCTACCGAACCAATCATCCTCCTGACCTTTATCAAGGACGACCTCCAAGCACCCGAACCCGACCGCGATCAACAGGATCCCAACATAATCGATTTGAGCCTTTCCAGCGGCCTTGATGCGACGACGCTCTTCCGTAAATGCCGGTGGGTCAGTAACGAGCTGGTTGGTTAGGAAGAGCGACAGGATACCGACCGGGATATTGATGAAAAAGATCCAGCGCCACGAAGAGTTATCGGTAATCCAGCCACCCAGGGTCGGCCCAAGTGCCGGAGCCAGCACAATGGCCATACTGTAAAGCCCGAAAGCCGCTGCACGTTTGGCCGGCGGGAAGGCATCCACCAGCATCGACTGTTCCGAAGGCGCTAAGCCGCCGCCAGCAATGCCTTGCAGCACCCGGAAAAAAATCAGGAGCCCGAGATTCGGGGCCATCCCGCACAAAAGCGAGCTGAGCGTGAAAAGGGTGACACACGTCATGTAATAGTTCTTTCGGCCAAAGACACGGCTCAGCCATGCGCTCAGGGGAAGAACTATCGCATTCGCCACGAGATAACTGGTCAGTACCCAAGTCGCTTCGTCAAGACTGGTTCCGAGCCCGCCGGCAATATGGGGGAGCGAGACGTTCGCAATACTGGTATCCAGCAACTCCATGAAGGTAGCGAGCGTCAGGGTCAGGCCGATCCACCACGGATTCACTGCTCGCCCGCTTGGTGCAATTGTGTGACTCATGTGATTTTGACTGCCTGATCTTGTAGGGCGGCAGGCTCTGCAGCCGGTTAGGTCCCGCTGTTGTCGCGGCGGCAGAGGCCTGCCGCCCTACAAAAGGAATTGACTGACGAGGGGCGACTCATTGCGCCGCAAGTGCCACCGGGTCGTCCTTCGCCGCAAGTATGGCCGGCGGCAAGGGATCGGCGCGAGGACTCCGCTGGTCGGAATTAGCGCGGACGTTGACCTTCGGTTCGACCGATTCACCGGCCCAGAGTCGCTCAAGGTCTTCTGGTGATTCGTCAAACACGATTTTCACGGGTACGCGCTGAACTACTTTTACGAAATTTCCGGTGGCATTCTCTGGCGGCAACAAGGTAAATCGGCTACCGGTGCCGACTTGAAAGCTTTCAATGTGCGCGGTAAAATCACGACCAGGTATCGCATCCACCCGCACGGAGACGGGCTGGCCAACTTTCATTTGTTTCAGCTGAGTCTCTTTGAAGTTGGCAATGACCCATACGTCTGGCGGAACGAGCGAGAAAAGAGTTTGCCCTGGTTGAACATAGTTGCCCGGTTCGACACTCTTCTTCGTCACTCGACCGTCGAAAGGGGCGAAAATCCTGGTGTAGGACAACTGTAACTGCGCCTGTCGCAGCTGCGCTTCCGCCTGTTTCTCATCAGCAGAAGCCGTCACAAACTGGGCGGACGCGAGGCGCACCTGCGCCTCCTGGGATACGACTTTCTTCGTTGCAGATTCCACATTGGCGCCGGCAGTTTTGGCCTGAGCGACCGAAGCATCGTACTCCCGTCGATCAATCACACGCGTCTGGTACAGAGATTTGTTCCGATTGAAATCCGATTCGGCATTGTCTGCAGTAGCCTGGGCACTGATTAGATCCGCTTTCACTTGTCCGAGGCCAGCCTGCGCGACATTCTGTTGCGCTCCAGCTTCCGTGAGCTTGCTCTGGGCCGATGCCAAATTTGCTCCGGCACTGGCGACGCTGACTTCAAAGTCGCGCGGGTCCAATTCAATCAATAGGTCGCCCCTCTTGACTTGATAGTTATCGTCAAAATGGACAGCTTTGACATGCGCTGCAACCTTTGGGCTGACCTGGATCACGTGGGCTTCAATGGTCGCATCGTCGGTAGTCTCATAGCCGGCGTTGTTGACGTACCACGCGGTGGCACCGGCCACGATCAATGCGCCAATGGCGAAAAGAATAAGGATACGACGACGGGACCGCCTCGGCTTGCCATTCTCCGCGTTTGAAGAGGAGGGCTGAGCTACCGCGACCGATCGATCCAGAGTTCCGGTTTTGAGGTGAGCGGGTGTTGTCGCAAGAGAAGAAGCACTCATGTGGCTCCGCAGGTTAAGTTAGGACCGGCGCGCCTGGCGGGTCAGTTCGGCCAGGGCAGCCAGGGAAAATCTGGCGATGTGCTCGGCGATCTCGCGGATTTCGGAATCCCCGATTTTGAAGCCGGGATTTAGCCGTTCGATAATTGGGCGGGACTGGAGGTAGTAGTGACACTGAGCCATAATGCTCGAACCGATGTAGCTCAGCTGCCGCTGGCTGAATCGGCCGGCGGTGAGTTGGCGAAGGGTCGGCATCAGGAATTCATCTCGTAGCGGCCGGATGTTTTTTTCGACCAACTCGTCCAGCGCGGCAGTCGGGTTAGCCATCTCGCGGGCCATCAACCGTCGTCTCCAATCGGGTCGTTTGGGATCGAGCAAGTATTCGACGAAATGACAGATCAGGCTGCGCAACCGCTCTTCCGGTGAGTCAGCCGCTGCCGCCATCGCTTCACGCCAGGCCGCTCGGGCGGCGCAGGCACCCACGACCACCCGCGCGTAAAGTTCTGCCTTATCCCGGAAATGATAATTGACCGCGGCGACATTGACTCCGGCACGTTCGGTGATGGCGCGGATGGTGGCGCCATCAAACCCTTGTTCGGCAAAGACTTCCCCCGCTGCGCTTAAAATTCTATCGCGGGTATTTTCCTCGCTGACCGCAGGCGCCGGGCTCTTTCGTGCTGGAACAACCATGCGACCACTTTCAAACATCTGTTTGAAACTGTCAAGTAAAACGTTTGTTTGATATGGGCGTTTGAGAAGGCCAGGCTTGGGCCAGGACCCATCACCTAACCGCTGCACGCAGAAGGCGGACGAGAACTTAGTCCGGTAGGGAACGTGCTTTCGCACGTTCTTCGCACGTTCTGGACCCGGACGCTGCCATCTCGTCGGTTCGGGCCAAGGTCGAACTTGGCCCCTGTACCGGATCTTGGGGCCAGCGTACGGCAGGGATGCGCTTCGCCGCGTCCTGAATTCAGCCGCCACCACCTCCTCGGTTCAGGCCAAGGTGCCCGCCCGCATCCGCCCAAGGCGGAAGCGTTGCGGGTGGGAAACTTGGCCCTACCGAACGTTCGGGGGGTGCGACTGGTCTCCGTCTAAAAGAAATGGGCAAGAGGAAACTGAGCGGGTAGGATCGGGAGGATGAGAATTTTCGACAGCCCCGCTTTGCGCGTGCCGGAGGTCCATCTGATGTCCAATGGACGTTATCAGGTGGTAATCACCAATGCGGGTGGCGGCTACAGCCGCTGGGGCGATCTGGCAATCACCCGCTGGCGCGAGGACGCGACGCGCGATCACTGGGGAACTTTTATTTATCTGCGCGATACAGCCACTGGCGATTTCTGGTCATCCGGCTATCAACCAACCCTGCACCCGGCCGAACGCTACGAAGTTATTTTTACGCCCGGGCTCGCCGAGTTTCGCCAGCAGCAGGACGACCTCGAGATCTGCACAGAAGTCTGCGTTTCGGCGGAGGACGACGTGGAGTTGCGGCGGGTAACGCTTAACAATCACTCTGTCACCCCGCGTTCTATTGAAGTAACCAGTTACGCGGAAGTAGTCCTGGCGCCTCCCGGAGCGGATGCGGCTCATCCGGTATTCAGCAATCTGTTTGTGCAAACGGAGTTCGTAGAATCCGCCCTTCTCTGCACGCGGCGTCCCCGCACGGAAACGGAAAGGACGCCGTGGCTTCTACATTTGCTGACGGGTGAGGAAGGCATACCTGACGCGATCTCCTGCGAGACGGACCGCGCCAGGTTTATCGGCCGGGGGCGGACGCCGGCGAGCCCGGTAGCCATGCAGAATGCTTCCGTGCTTTCCAACACCACCGGTTCCGTACTCGATCCGATTGTCTCGCTCCGGCGGACCTTCGATCTGGCGCCTGGAGAGGCGGTCTGTATCGATTTCGTTTTCGGTGTGACAGACAGTCGGGAAGCCGCGTTGGCACTTCTCGGAAAATACCGCAAGCGCCCCGCAGCCGACCGCTGCTTTGACCTCGCTCGGACGCAAAATAAGATGCCTGAGCTCGACGCGACGGAGGCCGAACTCGAAATTTATCAAGAGCTGGCCGGCGCTCTGATTTATGCTGACCCCGCCCGACGCGCGGCCTCCAGTGTTTTGCTTCGCAACCGGCGCGGTCAAAGCGGGCTCTGGAGTTATGGCATCTCGGGTGATATGCCGATCGTCCTGCTCCGGATCAGCGATCCGATCAAGATTGGGATCGTAAGGCAACTTATGCAGGCGCACGCCTACTGGCGGATGCAGGCGCTGACCGTGGATCTGGTGATTCTAAACGAAAGCGTCTCGGACTCTCGTCAGGCGCTGCATGATGAAATCATACGTTTGGCAATGTCCGGGAACTCAGCGGGGATGCTGGACAAGCCGGGCGGTATTTTCGTCCGCCGGGTGGATCAGATCTCGGATGAGGACCGTGTGCTGCTGCAGTCAGCAGCACGCATTGTCCTGGCCGCTGAAGACGGAATGTTAGCCGAACAACCGGATATCCGCGAGAACCCCGAGCCGCTGGTTTCCGCGTTGACACCCATGCAGCTTTCTTTGCCCGACGCGCCCCGACCACTCGCTCCGCGTGACCTGATTTTTCATAACGGACTCGGCGGCTTTACATCCGATGGACGCGAATATGTCATCACGCTGTTGCCGGGTGATGTTACTCCGGCGCCGTGGGTCAATGTATTGGCTAATCCGGATTTCGGAACGGTCATTTCAGAGAGCGGCAGCGCTTACTCCTGGTCAGGAAATTCCCACGAATTTCGCCTGACACCCTGGAACAACGACCCAGTGACTGACACGACCGGAGAAGCTTTTTACATCCGGGATGAGCAGAGCGGCTATTTCTGGTCGCCGACTTCGTTACCGGCCCGCGGCGCGACGACTTACGTTGTCCGGCATGGGTTCGGCTATTCCGTATACGAACATGCCGAGAGCGGCATCGTTTCTGAACTGACGGTCTTTGTGGCCATCGATGCTCCAATTAAATTCGCAGTCTTCAAATTGCAGAATATTTCAGGTCGTTCACGTAGGGTATCCGTCACCGGTTACTGGGAATGGGTGCTGGGGGACTTGCGCCCAAAGAACTTACTTCACGTGCAGACAGAGGTGGATGGAAACACCGGAGCGCTGCTGGCCCGCAACTACTACAGCACCGAGTTTTCCGAACAAATCGTATTCGTCGATGTCGACGATCCGGGGCGCACGGTGACGGGAGATCGGATGGAATTTCTAGGCCGGAACGGAACGATGTCGAGTCCTGCGGCCCTGAAGCGGGTCGGGCTCTCCGGGAACGTGGGGGCCGGGCTGGACCCTTGCGGTGCGGTCCAGGTAACATTTGAATTGGAGAACGGGCAGGAACGAGAGACCGTCTTTCGTCTAGGATCGGGTCATAGTCTGGCGGATGTACAGAACCTGATTTATCGCTTTCGAGGCTCCCAGGCTGGCCAAGCCGCACTCGAAAAAGTCAGCCAGTATTGGAAGCAAACGCTCGCTGCCGTACAAATCGAGACCCCTGACCCATCGGTAAACCTGATGGCGAATGGCTGGCTGCTCTATCAGGTGTTGAGCTGTCGCCTTTGGGGACGCACCGGTTTTTATCAATCCGGCGGGGCATTCGGATTTCGCGACCAATTGCAGGACGTGATGGCGCTAGTGCATGCGGAGCCGGCCCTGACCAGAGAGCATTTGCTGCGGGCCGCCGCGAAGCAATTCCGAGAAGGCGACGTGCTGCATTGGTGGCATCCACCGATGGGACGCGGTGTGCGGACCCATACCTCCGACGATTATCTGTGGTTACCCTACGTCACCTGCCGATACGTTTCGTGCACCGGAGACACTAACGTTCTCGACGAGAGGATCTCCTTTTTGGAGGGCAGACTCCTCAGGCCGGAGGAGGAATCCTACTATGACCTGCCAAAACGCTCGGAAGAATCGGGCACGCTCTACGAACATTGCGTTCGAGCCATCGAATACGGATTGAAATTTGGCGAACATGGCCTGCCTTTGATGGGGAGCTGCGATTGGAATGACGGGATGAATCTGGTCGGAAAAGACGGTCGAGGTGAAAGTGTCTGGCTCGCTTTCTTTCTTTATGATGTGCTGACGCGCTTTGCCGAGTTGGCGCGCCGGTACAGCGACGCCGCATTTGCCGACCGCTGCCTGGCTGAGGCGCAGAGGCTGCGGACAAACATCGAGCATCAGGGCTGGGATGGCGATTGGTATCGTCGCGCCTACTTTGATAATGGTGAACCGCTTGGCTCACAGATGAATGCCGAATGCCAGATCGACTCCCTGCCACAAAGCTGGTCGGTCATCAGCGGCGCCGGTGACCCGCAGCGAACTCGCCGGGCGATGCAGGCTTTGAACCAACGCCTGGTTCGACGCGAGTCCAGGTTGATCCAATTGCTGGATCCGCCTTTCGATCACTCCGACCTTCACCCGGGCTACATCAAGGGTTATGTTCCGGGTGTTCGGGAGAATGGGGGCCAATACACTCACGCCGCGGTGTGGGCCGTCATGGCCTTTGCGCTCTTGGGGGATCATGAGCGAGCCTGGGAGTTGGTCACCCTGCTCAACCCCATCCATCACGGCGCCACCGCAGGCCAAATAACAACTTACAAGGTGGAGCCTTATGTCTTGGCGGCGGACGTCTACGCAGTCACGCCCCACACGGGCCGTGGCGGGTGGACCTGGTATACCGGCTCAGCCGGCTGGATGTATCGGCTACTGACCGAAACACTGTTAGGTTTGAATCCGGAAGGGAATCGATTGTGGCTGAGACCCCGTCTTCCGAAACGTTGGACGACCTGCAGTATTCACTACCGGTACGGAGAAACCCGTTATCACATCAATATCTCGGGATCACTCGGAGGTCCGCCCGGCCAGAGCCGAACATTCCTTGATGGCAAAGAGCTGGCCGGGGACGCTATTCCCCTGGCGAACGACCACCGCGAGCATATCATCGAAGTACGGTTATCGAACGCGTCGCCCTGGCGATCCGGCGCGTGAGCCACGCGCCCTACAAGACGCAGTCTCCTCTTGCACCCCGTGGCTGGCGAGCTTCCATTAGACGATGAAAATTCGCCCCTCCGCTTTGATGTTATCGCTTTACCTGACAGCTGGAACGTCGGCTGTGTTTGCTGCCGGAAATGCGCCTATGTCTATTAACCCACCGCCGAACGTTGCAGAAAAAACGCGCGAAATTCAGAGAAAGACCGCTCCCGACGCGACGATCGCTTACAACGAAGGTGTTGCTCTGATGAAAAACAAGAGGTACGCAGCCGCCCAAGCAAAATTTGAGGCTGCTCTAAAAGTTAACCCGAACCTTGCATGGGCGCACAACAATCTCGCATTCTGCCTGCGCAAACAAAGTCCCGCAAATTACAGCCGTGCTTTGGAACACTACAATGAAGCGATTAAGCTAGATCCAAGGTTAGCCGAAGCTTACGAATACCGCGGGGTCCTGTTTGCGGAGATGAAAAGAAAAGCGGAAGCCGAAAAGGATCTTGCGACCCTTAAACAGCTTAATCCAAAGCTGGCAGCCGACCTGGAAGCGGCTATAAAGACGGGCAAAGAGACGGAGTATTGAGGACTTTCCAGTCGCTGAGTCTGGAGCCTGCGCAAGGGCACGCTGGCAGGCAAGTGCTCGCCCTAGGACGCACGAAGCGCACTCCTGGAATTTGGCCAATTTTTCGCTAAGCGTGCCGGTCCGCTCGGAGAGCTGACCCTACCCAGCTTGTGGCTTCCGTATTTGGTAGGGTCGTTTCTCCGGACCCCGAACGCAGCTGGAAGCAGCCGCTACTTTACTTCTCGGTGTCACACGATCGGTCACAGTAGACGCACCTTCCAGGTG
>JBAUZZ010000043.1:0-11770 GCA_049585495.1 Chthoniobacterales bacterium | reverse complement strand
TCCCGACGACGTTCGAGCGGATGGGAGCTGACGCCATCGCCTTCATCAAGGCGCTGGGCCTGAAGCAAGTTGACCTATTTGGCTTCTCGATCGGCGGCATGGTCGTGCAGGAAATCACTTTGCAGGCGCCCGATCTCGTTCGCAGGTTGATCGTCGATGGCACAGGTCCGCGCGGCGGTCAGGGAATGGAGTCGCTGACCCAGGCTGCAGGGCGGCTCTTTGGCGCCACCTACGATCCGCCCGAGAATGTCTGGCTCGCGGTCAAATTCAGTCCGTCCGTGGCGGGCCAGGCGGCGGGACGGGAGTTCCTGAAGCGCACGCATCGTCGGCAAGAGGGCCGCGATCCCGAGGTGAACGACAAGGTGTCGCCCGCCCAGGTCGAAGCGATGGGCAAGTGGGGGGTCCAGCAAAAGGGGTCCTGCGACTATCTGAAGACGATCAAGCAGCCAACACTCGTCGTGAACGGCAGTAACGACGTGCTCATGCCCGCGGTGAACTCTTTCATCATGCAGCAGAACATGCCGAATGCGCAGCTGATCATATACCCCGACTCCAATCACGGCGCGCACCACCAATACCCAGAGCTCTTCGTTGAACACGCGACTCTCTTTTTGAATGCCGAAAAAACGCCTCACGGTCCTCCAGGACATTGAAGCGATCAAGAGGCTGAAAGCCGAATACTGTGACATTTGCGATGACGCCCACAATCAGGATCGAATCGTGGCGATTTTCGCCCAGGACGGCATTTGAGGTGTGATGCTTTTACCGTGAATCGAAATCAGAGGAAGAAAAGTTTATGAGCCTAAGTTCAACCGACAAGGGTCTGCTAACTCCGGACAATTGTGCAGTGATCTTCATCGATCACCAACCGCAAATGTTCTTCGGCGTGGCGAACATTGACCGTCAAGACTTGCTCAACAATGTCCTGGTGCTGGCGAAGGCAGCGAAAATTTTTCGCGTCCCGGTAATTCTAACGGCGGTCGAATCCGAGGTGTTCAGCGGCAATATTACCCCGCAACTCCTCGACTTGTTCCCCAACCAGACGCTGATTGAGCGCTCCAACTTAAACTCGTGGGAAAACAAGGAACTAATCACCGCCGTGAAGAGTACCGCACGGAACAACTTCCTGATCGCCGCACTCTGGAGCGAAACGTGTCTGGTGTTTCCGGCGCTGCAAATGTTGGAGGAAGGCTATGGCATTTATGCCGTCGAGGACGCTTCGGGCGGCACGAGCAAGGCTGCGCACGACGCGGCGATTCGCCGCATCGAGCAAGCTGGCGCCGTCTCGCTTACAGCCTTCCAGGTGTTGCTGGAATTCCAACGCGATTGGTCGCGCAAGGAACATTACGAAGAAGTGATGGCAGTCGTGAAGGAACACTGTGGGGCGTACGGCCAGGGCATCGAATATGCCGCCACGATGGTTCAAAAAGAGCCGGCCAGTCGGAACCGACGAAGCTCAAATACTATGAAAGCTCAATCAAAAACTCCCACCATGGCTAACGTGGTGACGAAACACAGTATCTCTTCCGAGCTAGCGCAGAAAATGGTTGATGAAGCGGTGGCGAAAGCCAGAGAACTTGGCGTTACCGAGAACGTGGCGATTCTCGATGACGGCGGCAACCTCAAGGCCTTTAGCCGGATGGATGGGGCACCGATCCTTTCCATCGGGATTGCCCAGAATAAAGCATATACAGCTCTGTTCGGCATCTCCACGCAGGAAATGTTCAACTTTATTCAGGGCGACCCGTCGCTTTTGGCCGGCATGCCGACGCTTCCGCGTATGGCGGCGTGGGGTGGAGGGTTTCCCATTAAGGTGAACGGAGAAGTTGTCGGGGCGATCGGGTTGAGCGGGGCGCCTACGGTGCAGAACGACGTCGATTGCGCGATGGCAGCCCTGGCGCTCTTACCCGATGCGGCGCCGGCTGACTAATCCCAAGACTACCACCACAAGAGATTTACTATGAATAACTACACACATCCGATGTCATGGTCCCTGCCGAGCACAGCTTTGCAATCGCGCAGAAGGCGCCAAGGGCGAAGCTGCTTCTCTACCCAGATGCAGGTCATGCCTTTCTATTTCAGTACGCGGACGACTTCTGTGCCGAAGTGCTGAGGTTTACCGCAAACTTGGGACCAGGAGCGCATGCTCCTGGAATTCGTGCGAGGGGGCGACCATAATGATTCATACCCACCAGACCGCGCCCCCACAGTTCGTTGAGGCCCCCGGCATCCGGTTCGGCTACCGTCGGTTCGGCGTAGCGATCGACATCCCGCTGCTCTTCTTCATGCACTTCACCGGGACCATGGATCACTGGGATCCCGCGTTGACCGACGGATTTGCCCAGGATCGCGAGGTGATCTTGTTCAACAATGCTGGCGTCTCCCGTTCTAGCGGTGAAGTGCCGACATGGATTGAAGAGATGGCGCAGCACGCCGCCGCGCTCGGCATTAAGAAGATGAACACTCACAACATCCTAACCTTTTAAAGGAGAAAATTGTCATGAATAAACCCGTTGTTTTGATTACTGGCGCGCTGACAGGTATTGGACGCGCCACCGCCCTGGCTTACGCGCGCGAAGGAGCCCGTGTGGTTGTCTCCGGACGACGCGATGAAGAAGGACACAAACTAGTCGCTGACATCCAAGAGCTTGGTGCCGAGGCCGAATTCCAGCGTTGCGACGTGCGTCACGATGAAGATGTGCGTGATCTCGTGGATAAGACCGTGGCGCGTTTTGGTCGTCTGGATGTTGCTGTCAATTGCGCTGGAACCGAAGGCATACCCGGTCCGCTCACGGACCAGACTGCAGAAACCTACGCCGCGACCTTCGACACGAACGTCCTGGGCACACTGCTCAGCATGAAGCATGAGATGCGCGTGATGCTTGCCCAGGGAAGCGGCAGCATCGTAAACGTGTCGTCCACCTACGGCCATATTGGCGCTGCTGGCGCCTCCATATACTCGGCGAGCAAGCATGCAGTCGAAGGACTCACCAAGTCGGCCGCACTCGAAGCCGCTTCGTCTGGGGTACGCGTTAACATGGTCGCCCCAGGTCCAATCGAAACCGGGTTGTTGAACCGCTTAACCAGTACTGACGAAAGAAAGGCTGTTGTGGCGGCGAAGGTGCCGCTCAAACGAGTAGGAAGACCCGAAGAGATCGCCCAGACCATTATGTTTCTCGCGTCCGACAAAGCGTCATTCATCACGGGTGCGTCATACCTTGTGGATGGCGGCAAGACGGCCCAGTAACGCATCAATATCCAGCACACTTTGCGCACAGCGTGACGAACTTCCTGAACGGCTGAGCACTAGCAGAAAGAGAAAACCAAGAACATGAAAACAAAGCAGATCGAACTTCCAGGTCCAGATCATCCGATTTCCATCCAGCCCAATCCGGCTCGCGCTGTCGTATCCGTCGCGGGCCGTGTGGTTGCCGATACCCGCAACGCCCTGACGCTCCGCGAAGCGTCGTATCCGCCCGTTCAATACATTCCAAGTGAGGACGTTGATTTTTCCCAGTTGGAGCGGACAGATCACGCAACCTACTGTCCTTATAAAGGCGACTGCAGTTACTACAGCATTCCTGCCGGAGGAAAGAAGTCCGTCAATGCGGTGTGGTCGTATGAGGATCCGTTTCCTGCCGTAGAGCAGATCAGAGGACACGTCGCGTTCTATCCGGACCGCGTCGATGAGATAGCAGAGCAACCCACAATGTGAAGAATCAGCGACAGACTAAGGGGACAAATTCAATGAACCCAACCAAACAAGAAACAAATAAGGCACTCGTTCTTGAGGCTTTTGACACCCTGTTCAACAAACGTGACTACGCAGCAGCTGAGCGCTATTGGTCGCCCAACTACATCCAGCACAGCGATCACATCGCCCCCGGTCGTGAAGGTCTGTTTGAGTTAATTAAGAGCATGCCGTCCGCGTTCAAATATGAATCGGGCATGATTGTGGCCGAGAAAGACTTGGTGATCGTACACGGGCGATTTTCCGGCTTCGGCCAGCCCGTGAACTGGATTGCAGCGGACGTTCTTCGCATCGAGGACGGCCTTCTGGTTGAGCACTGGGATGTCATCCAGGACGAAAAGACACGCCCGCAGTCCAAGAGCGGCCTTCCCATGTTCGGCGACAAGTTTCGTGAGTGAGACGCGGATTTATGAGCGAAGGCGACAAAGACGAGCGGTTTTACCGGGACACGGGGGCGATCGCATTTCCGAAGTTGGACGACTGGCAACTCACCCTGCTGGAGCCGCTGGGTCACCGTCGGATGCTCCGCCACGGGGAACTGGTCTTCAAAGCGGGCCAGCGTGATCTCGGGCTGACGGTGGTTCTTAGCGGGGAGGTGGAGGCTTTCGAAGCGCGCGACGGGATGGAGCAAATCCTCGCTACGTCAGGGCCGCGCGGTTTTGTCGGCGACGTGGCGATGCTCAACGGCACCTCTGCCGTGGCGAGCGCTCGGGGTAAGGCCGAGGAATGGGAGATTCTCGAAATCCCCGCCGCGGAATTGAGGCGCGCGCTAGTGGAGTTGCCCGGCGTCAGCGAGCCCATCGTGAACGCATTCATCATGCGGCGCCAGCGTTTGCTGCGCGACCGCGAGTTCGTCGGCCTGCGCGTCGTCGCGACGGATGGCTCGCGCGATGGGCACCTGATCCACGATTTCCTCGACAAAAATCATATCCCGCATCGGCTCATTCAATTTGAAAGCGAGGACGGGCGCGGGCTTTGCGAACGCCTGAAACTCGCGAGCAGCGACCTGCCCGCGCTGATCACGGCCACTGGCGTGCCGCTGTGCAAGCCCTCCTTGCGGGAGGTCGCGCAAGTGGCGGGTCTGCTCCGACCGCTAGCGGATGAGGGGGAAAGCGAGATTTTGTGTGACTTGGCGATCGTCGGCGCAGGACCCGCGGGCCTCTCCGCAGCGGTCAATGCCGCCTCCGAAGGATTGCAGACCGTGGTGTTGGAGAGCTTCGCGCCAGGCGGCCAGGCGGGGTCGTCGTCGCTCATCGAGAATTTCTTCGGCTTCCCCACCGGCATCAACGGGGGCGAGTTGACGAACCGCGCGCAGCTCCAGGCTTTTCGCTTCGGCGCGAAATTCTCCACGCCGGCACAAGCGCTTTCACTCGCCTTCAGCGAGGGCGACCACGCCGCCGTCCTGCAAATAGAAGGCTCCACCGCCAAACTACGAGCGAAGTGCGTCATTATAGCCACCGGCGCGGACTACAATCGCATCGACGCCGATGGGCGCGCGCGCTTCGAGGGCAGAGGTGTTTACTATGCTGCGACGGCCATCGAAAGGCAGCTCTGCCGCAGTTCGACGGTGATCGTGGCCGGCGGCGGCAACTCCGCCGGACAAGCAGCCATGTTCCTCTCCGAGAGCGCTGAGAAGGTGTTGCTTGTGATTCGCGGCGCCGATCTCTCCAAGAGCATGTCGAGCTACCTGTCGCTCCGAGTAGAGGCGAAGAAAAACATCGAGATTCTCTGTCACACAGAGCTTCGGAAAATGACGGGTGAGAAGCACTTGGAAACCGTCGAACTGGAGAACATAGAGACCCACGAGCGGCGCACCGTGCAGACGCCCGCCATTTTTTCCATGATCGGCGCCAAGCCGTGCGCTGATTGGCTACCGCCGGAGATCGAACGCGATAACAAAGGCTTCGTAAAAACAGGCACCGCAGTCGCTGCTGCCCCCGCATGGAAAGCCGCGAAGCGCCCACCGGGACCGCTGGAGACGAGCCGCCCCGGCATTTTCGCCGCGGGCGACGTCCGTTCGGGTTCGGTGAAGCGCTGCGCCGCCGCCGTGGGCGAAGGCGGCATGGCCGTGGAGGGAGTGCATCAAGCGCTCGGCGCTTACCCGTGATTCCCTCGCCCGTTAGAACGGGGACGCTCTGCGGGAACGTGCCTCTGCGGGAGCGTGCGATAGCTCGGGTATTGGGCGCAACCAACGAGGAGACGAAATGAGCAAAGTCATTTGTATCTGTCCGACGCATCGAGATCACCGCGAACTTGCCGCACTGGCCAGCGGGCACACGTCTCTCCATCACGATTACGCTTCGGCCTTGGAGGATTTAAGCGTGGACGAATGTCCGAGCAACGTGAGCGTCAGCGACCCGGAACAGGAAATCGAAACGATTCTGAGACGCTGCCGCGCAGAGCACATTCAAGGAGTCATCACGACCGATGATCATCCAGGGACCACGGTGGCCAGTAACGACGCTCATGAATTGAACCTTCCAAGTCCGAAGCCAGAAGCCAACTTGTTCTGTCAGCACAAATTTTATTCGCGCCAGATTCAAGCCTTAGCCGCACCGGAAGCCACTCCCGACTTCCAGTTGATTGATGTGCGCTCAATATCGGGGGCCGTGACAAAGAGGAAATATTGGAAATTTTCGATTGCTGCAAACGACAGCTCACCTTTCTCTTTGAACCGGCCTGAGTCGGATATGAATTCTGCACTATGAAAACAGCAATTGAAGAGACCACCACGGCACGCCAGAGAAGCCAACGGACGAGCGGGTCAGCAAGAGACCAATTAGCCGCGAGGTACCGCGAGGTGCGCGCGTTCAGCCAGGATCTTTGCCGGCCTCTCCAAACCGAGGACTACGTGATCCAGTCCATGCCGGACACCAGTCCCGCAAAATGGCATTTGGCCCACACGAGCTGGTTTTTTGAGACGTTCATTCTGCAAACAGGGCTGCCGGGCTACCGGCCATCCGAATCACTCAACTCTTATCTCTTCAACTCCTACTACAATGCCGTCGGCCCAATGCACTGCCGCGCGCGGCGCGGAATGATCTCACGACCCACCGTCGAAGAAACGCATCAGTATCGGCAGCAGATTGACGCCGCCATGATGGACTTCCTTGAGCGCGGGCCCGAAGACCGTTGGCGCGAACTGGCATTCATAGTGGCGCTCGGCTTGAATCACGAACAGCAGCATCAGGAGTTGTTCCTCACAGACATCAAGCACATGCTTTCGCTGAACCCGCTTTATCCCGTTTATTCGGTGCCTCAAAACGTGGAAGGGTCGGAACGCCGAAGCGAGCGCCCCGCCACGATCCAAGTCCCTGGCAATGGTCACGCTCCAATGCCTTTGCGCTGGGTCAGTTTTCCCGAAGGCATTTATTCGATTGGACGCGAGGGCGAAGATTTCGCGTTCGACAATGAAGGACCACGCCATCGGGTTTTCCTCGACAATTTTCAACTCGCTTCGCGCCTCGTCACAAATGGAGAGTATCTCGCATTCGTGGAAAACGGCGGATACGAACGTCCGGAATTCTGGCTCGCAGGGGGCTGGTTTACAGTCAACGAGCAGAAATGGAGTGCGCCGCTCTATTGGGAGAAACGGGATGGCGAGTGGTTCGCGTTCACCCTGGCGGGCTTGCGCAAAATCAATCCGTCCGAACCGGTCTGTCACGTGAGCTACTTCGAGGCCGATGCCTACGCTCGTTGGGCCGGAGGGCGTTTGCCGACGGAAGCAGAATGGGAAATCGCTTCGGTCAATCTTCCGATCATCGGTAATTTCGTGGAAGAACAACATCTTCATCCGATTCCGTTGCGCCAGACAGGAAGCGGCGAAATCGCGCAAATGTTCGGAGATGTTTGGGAATGGACGCAGAGCTCTTACTCGCCGTACCCGGGCTATGCAACTGCGAAGGGTGCCATTGGCGAATACAATGGCAAGTTCATGTGCAACCAATACGTGCTCTGCGGCGGTTCGTGCGCCACCTCTAAGAACCATATTCGACGGACGTATCGAAATTTCTTCGCGCCGGATAAGCGATGGCAGTTTATGGGAATCCGGCTGGCGGTGGGTGTTTCTTGAAAACTGACGTTTGCGGCGAAATCCGCCTGAGCGATTTCGAACCGACGCCAGATAATTTCAAAGCCGAGTTCATTGCCGGCCTGAAACGGCACCCGAAGATTCTACCATGCAAACTGTTTTACGACGAGCACGGGTCACGGCTTTTCGACCAAATCTGTCAGCTCGATGAGTATTATCTGACTCGCGCTGAAACAGAAACCCTTCGAAACAACATCACTGAAATCGCGGCGCTTTGCGGGCCAGGCTGCGTTCTAGTGGAGCCTGGCAGCGGCAGCAGCAGCAAGACGCGATTACTGTTGGATCATTTGGAAAGACCGGTCGCGTATGTGCCCATTGACATATCGCAGGCGCATCTGTTTTCCGCTGCCCAAACCCTCAACGGCGATTATTTTCCCCTCGAAATCCTTCCCGTGTGCGCCGATTACACCCAACCGCTCACATTGCCGACTCCGGCGAGAAAGCCGGGACGGACGGTTGTTTTTTTTCTTGGCTCGACGATTGGGAATTTCGAGCCGTGGCAAGCTGCCATTTTTCTCCGCCGCATCGCAAGCTGGTGTAAACCTGGAGACGGCCTTTTCATCGGCGTGGATTTACAGAAGAGCCGTGAGCTTTTGCATCTGGCCTACAATGATGCGAAGGGAATCACGGCCGCATTCAATCTGAACCTGTTGCAGCGCGCGAACGCCGAGCTCGGCGCAGATTTCGTTTTAGAGCGGTTTCGTCACGAGGCTATTTATGACGAGGCGCACAGTCGAATTGAAATGCGCCTGGTAAGCCGCTGCCAACACCAAGTCGTCGTTGCAGGTGAACAACTTGAATTTGGCGAAGGCGAGCGCATCACGACGGAATATTCGTACAAGTACCGGATAGAAACATTTCACGAACTCGCTGCGGCAGCGGGCTGGCAGCCCGAGCGAACCTGGACGGACAAGGAGAGGTGGTTCAGCGTGAATTACTTCACATCGAAGCAAAAAAGGAGATTCGACATGACAACATCTCACCATCCCATAAAACGTTGCCGTGCTGGACGACTAGTCCGCACCGCTGCTTGCTTCTCCTCATTGTTCCGGCACGGTTTTGCGCGTATCGGAGGCGTGCGGCCTTAAGCTCGACGGTCGATACTGAAAGCCACGCTGCGCTTCGATAAGCGAAGTAGCGATTCTTCAGGAAAGTGTACGATTCATTCGACCTCCAATCCCCACGACGTCGTTCACGGCGTGTTGTTCGATGTTCCTCATTCACAGGTTTCGAGCCTAGCGCTCGCTGAGGGAGAAGGCACTGACTACGATCGGAGGGTGGTCTGGGTTGAGGTCACGAACGGCGAGCTTGTTCGCCGCGCGGAAACGTACATCGCCCAAGAATCGAAGATTGATCAAAGTGTGAAACCTTACGATTGGTACTTGGATTTGGTCATCACAGGAGCGCTCATGCACGAATTACCGCAGATTTACGTTGACGCGGTGCGAAAGGTCCCGGGAAGACCAGATCTCGACTTGAACCGCCCCGCCCGACTTGAAGCGCTGAAGCAGCTTGCCAAGTTGGTTTAGGTCTGAACGGGAAATCATCCATGGGCCGCCCGAAAATATCTGCCGAAATCTGATGACATCAACCGTCCGGTTGGTCAGACGGATACTTTCAAGGTGCCCCGGATGCAGGGCACCTTCACCGAGTAGACCTCTAATTCCAGTACGCCATTCACGACCACTCCTCCACCCCAAAAGGAGGTAGGGATGAGTCCTCGGATGCCTTGCGCCGAATCAGAAGCGGCCTGGGTGTCCGAACTTATCGCTTGCGCGTGCTGAAGACGTTCCTTGTTTCGCCGCTTCCGCGTGGATTTCCGAGCGGAATCCACTAACTTCCGCTGCGTCAGAGCCGTCTCAAAAATTAACCGCTCATCGACCAGGCGACGTCCCTCGGTGCGAAGTCGCTTCATGGCTTCGCGTTGCTCCCACAAACTGATGGGCGGAGCTCCTAGATTCCGATAGGGAATAGGCCAGTAGCGGCCATCTTTGTATCGGTAGAAGACGCGCGACAGATTGCGAGGATCGTACTTGATCAACACTGGCTTGGAGGACCTGCCAGCCAGTGGACTTAGGACGTTGTCCCAGTAGTGGTCGCCCGGGCGAGAATTTCTGCCGGGCGTGATTTGAAATAGAACCCCATAGGTCTTCTCCGTGCCCGGAAACCTAAGCGGGAGGCGAAGCTCTTTTGAGATAGCGGCATAGACGGCAATCGACATCCCAAGATTCATTGGGTTGCCAAGACCAAAACAGGTGGTCGCTTCGGGGCGCAGCGCCGTCCAATGCCACTCCTTCCTCTGCCGTCGCTCCCGGAGAAAGTCCTCCTGATCGAAATAGAAGTTCGGCGGCATAAGTCGTGGATCGTCTTCGCGGGCGGGCGTTTTAAAGGGGCCTAAATCCGCGCCGTAGGCTTTGCCGCCTTGGTAGAATGTGATGTGCTGCAGTGACGGAGAAGTCCTTTCAACGACATCAAGCAAGTTTTTAAAAATGGCCGAATTGACCTCGCTTCGTTCGCTGGCAGTCGGTTTTTCGACATAAGCGCCGAACACAATATGGGTGATCCCGCTGATCTGGCCGAGTTTTCGTTCCACATCGTCCCGGTCGAACAGATCCGCGCTGACGGCTTCCACACCCGGGGGCAACGGCGCGGAGCGACGCGACAATCCGTCTACCCGTGTGCCTGAAATGGAGATCCAATGTTCGGCGGCGGCGCGGCCGCTCACTCCGTGGACACCTGCAATCAAAACGACGTTCTTAATAGACATCTGTTTGTTTTCCCGCGTTAACGTCCGATCGACAGTTCTCCCAAGAACAACTTCACATGCTCTACAAACAACTCCGGGAATTGGTATTGCGATCCGTGATTAGAATCAGGGTAGATAATAAGCTGAGCGTTGGGCAGGTTCCGCTGAAGGATAAATGAGTTAACTGTGTAAATGATAACGTCGTTGCTGCCGTTGATGACCAGAACCGGTTGTTTGATATTCTTAAGGTAGGCGTAAGGGTCGTTTCTTCGCGCTCCCCACTCCTCCACGGCGGCTATCTGAGCCGGAACGACCTTCTCGTTAATAGGGGGATCCCGGTGTTCCTTGCGCGCTCTTAATCTTTGTAAAAATGCCTGGCCGGCGGACTGACTGTTTTCGGTTGGAGAGAAGAATACTTCCAACCACAACTCATCAGGAACTTCATAGGTCTTCCCAAAGATCGCTTTGGCTTCTGGAGTCAATGACGCCATTCCCTCCCCGCTGCGCGGTCCTGTTCCGACGAGGACGAGACGCCGAACCTGCTTGGGACGGTCCAGAGTCAACTGCTGGGCAACAAATCCGCCCAGCGAAAAGCCCAAGAGATCGATCCGCTCGAGCGCGAGTGCATCGATGAACACGCCCGCATCTCGTGCCATCTCACCGATAGTGTTTGGCGTTTCTCCGCCAGAGCTGGAGATGCCGGCGTTGTTGAATAAGATCACCTCGCGGTCACGGGCCAAGCCGTCGGTCACGGCCGGATCCCAATTGTCCATGGTCCCGGTGAAGTGCTGGAAAAAGACGAGCGGAACACCTTGGCTGTTTCCAAAACGACGATAAGCGAAACGGATGCCAGCGCCATTCACGAATTGGGTAGGTTCTGTTTGATGAGTGTGGTCGGTCATGATGATTTCCTCTATTTTTCTACACTTGAGAACACGCGTTTATTATGGGTGCGCGACTCCCGCTCAGGCTTCTGAGAGGACTTTCGTCATCTTTCGATTCTGCCTTTGTTCTCATGAGTCGAGCTTACGGAGGAATGAAAAGATCATCTCGCGGGCTCTTGCTGATCCTGGCGGACTTTTGCGCTAGCTAGCTTATGCTTATCCGGTTGTTTCAGCACTTCGCCTCTGACGTCCACATATTGTGTCGGTTATCGACCACGAGCGGATACGTGGGGCCTTGC
>JBAUZZ010000042.1:0-11418 GCA_049585495.1 Chthoniobacterales bacterium | reverse complement strand
GTTTTTGCTTGAGCTCGTCGCGCGTCGCTTGGAATCTGCCATCCATCCCAGGATTCTCTCCGCGGGCCATTGCGAGCCAGATCTCCACACATCCAGGGGGAACTCGGGCGAAGAAAAAAAAGATAAGCTCTTCATTCGAGCTATCGCTGAAAATCTTTTTCGCGGCTGTCCAGTCATGGGCAAACGCCGCGAAACGGATTCGGGCGCCCGTGTTCCACATGTCTTGCTTCGCTGAAGACGGAAGTGCTTCTAGTGCGGCGCGGTAACCGTTTACATCGGCCTTTTCTAGAAATGCGGTGAAAGCCTTTTGTTCTCTTAGACCTGGCTTATCGAGTCCAAGTTGGACTAGCCGATCGCAGATCTGATCGGCGTCCCGATAACGACGGAGGCTTTGATAGTTTCCAATCAAAGTATAGAGAACTTCAGGATTCCGGGGATCCAGCTTACAGCCTTTTCCAGACCTCTTGTGGATTCTGCCCAGCGGCCTTGTCGCCGGTCAAGTCTGGCAGCGAGCGTGAACGCGTCAAAATTATTCGGGAGGACGCGCTGAACGATCGCTATCTGAACGCGCGCGCTCTCATAGTTTCGATAACATGTATAAAGGTGATAAGCCGCCGCCAAACTGGCTTCAGGAAGATCTGGCCTGAGACGCAGGGCTTCGTTGACCGCCGCATCGCCTAGCGCGCGCCTCTCCGGTGTCTTGTCATATTCATAATCATAGAGATCGTCAGAGCTTCTGGCGATGAAGCAATGGGCGAGCGCGAACTTTGGGTCCTTTCGGGTCGATTCCTCTAGGAACCTGATCGCGCTCAGGAGATCTTCGCGCTCGTCTCCGATTCCAAAGAGTTCGGCATTCGCGATCAATTCTTTCGCGCGAAGATAGAGGTCATACGCCTCCAAGTCGTTAGTAGGCCGTTCTTCGATGTCCTTGCGTTCCTCAGGAGACAAGCTGGCGCTTAATCTGGAGGCGACCGCCTGAGCAATATCACTTTGGATGGCAAAGATATCCGTCAAGTCCCGGTCAAAACTGTCGGACCAAAGGGTCTCGTCGGTTCGCGCATCGATAAGTTCAGTCGTAACTCGGACTCGATTACCGTCCCTACGTACAGTGCCTTCGACCACTTTTGCGACACCGAGCGCGGAGGCAATGGAACGCAGATCCCGACTACCAGCAGAGCGATATGTCATTACCGAGGTTCGGCTGATCACCTTTAGCTGGGATACTTTGGCGAGATTAGAAAGGATCTCGTCTTGAACTCCATCAGCAAAGTAGGTATCGCCTTTATTCTCGCTCAGACTCTCGAAAGGCAGCACCGCGATGCTCTTTTCGGGCGCCCTTACGGGAGCCAACGGCGTTACCGAGGATTCCGTTGCCAGATGTCTGACCCCGAAGAAAGTGTTTACAGCTAGGATCACTACCCCGGCAATCAACAGACCGACCAACGACCAGGCGAGAAGCCGAACGCGGGACGATGTGAACAGCGCCTTTACCTTCCCCGGGAATCTCCCGGTTTTCTGAAACGCAGTCAGTCGCTGACAGGAGATTGCTTTCAAGTCTCGTGGAGTAACGGAGCGCTTAGCGTCGATGGCGGCCAGGACCAGCGGGATGGCCTTGAGAAGCTCAGCTGGGCCTTGGAGACGCTGTTCCGGATCTTTCTCCAGCAGCACCTCAAGCAGGACGACAACCGGCTGCGGGAGGCATTTGAGCTGTTCAAGCGGTAAGAGGGCATGCTGATGTTGGTACATCACCTCCGCAGACAGACCGAGGAATGGTGCCTGACCAACCAGCATCTCCCAGAGGGTCACGCCAAGCGAGTACAGATCCGAACGGATGTCCAAGCCAAGCCCGGCAAATTGCTCCGGACTGGCAAAGTCCGGTGTCCCGGCAAAGGCCCCAGGGGTCGAGATCGCCGAACCGGGTTCGCTTACTCCCTTGGCCAGTCCTAGGTCGATAATCTTTGCGATTACACGGCCTTCGTCCTTCAAGCACACCATGATGTTAGTCGGTTTGATATCTCGGTGGACGAGCTTCTGTTCGTGAACCGCGGCTAACCCGGCAGCTACCTGGGAGGTAATTTCCAGCGCCAGCTTCAGCTCCAGCCGGCAGAAGCGCTTGATCAAGCTCTCCAGTGTCTCCCCCTCCACAAACTCCATGGCGTAGAAGTACTCGCCGCTGCTCCTCCCCAGGTGGAAGACTGAGGCAACGTTCGGATGGCGCACCTTTGCTGCCGCCCGCGCTTCCCGCAAAAAACGCTGCCGCGCCGATTCATCACCGACATATTTTTCGCTGATGACCTTCAGGGTCACCGGAAACCGCAAATCGATGTCGAATGCTTTGTAAGTGATGCCCATGGCGCCGCGTCCCAGCTCGATCGGTTTGCCATCCTGGTCCAACATCACTTCATAGTTCTCAAACCGGCCGATGATCGACCCCGGCTCGGTCTCTGCGGAGCTGCGTTCTGAGCCGGATTCTGGATTGAGCGCCTCGGCCAACGCAGACTTGCCACTGGCCGCTCCAAGCAGGACGCAAACCGGACATAACCCGGCATCGCTGGTCGCCGAGAACTTGGTGCCGCAGGCCGGGCAGGTCCGGATTTCCCGCAGGGCTAATCCCGCCTTCTTGCCCTCCTCAGGATCTGCCAATTTCGCTTTCACGGCCTGATCGGTCCCCGCGGAGCGGCAGAGCCGCAACTTCAGTCGTCCTCGTTCTCGGATGACCTGTAAATATGCCCCGAAAACAGAGTCGAAACATTTGTCGGTTCGCCGAAACCCTCGCCACGCTAGATTGCCTAGTGAGAAATCGGGCAGCACCGCGCTTCGGCGAACTCTGGTCCGGCATCATCGATGAACCCCGCGCTAAAGCCAAGATACCCGACAGAGCAGTCGCGGGAAAGAAAAAGCTTGAACCTGAACAGTACTCCTAAAGAGAGACGCCTCCCGAGGGCAACTGCATTTCTTTGGCGGAAACAAATGCCCTCCAGGACAATTTATTTTTTCAACCATCGCGTAACTGGTGATGACAGAAACTCCGCTAGCGGAATGCCGCCGGATCCAACAAGGAGCGTGCGGAGCGGGTTGAAGAGGCTCCGAAACGCCTCCATTCCGCTGAAAGCATTCCGAGTTCTGCCGCTCTTGACTTCAATGCCGATTATAGTGTTCCCGCGCTCGAGGACGAAGTCCACCTCCTGATTGCGCTCACGCCAGTAGGTTACCTCGGTGCCGGACCCTACCGTCTCGTTGAGCAGATGAGCCCCCACGGCAGACTCCACTAGCCGTCCCCAGCGCTCCGCGTCTTGTCTTGTTTGGGCGAAGCTCAGCCCGGCCGGAGCCGTCATTAGAGCCGTGTTCAACACTTGCAACTTCGGGCTCGAACCGCGTTGGCGCAGTTTGCCATGCGCGTACTTTGACAAGCCTGCCACCATTCCCGCTCCTTGGAGAAGCTGGAGGTAATGCGCCAAGGTCACGGTGTTTCCCGCATCGGTGAGCTGCCCCAGCATCTTCTGATAGGAGAGCACCTGACCGGAGTAGTCACACCCGAGCTGAAAGAGCCGGCGTAATAACGCAGGTTTGTCGATTCGAGTCATAAGCAGGATGTCTCGCGAGATGCTGGTTTCGATCAACGAATCAATGACGTATCGGCGCCATCGCTCCGGCTCCTCGATCAATGGCGCTGCACCCGGATAAGCACCGTAGTAAATGAACTGCTCAACGTTCCACGCGAAGGGCTCGCGGATCTCCGAAAACGACCAATGCGGAGCTGGCACGATCTCGAAGCGGCCCGCCAGAGTCTCAGTTAGCCCGCTCTGAACGAGGAGCGGAGACGAACCCAGAAGGAGCACTCGGAGTGGCGTCTTGCTGCGCGTGTCGGTATCCCAAAGCTGTTTTACCGACTCCGACCAGCCGGGCACCTTGTGAATTTCATCGAGCACCAGAAGAGCTTTGCCTTCGCGAGCTTTAAGGCGTCCAATCTCCCATTGTTGTGCAATCCATTCACCGCTTTTCAGGGCCGGCTCGTCGGCCGAGGCGTAATGCCCTGGCAGGTTAACCGCCTCCATCACTTGCTGAGCCAGGGTTGTTTTGCCGACTTGACGCGGCCCGGCCAATGCCTGGATGAAGCGGCGAGGCTCCCTTAAGCGCCGGACCAGCAGGTCAAAGATCGGTCTTCGGATCATCACAAATTACTCAGAATTATGAGTAAAATTACTCAGAATAATGAGAGCATCAACAAAAAGCCTGAACCTGGATTCCGAAAATGAGCAATCCGCAGATGAATTCCTGCAGGCTCAAGGATACTCCGGTATCTGCGCCAGCAACTTGTCAAAACGGGGATCTTTTCGGATGGGATCCCAAAATGGGCTGCCTGTACGCGGTTACGATGCTGAGTTTCCCGAAACGGCCCAGATCCTCGGCGATTCCGCCAACCAATTGGGAATTGTAGGTTACGTCGTCTCCCCTCTGACTGAAGCCTACATAGTTGTTAAACTGGGCGCCGTTGTAGGTATCCCTGAGGATAATGTTAATCACACCGGCAACCGCATCGTCATCGTAAGTGGCCGTACCGCTGTCCTTCAGGATTTCAATCCGGTCGATCGCGGCCATCGGAATCGAGTTCAGGTCGACAAAGGGCGCCATGAAACCCAAAGGGAACGGGAACAGAGGGAAGCGCAGACCATCCACCAAAACCAGGGTGTATCCCCCCCAATCCCATGCAGGTTGACGGCGTCACCACCCGGCGAAGTATTATTTACGGGAGCAAAGGTCTGGTTAAAATTGCCAGTAGCAAAGGGAAGCGTCTCCAATATCTGGGCGACGTTTTGTTGTCCACGTTTTTGCCACCAGTCACTGTCGAGGGTGAAGACTGGTTGCGTGCCTTCAGACGCGGAATGATATAGCCTGTGACGGTGATGCGGGGCAGAGCTCGCCGCTTCCGGAAGGCGCGACCGCTGCGGGCTGCTCATTGGGTTCGGGAGCAGGTGCCGTCTCCTGGGCGTGGGCAACGAATAGGACAAGGAACAGTAGAAAAGCAATTGAACTAGATCCCAATGCCCCGCTGGGAATCCGTCCGATGATTTTGCTACCTATCGCGCGTACCTCTTCCCGGAGCGACCCTGCCTTCTTACGCCGTTCCTCCGTACTGTTGTCTGCGGCGTCCACTTTCACGGCATGATCCACCCCTCGGCTGCGATCAGAGCTTCGCAAAGCTGGTGAATTTCGGCGTCCACATCGGCGGAGTCTGCAACGGTACGGCTAATCTCCTCCCGGACAAAAGCAGTGTATTGTTTCCGCAGCCGATGGATCAGTGTCTTAGCCGAGCCGACGCTCACTGCCAGTTGAGCAGCAACTTCTTCGTAGGAAGGAAGACTTTTCGTGTTGATGGGGTCTAAGAATGCTCTCAGGGCTTGGAAGATAGTTGCTTTCCCCTGGGAAACGTATTCACGGTCGAGTCGGTTCAAAGCCTCGCCGATCAACGCCATCGCCCACCGGCCATCGAAGATCTTTTCGGGGGTGAGCGCATCGACTGGTTCCAGCCGGTACCGATCTTCAGCGCCTTCCAGATCGAGATGAACAAACTCCGCCTTCCCACCGCGTTTGAGACAGCGCGCCCGATCCGCCTCATTCGAAAGGTAGTTCTGCAGGGAGGCCAGCAAAAAGGATCGGACTTACCCTTCGATCGGTCGACCCGACTGGGGTAGACGGCTCGGCAGTATCCTGGTGTAACTCATCAGCGTTGGAAGAACCCTAATTGCTTCGCGAAGTAAACAAGCCTTTGCGGAGCCTCGCCCTACCGGCCTTGGGCATTTGCGGCCAACCGGCATAGAAGGCCAAGTGTGGTCTAGCGCGGCATGACCTTGACTGTCGCGGAACGCGCACTTGCGCCGATCATCGGGCTGAGGTACGGGCTGCCATGGTACTTCGCCCGGTAGGCGTCGTCGATGCGGTTGTTAATCGGTCCGTCCACCGCCTCGAAGGTGACCTCCTTCGTCATGCCGGCGGCGGTGATCCGCCCGGCCCTCTGCCGCACCGCGGCCTGGTACCAACGAGAATTCTGCCCGTTGTAGCCGCGCACGTAGAGGGCGTCATCGACTGAGACGGACCAAATCCACGTCGGGGTGCCGTACGTCACCCCGTCCTCACGGAACGGTGAGATGTACAAGTCATCGGCCTCAGTGATCTTGCGCAGTTCGTCTTTCGACCATGTGGTCAGGTGGGTTTCTTTCATCTAATGAAATCTTAAAGCCACTCACGTGCTGAGATCACTTGCGATATTGGTCGTCGGTGACCTTTTCCATCCAGTCGACGACGTTACCATCGAGCTGTTCCTGAATGGCGATATGCGTCATGGCGGTGGTTGGCGTCGCGCCATGCCAATGCTTCTCGCCCGGCAGGAACCGGATCACATCGCCCGGATGAATTTCCTCAATCGGACCGGCCTCGCGCTGCACCCAACCGCAACCCGCTGTGACGATCAGGATCTGACCCAGTGGATGGCTGTGCCACGCGGTGCGAGCACCCGGTTCGAACGTAACGCTTGCGCCGACCGCGCAAGCTGGAGCGTTTGCCTGAAACAGGGGGTCAATGCGCACCGTGCCGGTAAACCAGTCGGCCGGTCCTTTGGCGGAGGGTTCTGAACCAATTCTTTTGATTTCCATGTTGTATTTGTGTTTTTTGAGCGTTCGCGTTCACCGCATTATGCCGCCAGTTCCTGGAGAGGTCGTACTTAAAAAATTAACGATCTTGTGGAGACCGCATCGACACGCCACTGTTCAGCGATGGCCAAGAAGCAACCAAGCCTTGGGTAGCGAAAGAAGTTGTATTCATCGTCGGCCAGGCTAGTCCGGCTCAGCATTGGCTGCTCTCGGGATCGTGCGGCGCCTGTCGTATTCTTGCGGAAAAGCGGTGCGCTCTTCAATCGCTAGAGGGCGTTGCGGCGTTATCCCCGTGGTCTGCTTGAACACGCGCGAGAAGTGGAAAGGGCTCAGCTCCGCCAATTCAGCCAGCGTCTCGATTGAGATGCTTTCTGCGAGGTGCGCACGCACATAGTCCTCGACCTTGCGGAGCCGTGCGATCGGTAAGCCGCGGTGATAATCAGGCCTCTGCAATGCAAGGTTTGTGTATTTCTCGGCGATGTGAATCGCGAGAAGGTGTGCGAAGGCAGCGACACGTTTCGCGTTGCCCGCAGTTCGGGCAGATAGCAACTCGGCACAGGCAAAACTCAGATGCTCAAGCGTTTCATCCCGGCCGAAGAAGTCAGCCACCTCAACAGCGCCAGCCTTGTCTTGGTAGACCATTTCAAACGCTGCGAGGCAGTGGTCCACGCCAAGATGGATGTGAATCACGTCAATTTCCGCTCCCAAAGGGGAGCGCCAGCGCAACTCGAGGACGACTTCTCAACTTCGGTATTAGGATTTAACTCAACATCCGATGTTGCGGGGGCTGACCCAGCCGCCCTACAGGCGAATTGCAGGCACGGAGGGCGACGACTTCGACGAGCTCAGTCGAGCCGCTCTATCGCGGCCGAATTTTGGGTTCGCTTGCCTTTGATTGTAATATAGGTTATAATCTGGGCGTGGCCAAACTCAAGATACGCGCAATCGGTTCTTCGCATGGGATTATTCTGCCTAAAGAAATCCTCGATCGGATGGCGCTCGGCGAAGGAGATGAGCTCTACGCTCTCGAGACCTCAGAGGGACTCACGCTTACTCCATATGACCCAGAGTTTGAGAAGTGGTTGAAAGCAGCCAGGGATGGAGTCAAGCGCTATCGCAATACTCTGAAGGCTCTGGCCAAGCTGTGATCCGATGGGTCGATTCTTTCGTGGCGATCGCGATCCACGAACTGGCGCTTTCTCAAGGGGGCGGTGCTCAAGGATTGCGCGATCCTGGGCTTTTGGAATCGGCCCTGGCTCGACCCAAACAGCTTTTGAGCTACGGCAAGTCCAAGCCCCCAATTCCTGTGTTAGCGTCCGCTTATGCCTGGGGCCTAATCCGCGATCATCCTTTCATCGATGGCAACAAGCGCACAGCGCTCCTGGTGGCAGACGCTTTCTGTACTCGAAATGGTTATCGGCTAGAAGCTAGCGAACTCGAAGCCAGGGTAATTTTCGAAGCCGCCGGCGCTGGCGAAATCAAAGAGTCGGGGCTAGCCGTGTGGTTTAAACGATACACCAGAAAGATTTCCCAGTGAATTTGCTGCGCGACTTGGACACGCTTTGGCGCCTTGGCTTGATCCGGCGCGAGTCGTTGTCCGGCGAAGTCGGAAGATTCTGCTGCCAGAACTAGCTATTCGCGCGGCCGGTTTCGCGCATCCATTCCCGTACGATGCGTCTAATCTTCCGCCGTTTCTTTCTGGGCAATGATCGCAGTTGCCGTTCGACCCGGCTTTCGCGTTTGTAGCGCTCCATCCCAGCCGGCCGGAACTCGAGAGCGACGCCAACTGCGACAAGCAGAACCAGAATCAGCGCTGCGAGAACGCTGCTGCGAGTCATACCGCCAACGACAAATGCGACCCAAAAGTAACGGAATAATGGCCGCAGGGCTCCCCCGACGAGCAGCTCTAGCAGAGCTTCGTTCGATAGCTCTCCCGGTTCGGGCAATCGCTCGAGTTCGACACGCCCCGAAACCCGCTCACGAACTGAAGAGACCGGCGCCTTCGGAATGATAACCGGCCGACTCGATGACCCGCTGTTCAGCCATGCATCGATCTCTTTCTTGCGCCAACGCCGCGTATAGTCGGTTGTGAGCAGACCACGAAACAAAGTTTGCCAACGCTCCGGCAGCGCTTCCGGCACTTCCACCTGCCCGCTGGCAACGCGGTACAGTTGTTGTTTTAAATCAAGTCCTTGGAAAGCCTGGCGGCCGGTCATGGCCTCCAGCAGGACCATCGCGAGACTCCAATAGTCGCTCGCCTCGGACTGGAGACCGGTAACCGCTTCCGGAGCCGAATAAGCAACGGTCCCAATTGTCCCCGTCAACATCGTCTGATAGGCGGTCAAGCGTGCTGATCCGAAATCGGCCAGAGCAACCTCGAGTGGTTGGCGGTTAGAGATGAAGATATTCGATGGCTTAATGTCGCGGTGCAAGATCTGCTGCTCATGCAGGTAATGAATTGCATCCGAGAGCTGCTGCAACAACTCCGTTGCCTCAGGGCCGGCCAGCACACCATGTTGCACAATAAAACGATCCAGCGTCGGGCCTTCCTGAAACGGTGAGATTTCGTAGTAGCGCCCCTGCACTTCGCCGGCATCGATGATCGGCACCAGGTGGGGATGCCGGAGCGCCTGCTTCTTTTGCAGGTCCATGACCCCGGGCAGCTGACCGTGGCGATAGATCTTCACCGCGACTCGCTCTCCATCGGTCGATTCGCCCAACCAGATATCCGACTCTGCCGAGCTATTGCTCAAGAGCGATCGCAACCGAACATCACGAACCTGATCGATATCAACGGCAACGTCCGGATTGGAAAGCTGAGTTTGCGCCGCGCGGGCACCGCCAGACTCCTGTTGCAGAGACATGTTCGAAGATTCGGCGCAGAATCTGCTTAGTCAACGCGCTTCGTTTTGAGAATTAATACTGGAAATTTCTTCGACTCTCGATTTAATAAGGGTGTCTATTTATCCGGCAAGGGATTTGGGGCCGGATCGCGTTCGCTAGTTTCCCCCGGACCGAAGCGACGGCACAAGGGCCATTGTTTTCGGAGTGTTTCGGGCAGGATATTTCAAAGAATGAACAGCGAATGAACAGTTTTGGAGAACCGCTTAGTCATGAGCAACAATTCGTGGAGAGGCCCTGGACCGCTCATGGAAATAGACGCCTCACTCACCTATCGCACATTGCAGAGAAGCGTCCGGG
This sequence comes from Chthoniobacterales bacterium, assembly GCA_049585495.1. Taxonomy (GTDB): domain Bacteria; phylum Verrucomicrobiota; class Verrucomicrobiia; order Chthoniobacterales; family JAFAMB01; genus JBAUZZ01. Next base: position 1,570 of record JBAUZZ010000042.1, on the reverse strand, counting down.
CTCGAAGTGAAAAGTCTAGACGAGGCCAGCGGCTTCTCTTCTACTAAGCGCCCGTCCTTCCTGATTAATCGTTCGTTCGGATTTTTCTGGCTGGGCCAGTCTGTCTCGACGCTCGGTTCTCAGGTTACGGCATTCGCTATTCCGCTCTTGGCCGCGCTGACTCTGCATGCAACGGCGCAGCAAATGGGGTTCCTGCGAGCCGCCGAGTTTGCGCCATTTTTGATTCTAACTTTGCCGGCTGGCGTTTGGGCCGACCTGGGAATCCGAAGATTGTTGATGATCCTTTCGAATCTGATTCGAGGCATCGTCATCGTTGCTGTACCCCTGGCCGTCCTTCGGGGCTGGGCGCGTCTCGAAGTGCTTTACGTGGTGATGTTCGCCATGGGATCGTTCAAAGTGGTCTTTGAGATGGCGTACCAAACTTATATCCCGGAGGTAGTGAATCGGGAGAACCTGGTTAACGCTAACAGCAAAATCATGATGTCGTATGCGCTTGGCCAGTCAGCAGGACCGGGTTTGGCGGGGATCATGGTAGAAATCCTGGGCGCGCCTATGGCTGTGTTGGCAGATTCCTTGGGGTTCTTTTTGTGTGCCGGCTGTTTGTTCAGAATCAAGCATCGCGAGGCGAAGATCGGTCTTCCTCAGCAGAATCTGTTTTCCCAGATCGGGAACGGTTTTCGGTACGTCGGTCATGAGCCGCACATTCGTTCGCTTCTTTGCCTGGTGACATTGAACAACTTTTTCCTGAATGCCCTCATGGCGTTAGTCGTTCTCTACGCCACACGCGAGATCGGAATCAGGTCGGGAATATTCGGAATGGCTGTAAGTGTCGGAGGCATCGGCGCGGTGATCGGTTCTCTCAGCGCTCGACGTCTTGGCGCCTGGCTCGGGCCAGGTCCGTTGGTGATTTACTCTAGTGCTTTGACCTCGTTGGCAGCGTTCTGTTTTCCCCTGGTGAGCGGTGCCCATGGTCTTGGGATACTCTGTTTAACGGCCGCCTACTTTGCTCTCAGTGCCGGAGGCGCGGCTATTACTGTTTTTGCCTGGACTATCCGCCAATCTCTGACGCCAAACGAACTTCTCGGCAAGATGAACGGAGCATTTCGATTCTGTGTGACTGGGATCATGCCTTTTGGGGCACTTTTTGGGGGCTGGCTTGGTGGCGTTATCGGCATCCGGCAGACGCTGGTGGTCGCCGCCGCAGGCTTGCTGGCATCATGCGCAGGGGCCAGTTACTCCCAGCTGAAACGCCTGAAGATGCTTCCAAGGTTTGAGCTGCAGGATGCTGACCAAGAGAGCATTCCAGGCTAGCCGGCAAATCTGGGCATACCATATGAATCCGCCCCCTCATTACAGGCTGGAAGGCTGTTCAGCTGAACTCCGACGTTGCGGCGACGGCGGCCGCCTCCGCGGAGCTAAGGCGCGCCCTTCTGGATCGGGAAAGGCTGCAGTAGTGTACGTGCCATCCAACTTTCAGCCGCGACGTAGGCCTTGCGAAGTCGGGAGCGTCGCCCTCCAAGACAATTCCGAAAGTCAGGTTTAATATGTGCGTTTGGGCGATGTTTGAGAG
>JBAUZZ010000041.1:0-3167 GCA_049585495.1 Chthoniobacterales bacterium | reverse complement strand
TTTCGTTTCGCGTTCGTGCGGGATCAACTTCCAGACTCTTTAACACGCGTGCGGCGACTCCCTCACCTTCCCGCAAGAGTCCCAGCAAAATGTGTTCCGTACCTACGTAAGAGTGATTTAACGCTTTAGCCTCTTTGCCTGCTAACACCAAAACCTTTTTGACTCGTGGCGTGTACGGAATGTTCCCGACCATGTTTGTCTCGGGATGCAAAGCGACATGCTTCTCCACCTCCATGCGAACCCTCTCCAGATCGAGTCCCATCTTTTGCAGGACATTGACTGCTACGCCCTGTCCAAGTTTGATCAGTCCGAGCAAGAGGTGTTCCGTTCCCACGTAGTTGTGGTTGAACCGCTCGGCCTCCTTGCGCGCAAGCGTCAAGACCTGTTGGGCACGTGGAGTAAAATCATTCATCATTGCCTTTCTGATGCTCTTTCCTTGTAGCTAACCTTCGCGTTCCTTCTGGCTTTAAATCTCGGTTGTTCTAACTCCAGGTTCTCAGTCGCTTGTAGGCTCGCCGATAGATCATACCGATAGTTCCAGCAGCGTTCGGCGAGTCTTGGACTGATGGCCCATGGACCCACAGCGTCGCATCCTTCGCACTTGACGGCGTAATCCGGCTTCGCGCCCGACACGATCTGAACCTTGATGATCTCGAGGTGATGCGTCTGGCCGCAGTAAGGACACGGGACAAGGTTCACTGGCGCCCCTACGACTGCCGCTGCGTTTGTCTCGGTTTTGATCATGTTAACCTGAAGAAGTATTTAGTCAGCTCGATCGCCTGCGCAGCGCTCCTGGGACTCCCTCCGCGCATTGATGCTCGTGGCGAGCCCGTGGCCACCGAAGCTGAGCGAGGCGCTCTCTTGCCAGGTTAAGCGGGACGTCTTTAGCCAGGCGGATGCGTTTGCGGAATCTAAAGCCCACGGTCGTTTTCTCCGAGTTCGGCGCTTCGGGCGATTCGACAAAAGCAACCGCTTCCGCGAGGGTCGAGAATTTTTCGCCGGCACAACTGAACGACCCGGCCTTTGTGTTGTGAGAGCAGATCATCCAAAACCTCTGCGCCTCGTCTGCTGAATCACGTTCCGACGAAAACCCGGTGAACACTATCTGGATCACCGATCATTCGATCGATGCCGTTGGCGACCTCCTGGGCCTCTTCTCGCGTTGTGTAAGAGTAATACAGGAGCTCAGTTTCCAGCCACGGCACTGGATCTTTTAAGAATTCCGACACAAGGTATCGCTCTTTATGCGGCTTAATCATTGCGTTAGGCTCAACACCTATTGCTCCGCAGGCATCAAGAAAGGCCTGTTCATTCTTGTCTGTGAATTCGTTCATTTGATGCCTGCTAGGCGTAAGACCGCCATTTCGATGCTTTCTGCTTATTGAAACACTTCCGCGGCGTTTGGCCGTTTCGGTTCCCGGGACTTCGATCGGCGTGGATTTAACGCTAGGCCACTTAAGCAGCTTTTGATAGAACCGCGTAGAATCGAGACTCTAGGTTAAAATAAGATAGCCCATTTTCAGTCAGAAGTCGCCTACTATCGACGGCTATATACCTCGCTGTTTTGTCAGGAAGAATGGGCAACCTCCGAAGACTTTGCCACCCGCGCGAACACGAACAGTGGGGCTGCATTGGAGCGCATAGCCTTAGCCGGCGCTCGGATTGTGGCCGGCAGGACTGAACCGACCCGCAGGTTGTGAAAAGCGAAACCGGTCCCAAGTCAGAGCGCAATATGGCAACCCCAAGCTCGTGACGCAGAACAGTGAAGGTGGGAGAACATGGGTCTGCGTTCTGCGCGAACCCCTATGGGCGAAATCTCGCGCACTGGTTTTCTTGCCGGTTTTCTTGGATTCGAATTGGCCAACTAAATCCGCCTTGTCCGCCGCACCCCGGCCTGACCGAGGCGATCGTCTCTCCGCGCTTTTCGCCGTCGCTCTCGACCGGCGCCTTCTGCAACGCCGGCTCAGGCGCAACTCCTAGCATGTGACATGCAGGATCGCGTTGGTCTCGTCACCGGCCTCCTGTAGCGTCTTGATAGCTCCCGCCGTCGGCAATATGTCCAATTCGATTTTCCGGCGATGCGCTTCACGCTTTACCTCGTTCATGACCGGCAAGGCTCCGGTGCCAGTACCAATCACGAGCCGCTGGCACTTCCAGGGTATGTCTTCCTCGATTGAGAGCGGTGTGTGTCCGAAAGTGTCGCGGAACTTTTTGGATGGCTTCTTATTGCGCTTGCGGATGTGCCCCTGGTCGATCACGACATCATGTTCGTAGGTCGTACCATCACTGCGAATCGAACCAAAGGAAAATCCTTCGAAGCGCAAGGGAACGCGTTTACTCATAAATCCTACTCAGGTTCAAACAGCGAAACCGGGGCGGCAGATATGCTCGGACTGGACGAGGAAAGATGGAAAAAGTGCCAAGCTTGCGGACCTGGGCAACAACCTGAGGATTTCAGATCGCGACCAGAACGCGCGGGAGGAAGATGAGGAGAGACTGAAAACCTACCGTGAATTAGCGCGGAAGGACCCGGAGACCTATTTACCTTACGTAGCGGCGACGCTCAACGACCTCGGGATTCTAAATAGCGCCCAGAACCGGACGGAGGAGGCTCGGAAGGAATATCAGGAATCACTGAAGATCTACCGTGAGTTGGCGCAGAAAGATCCGGAGGCCTACCTGCCTAACGTTGCGGCGACGCTCAACAACCTGGGCATACTTGATCGCGACAAGAATCGGATGGAGGAGGCGCTGAAGACCTACCGTGAGTTGGCGCGAAGAGATCCGGCGATCTATCTGCCTTACGTGGCGATCACGCGCAATAACCTGGGAAATCTGGATAGCGTCCAGAACCTGATGATGGAAGCCCGGGAGGAATATAAGGAGGCGCTCAAGATTTACCGTGAGCTGGCGCAGAAGAACCCGGAGACCTATCTGCCTGACGTAGCGACAATGCTCAACCACTTGGGGATTGTGGATAGCGCCCAGAACCGGATGAGAGAAGCCCGGAAGGAACATGAGGAGGCGCTTAAGATTTACCGTGCGCTGGCGCAGAAGAACCCGGAGACCTATCTGCCTTACGTGGCGACAATGCTCAACAACTTGGGGATTTTGGATAGCGCCCAGAACCGGATGGAAGAAGCCCGCAAGGAACATGAGGAGGCGCT
>JBAUZZ010000040.1:0-2271 GCA_049585495.1 Chthoniobacterales bacterium | reverse complement strand
GAGATAGGCAAGAAACTCGCGAACAGCTTGGGCGTAATTTTCGCGAGTGCGTTCACTGATGCCTTCTTTGCCGGCGAGCCACTCCTCCAACCAGTTTTTAATGCTGATTCGTTCAATCGGGCTTTCGCCGAGCCGTTTGAGGGTCTCATCGAGAAGCTCTTTGAGCCGGTCTTTGGTAAGATCACCACCAGCCGCTTCATTCTCGGCTTGTTGGAGGGCCTGACAAACAATCTGTGCCTGTGCCCTGCTGCGTCTTCCCGTCGAGCGGGTAGCCCGCCGGCCGTCAGCCAGGGTGTAATAACAGTAAAAGACGCCTTTGGGGAATCGTGGATCCCGGTGGACTGATGCCATAATCCCACGATAATCCCACAACAATTAGTTTAGTTCTAGAACTTTCTAGAACAATATTCCACTCGGAGTGAACGAGTTACGTAGGGCGGAAATCCAATAAACGTTGTGGTGGAAATTTTCAGCGCCTGCCATCGGCCTATGATAAGCTCCTCAAAGTCGCGCCTCAATCTTCGCGCTCAGCGCGCTTTCCTATCCGTTACCTGGGCCTTGCCGCCCGAGCTAGACTCTCATGCACCTTCGGCGCTTACCGAAGAACAACGCGACCCAAAATTTTAGTAGCGGCAGCCGGCGGTGGCTGGGGGGTTTTACCGAAGAAATAATCATCAAGATCAAGATCGAGCAGAAGCTTGCCGGCAGCGTGGCGAGACTGCAAAGTGGCCGCGGCGGTCATTAGGTCCTTTTCGAATCGCGCGACTTGGGACGTGCTGAGCGTGCACTCCTTATGAAGAAACTCTTTCACACTCGGATCTTCTTTCCATTTTTGGGCGAAAGCGATCAGCCGGTTGTAGGTCTCCGGGTGCATATGACTGATCTGATTCAGGTATCCCTTTTTCTCGAAGGTATTCTCGTTCAGAAGTCCGGCGTCATTGTCGACCAAGGTGAGTTTCTTCACGACTACCTGATTTGGGCCAAGGGGAGCACCGGCAGAAGCATTTTTCGGCAGGCGTTCCTCTTTTACGTGATTGCCGTCGATGAGATAAACGAAGTTGTAATCGGCGATATTTCCGCCCGAGAGACGATCGGATTGGGCCATAAGGTAATCGAGCACGATCATCTCACTCATATCACGCATCCCGACCAGCGCTTGAACGTTGGCCTGCGAAAAGGCAGAAGATCCGAGAATGCCCTTCACGGGTCGCCCATCGACCATATTCCGGAATGCCCGGATGCTGCTCAGATTCGAACCTGCTCTAGACCACTCGGCATAGGCCTCCTTGCCTCGGGTGTTCTCGAGCAGAGCGCCATAGATCTGATTGAAATCGGAAGTAAAGAGAGCCTGCGCAACCGAGGAGGTTCGCGGGTCCTGGTAGTAGGCATTAAACAGGCCCCAGCTCTTCCCGACGAGTCCATGAATCCCCATCTCAGCCGCAAGTTTCACTACCTGTTTGTGCTGGTCGATATCCATCGTCCGGAGTACAGCGGGCTTAACGTCGCAGATATCGCCTAAAACCCTGGAGATATGGTAATAGGCAAGGATCGAGCCAGACAAAGTCGTAGTGTAACGATTGTCAGTCTGTTTGAATTTGGCGAGGTCTTTGCCCGTCTTCTCCATTTGGGTACAGTAGCCGGCCGATTCTTGAGTGGGCTTTGTACTTCCACTCGGGATCTCGAAGAGCTCGACGGCCGCGCTTGTGCTCTTGGCCTTTGGACAGACAGCGACCGCACCGTTGTCAGGAGTATTGCCCGGCTTGTAAAAGTCATACCGGGCCAACTCCTTTTCCGTAGCTGCATCGTCTGCGCGGTATTTAGCAAAAGGGAGATGCTGCGGAATAACGCAGATCTCTTCGGGACGGCCCCCTGGCACCGCGAATTTCACGATTTCGACCCCTCGCGGCGCGTTCCGGTTCAAGGAGCCTTCATAGGAGTCGCCGGTCTGAGCCACCGAATAGTCCGCGTTGCTAAGAATAAAGGCCAGAAGCGCGGCGACACCCTGGCTCCGCAATATGCCGGCCTCGCAAAAACTCAGGGGTGACGCCACGTCCAGCCGTTTTCCATTGGTTGGGAAAGTCTCGATGTTCATAGGAATCCGATCGTTCAATTCAGTCCAAATTCCGAAATTAGCTCGTAGGGCGGCTGCCCAGCCCGCAGTCGCTACGCCCGCCCGCAACGCTGTCGCGTAGCGACTGCGGGCGAGGCGACAACGTTGCGGGCGGGGGTCAGCCTCCGGAACTTCGGAGTTTAAGTCTCGATGCATAACAG
>JBAUZZ010000039.1:0-7981 GCA_049585495.1 Chthoniobacterales bacterium | reverse complement strand
AAACCCATCAACCTTACGACCCCCAGCGCTACCTCGCCAGCTTGCTCCACCGCGGCTCGCCTTACGCTTCCATGGTGAAAAACTCTCCCCAAAAAACTTGACAGACCACCTCAGACCTCTACCAAATGCGGCAAGCCCCACACCGAAGGCGCAGTGCCAGCATCAAGATTGAGATTTCAGGCTAGCCAAGGCGACTCTGTTTCGTCTAGAAGTTCAACGTTGTTTTTGTAATCGGCTGTGAAAATCGCTTCCTGGCAGTTCGCTCGGTCGTTCTTCGTGAGCCTCACGATCTGGACGTTGTTCAGTAACACTCCCGCGTTTTGCTCTACGACGCTTACGCTGGATCTGCCGGAAATTTCGCAAAAAGCAGAGATCATCGCCGATGTAACCGTGCAAAACCTGACTTCCTATTGGGCGTCACCGGTGGGTGTAAAATCGATCCGTACCAGAGTGAACTTTACGGTGAACCAAATGGTTAAGGGCACGCCCTCCCCTACCCTTTCGCTGGAATTTCTCGGCGGTCAGGTAGGAGATCGTGGTCTCAAGGTCCCGGGCGTACCCCGGTTTGCTCCCGGCGAACGCTATCTCATCTTTTCCTACGCGCCGGACAAGGCAATGGTGTGCCCGATCCTGGGATTTGATCAGGGGGCTTTGCGCATTGTCCACGACGATGAAAGCAATGTGAATCGCGTTTTCCGGCACTGGGGCCAACCGGTGTCCGAACAGCAAGACTTCAAGTCGCGGATGCCGGCCACACAGGGGATCACGACTCGCGAGTATCTGCGATCGGCCGACACCGTTGATCGTTTCGTCGAACGCGTCCGCCAATCGCTCAACCAGTAACCTCCAAGTTCTTCCGTGAAACCGCCCCTCGCCCTGGCCCTGACCTTTCTCGCACTTAGCTGCACGGCCCGGGCCTGGGTCTTGGAGAACATCGTCTGGGGCTACTCGGATCCAGCAATCTACGTGAATTTGAGCGCCTCCCAATCGCAGCTTGGCGCGCGGCTGCCGAGTTTCCCCCTCTATGACGGTTCAGGGAGTTTTGACCAGGTCTTCTTCAGTGCGGTGGCAAGCTGGGACAGTTATCTCCTGAACCTGCAGATCCAGCCGGTCGAAGGGTCGAACCCAAATGGCTTCAACGTTAACAACAACATTAATGAGACGGGTTTTGGCTCTGCGGTCGGGGGCGACACGCTGGGCAGCGACACCCTGGCGGTAACTGAAATCTATTATTACCCTGGGAATCCGAACACCTTTGCGCCCACGGATATCGTTTTCAACAGCGCCGGTATTTATTGGAATTCTTACCGGGGACCTCTGTCGCCCTCTGTTATCGACCTGCGACGAGTTGCTTTGCATGAACTTGGGCACTTCATCGGGCTGGATCACCCGGATCAATATGGCCAAACGGTTAACGCCATTATGAACTCCGTCATCAGCAATACGGACCAGCTCACAGCCGATGATATCGCCGGCGGAGAGTGGCTCTACGACGAACGGAGCGTCACTCCGCCGGTCGACTTCAACGGAGATCGGATAAGTGATCTGCTGTGGCGAAATACCCGGACGGGGGAGGTCTCGATCTGGATCATGAATGGAACCAATATTTCGCAACACCCAGGGATCGCCACGCCTACCCTGGATTGGAAGATTCTCGGAGTGGGAGATTTCGACGGACAGGGAAGATCGGACATTTTATGGTCAAATACCAGAACCGGTGAGCTCAGCATCTGGTTTATGAACGGTGTGGTGTTGGCTGGAATCCAGAGCTTTTACCTTGGCGGGGTCACGGGAACAGTTCAGGCTATCGGTGATTTCAACGGCGACAGTCACGCCGATCTGGTCGTTCGCGACTCGCAAAACGGAAACACCTGGGTCTTGCTTAACAAGGGAATACCCCACTTTTCGGTGAGCTGGTCTCGTAACATCCCGACAGACTGGGTGATCATGGGCGTTGCGGACATCGCAGGGAATGGCGCTCCCCAGTTGATCTGGCGAAACAGGGCAACCGGCCAGGTCTCGGCCTGGTATTTCAATAACGGCGTGCCCAGCCGATACACGGTCATAGGATCGGCGGGTCCCGCCTGGGTCATCAAAGGCTTCGGGGATGTCAACGGCGATGGCCGGGAAGATATTATCTGGCAGAACTCAGCGACCGGCGCAGTGAGCGTCTGGGAGTTGGACGGATCACAAGTCATAGGATATGCGAACCCCGGAGCAGCCGGCTACCCGTGGTCTATCATGGGCGCTGCTTATCTGAACGCGAACAGAGCCGGGCAGATCATTTGGCGAAACGCGTTGAACGGTCAGGTTTGGACCTGGACAGTTCGTAGCGCTTCTTTTGCGACTACGCAATTGGCCTTAACTCCTGGTAATGATTGGGTGTTGCAATCGGCGCAACCGGTAAATCACTGAATCAAGATCGTAGTTCTGTGGGTGGGAGAGTCCGGTAGGGGCGGCTCTCCCGCCTGGACCGGCCGGTCGTTTCGGCCTGCCGCGCCTCTGGCGGGAGAAACGACCCTACCAGGCGTCGGCCGCATCGATCCGCTCTCTGAGCGGACCGGCTGGACTTGGAGGGCATCAACGCATGTGTTATGAGACAATATGGCGGCAAACCTGTCCTTGTTGACGACGGTGTGCAGGTCGAAATTTGGGATCAATTTTGACCGCTTTAGGTTGTGACTTTTAGTAACGAACCTGTCGCATTAGCCGTCTCCTCTAAAAATGAGTCTTCAGAAAGCCAAAGCCGCTTCTGTCAACGAAGCTTTGACCTGAGTTTTGCCGTTCAAAAGATGAGCGAGAAGATTTTCTTTTTTCACAACCCCAAGGCAGGAGGAGCTTCACTTAGACGTATACTTGAAAGCCGGTTCCCGGCGCAGAAGTGGTCTCCACTAGTCGAAAATACTAAGGTCGAACATGATGAGCTGGGCGGAGACTATGCCCGTTTCCGCGGTTATGATGTCTACGCCGGCCACTATGGCTATGACATATTCGCGGCGGTAAACGATGGACACGCCCGCATTACTAACTTCCGGCATCCCGCTACCCGGTTAATATCGCTTTATAATTTCTTCAGGTTCAGCGTAATTTTGCCAGATGAAGAATTGCGGACGGACCGCTTTTACGCAGTACTGTTCGCCAAATCAGTAAGCTTTGAGAGATTTGTCTCCGCCGATGATCCGCGGGTCGATGTTTACGTGCGCAATTGGCACTTTCGACAGCTGTCTAATTCCTGCTGGTCATTGGCAATAACGAAGAAATTCGACGAGGTCCGCCGGTTTATCGATGCTATGAGGTGGTTCTATATTTGTGAGTACCCGGAGCTATCAGTCCGCTGGCTGGGTCGTTCACTGAACTGGGATCTGGACCGGCTGCCACGGGAGAACGTCACAGGAGAGAAAGATGGGCAGACTATTTCGCTCTCCGCGCTCGACGAACGGACCTACAGCATGATCTGTAAGAAAAACGATCTGGACTTTGCCATCTATCAATACGCCGTCGATCGCCTCCTGAGTCATAGTCATCTGCCCGGCGGTTCGTCCGGTTGGCCGGCGATTTTTCGGTCCGGAGCAAAGAACCTGGGGCAATTCTTAAGACGTGGATAAACACAGCCTGGGCGCCAAAAATTCTGTTATGGTCAGCTCTCCCGCCTGGGGCGAGGCAAGCCGAGTTGACCGCCAACGGTCGTTTCGGCCTGCCGCGCCTCTGGCGGGAGAAACGACCCTACCGTCGGAATTTGGCTTTAACCGATTGGCGGTAGCGCCGCACTGAAAGGACGCCATTTGTCGTAGAACAATTCAAAATTGCGCAAAACGTATTCGTGCAACTTTGAGTCTGTCTCCCGGAGTGCACGCGTGGTTCGACCCGCTTCGTGTTGCAGCGCGACCGGTACCTGGAACAAGGGGAAACCACGAAGACGCGCCTCGAAGCAATAATCGACATCCATGACGTAGGCCCAGCGGTAACGATCGTCGACCGGCCCACACGCGCGTATCACTTCGCGCCGGATCAGAACCCCGCCGAAGGTGACCCAATCCACGATCCGGACCTTGCGAAGCGCTTCTGCCGGGACACCTTCCGCCGTGGCACTTGCGCCTTTCTGTACCAGACCGTTCAAGTGCCCAATTTGCCCTTCGCGAAAGGTGCCGCCGGCGCACTGCACCCGCCAGGGTTCGCCCGGCCTCGCCTGCGGGTAAAACAAATTGCAGGCAAGCATTCCCGCGCGCGGAAGTTTATTTCGGTACTGGAGTAGCGCATCGTACCAGCGATTGGACCGATCATCGGGCATTGGCGCCATATCCGAATGCAGGATAACCATGTCCCGCTCTGGAAATTGGTCCCAGCAGTGCTGGAACGCGCGCTCGGGGCCGGCACCGTCAGCGTCGTGCCATAAAAAGAATTCCAACTTGCGCCCACGTGGCTCTTCGAGTCCGAACTTGACGCTTATTTCAGCAGCCTCGTGGGCGTGAACGTAAGGACAGATGATTACCGGCGGCGTGGCCGCGCTCCTATTCGGGATCGATCGGGTGAAATGAGGCACGAGAGAACGCGTCAGCCGTGCGACGGTATGGCGAGGACAGAACAGGCGCGGTAAAGCTTCACGATTCGCCTGTAGCCAGGATGGCAGTTCCTTGGGATCGACTATGTCCCAACGCAAGGCACAATTTCGGTAGGGGCGACTCTCCCGCCCGGCGGCGGGAGAAACGACCCTACCAATGTACCGTGCACCGCCGAAAATATTGATTGTGCGCAGGAAGCCGGCCTTCCCGAACGCTTCGGGCGAAAAGTCGGCTATCTTCCGCCAAGCGCCCTCCATCAGGCCAGAAAAATGCCAGCCTGCATGCGCAAGGACGCGCGCCGGCAGGTGTCCCTTGCGAACGTTATGCCGTAGGTCATGGGGCGCGACTCTCTCAAATTCCCCCCACCTGGCCGCAACCGTCCAGGTGCCTGCCGACTCAGGTCCAGCGACATTCCGGTAATCGACGTAGGAGCGATAAGAGGCAAGTTGCAGCCCGAACATACGGGTTTCCTTGTCCTGCACCATCTCCCGCACGGTGGCCGCTCGGGGAATTTCATCCACATCGGACACGAGAACAATATCGTCTTCGCCGGCATCCGGAAGGCCGCGGAGGATAGCGTTGCGCTGCCAGGTTTCTCGTTGCCAGGGTTCTTCTGTGGGGGGCATGTCCAGCACGACCACGTACCTGATCGCGGCGGCAAAAGGCGCAACGCGGGGATCCGAAGGATCGAAACTCTGCGTCTTCCGAAGCCCGCGAAAGGTCGTGTCTGACTCCACGACAACGAAGCGATGTACAACCTCCGCGAGCTCGTGCAGGCGAATCTCCAGCGCGTCTATCTCGCCATTGTAGAGAAAACAGTCATAAACTCTGGGCTGTGTGATCGGCTGGCTCATCCGGTCAAAATTGAAGCATTTGCCCAGCTGCTGTATCAATTCCATAAAATTCGGCAATGCCGGCGAGCGCGCCAGCGTTTCGATCCAGGAACTTATTGATCAGGACCGCTCGAGACGCGCGCGGGAAGTGAGGTGACGTGGTCAGGGACTTCCTGGATACATCGGTTCTGGTGGCGGCCTTTTGGGGAGACCACGTGAATCACGAATCGAGCCTGGGAATTTTTACGCGGGCATCCAAATCAGCGACTGCGTGTTGCGCGCATTCGGTCGCTGAAGTTTACTCGGTAATGACCTCTCTTCCGGTACGACCCGCGGTTTCGCCGGATCACGCGCTCCTTTTTCTGGAGCAGCTTCGCGAGAGGGTGGCGATCGTCCCGCTAAGTGAAGAGGACTACTTTAAGACCGTCCGAAATGCCGCTGAACTCGGCCTGACCGGCGGCCGAATTTATGACGTCCTTTTATTAGCCGCTGCCCGCGAGGTGGAGGCGAAGCATGTTTACACCTGGAACATCCGACATTTCCAGCAGATTGGGCCGGATTTGGAGAGACGTATTCGGACGCCGGAGTGAAGATTTCAGTCACGACCAGGACTACGACGTTGCGAGGCAGCTCCGTCCCGTGCGTCAACGCGGCGACCGCGGAGCGTCGCCCTCCAGCGATTCGTTCGAATTGCGATTTGGCCGAACTATTCGGTCGTAAAACTTCCTGAGCTCCAACGCCGTTTTCTCCCAAGAGAATGTCCTGGCTCTTTCCAGACACGCTTGGGAAGCGCGGACATAGAACATTTCGTCCTTTTCAAGTTGGAGCATACAGGCTGCGAGGGTCTCGGCCGACTGACCGTCCCAGTAGGACACAGCATCCCCGCCTACCTCGGGTAAGCTGGACTTTCTTGAGGTGATGACAGGACAGGCCTGACTCATCGCTTCCAATACCGGCAAGCCAAACCCTTCGTAGTGGCTGGGAAAAACGAATCCGAACGACTCCTGGTAAAAACGGCATAGTTCGCTATCCGATATGTAGCCGCAATGCCGCACCATTCCACGCTGCTGGAGCTCCGAAATCCGCTTCCAGGTTCCTTCACTTTTCCACCCTCTCCCGCCTGCAAGATGGAGCTTTCGGCGCCTCTTGGAACGGCTCCAATAAATTTCAAACGCATTCAGAAGAACATCGAAATTTTTCCTTGGTTCCAATGCTCCCACACTCAACCAGGGCCCGGGACTGAATGTTGGGCGCGCCTCGGCGAGGCATGGGAATCTGGATGCCAGCAACACAACAGTTGTCATCAGCCTTCGGCGTTCTGTCAAACCTGGAAAGAGCTGACAAAAATCGCGCCGGCTGTTTTCGGAAATGAACACGAGCCCGGTTGCGGAATGGATGGCATCCAGCATCCCTTGCTGGCAAGCGAACCGGTTAGCTTCCGTAGTAAACTCGGAATGAGTCCAGAAGCTAAAGTCATAGACGGTATACACGAGCCGCGCACTGCCAAGCGGCGGTGCTTGAAAACAGTTGGCATGGACAATCTCGGGATGACCAGGAAGATCTGCTCTCCCGGCTTCGATCCGTTTCCAGGCAATCTTGCTTGTCAGCCAGGACAATCCCATAAACGGGGAAGTGACATTGCTTCTTTGAATGATGGTCCCTTTGGACGTGTCCCAATTGATCCGACCGCCAAATTGATGATACAGGATAATGTCATCCCCGGGGCACGCCGTGCTCATGGCAGTGGCAATATTATCCGCCACCCAGCCACTCCCGTGGCGTTCAACACAAGTCTGAGCAACGTCCAGTCCGATCCGCATTGTTATCGTGAAAAGTAGATGCCCCGAAGGGGCTGTAGGACATAGCCCGGGGTTTCAACCCCGGGGAAACGGGCAATCAAATGATACGCCCTGAAAGGGCGCAAGCTCGCCTTGCTCAGACTAGATATATCGCTCATCAAATTAAATAATGGGGTCAATATCGGGTTCCGGCGGCTGACCCAGCCGTCCTACAAGCCAATTTTCGGAATTTGGGATGTATCTCGCTCAATGTGGCGCCCTTTCGGGGCGCACCGGGGCGGGATTGCGTTGCCCGGGGTTAAAACCCCGGGCTGAGTTCTCTGGCCCCTTTGGGGCGTCCATCGCCTCGACCTTCAATCCCAGCTTGATTGCTCCTTCCAGAGCTTGCCGAGCTACGGCACGAGAAAAATAAGTTCCTTCCGAAACGAGATTCAGGAGAACCGTTCTCCACGTCCTTTTGCGTTGGCGTGGTTTCATGCTTGCCGCGGCCATCAACGCGTCGGCCAACCGCGCCACTTCTGCGGAAAAATCAAATTTGCCTAGTTGGATCCGGCCGCGTTCGGCCAGACTCTTGCGCAGACTATCATCCTCGGTGATTTGCCGGAGGGCCGAGGCGAGCTCCAGCGGGTTTCGCGTGTTCGCGTAGAGAACAGCATCTCCAGCGATTTCCGGGATGCTTGCCTCCCGGCTACAGACAATGGGTGTGCCGAAGCGCATGGCTTCGATAATTGGAATCCCAAACCCTTCATACAGGGAGGGGAAAACCAGGCAGGACGCAGTTTAATAGAGT
>JBAUZZ010000038.1:0-2995 GCA_049585495.1 Chthoniobacterales bacterium | reverse complement strand
GCATATGGGCGGCTAGTCCAAATTTATCCGTAGGCTTTCGGGGCCAAGTTTGGGACGCCGCAACGATATGGGAATAGTCTTCCACAGGAGTGTTTCGCCGACGCTCAAAGAATGCCTCGGACCTATCGAGTGCCCGCCTGCAGCCCTCGTTAGCTGAATGGCGAAACGACCGACCCGCCTGACGCACCTGTCACGATCACGCGCTTGCCGAGTACCTGCCCAGCCATGACCAGCGCTCGGTAGGCAGTCAGCTGATCGGTCACGGTCTTCATGGGTTTCGGTGAAATTCGTTTTCGTCCAAATCAACGTTGCGATGAAAGGGCCGAGGAGCTCAAGACCGAAAAGCCGCTTTGCAAAGCCTATGATCAGTTCATCGCCAGTTAGGGGTCGCCTCACGAAACATATTGTATTCCGTTAATGGAATACTTTCCGTTTCGTCAGTTGATCCCAATGATGCCCATCAACTAGACCCTCTCAAATTGGCTCTCGTGAAGACAGAGCTCGAACTCTGTGTAAGTCGCCGGCTGCTCTCCAGAGTTTAACCGGAATCGGGATTCCAAGTAGAAAAAACCTGGCACGTCACACCCGCCAACTATATTCCATTCGCGGTAGGAGTGGGGGTGGTCGATGAGGAGGCGGACCTTACCGTAGGATTGGGGAAACTTCCGGCCGGCCGAAATCCCGTCGGGCTTTGCGAGTTGCCGAGACTTTGCGTTTTTTTCTTCTCTAGTACGCTTGCTCATAGCAGTGCTGCTCCAAGCTGATCGCTTACCCCTCCATTTATTCCGTTTCGCCGGATCCCCCCGCGTCCTTTTTCGGTCGCTCGGACGCTGCCGGAATCGGTCCGGCAAGCGGACGCTCCGAATCGCTGCCCTTTAGACCCAGCTCTTGCGCCCCTCTGCCGAACCATGTACCCGGCGTGTGTTTGCGCTGGCTGTAATAGTCGCCGCTGACGAGGCGTTCACGGAAGTAAGTTTGCGCGTTGGCAAGATTGGTCTGGGTCTTGGGCGAAAATCATAACGTCGGAAAACAATAGTTCTGATTCCAGACAGGTGTGCCGGATGCGGTGGCGGACGTCAAGATCTGGATGCATAGTTATTGCAGCTCGGATCGCAATATCAAAAAGAGAAAGCTTTTCCGGTCGATGAAAGTCACGACGATCAATCAGCATCTCATTCAACTCACCCAGCTCGGTGCAATCAACTGTTATCTGGTTCGGGAAGAGGACGGTTTTACGCTCGTCGATACTTGCTACCGAGGCGCTCATCGTTTCATCAGCGAGTTCGCGGTACAGGCAAAATCGTCGGTGAGACGCATTGTTCTTACACACGCCCACGCTGATCACGTTGGATCGCTTGATGCGTTGCGAGAAAAACTCTCCGGGGTTCAAATCATCATTTCGGCTCGGGAACGACGCGTTTACGATGGGGATTTCTCGCTAGACGTTAACGAACCAAAATCCAAGATCCGGGGCAGTTTCCTGCGTTGTAAGGCAAGAATTGATCGACTCGTGACGGAGCACGATGTCATCGGATCCGTCCGCGTGATTTCTGCGCCTGGTCACACACCTGGTCAGATCGCGCTCTTCGATTCTCGGAACTCTGCGTTGCTCGTTGGGGATGCCTTCTCCTCGGTTTTTGGATTGTATGTGGCTGGTCATCTTAACTTGCTGTTCCCATTCCCGGCGGGGGGTACCTGGGATGGGAAAACTGCGTG
Organism: Chthoniobacterales bacterium; assembly: GCA_049585495.1. GTDB lineage: Bacteria > Verrucomicrobiota > Verrucomicrobiia > Chthoniobacterales > JAFAMB01 > JBAUZZ01. The sequence goes on along the minus strand of JBAUZZ010000038.1, from coordinate 1,279 downwards.
TGCTTCAGCAGATAAGCTTGCGCAGCTTGATTGCAGGTACCTGGCTCCAGGGCATGGACCGGTTCTGAGCAATCCCGTCGCGATAATGAAAGCTGCGGTAGGGAAAGCCTTAAAGGCCGCTGGATAAGCTTGGGGATTGTTTTGGGCAATATAGCTAAGAATCTTCGTCCTGATTTTCTTGGAGTCGCAAAGCGAAACAGAAATCAAAGCACGATGAGGCAGCGAGTAGTTGAGCAAGAGCTACGCTCTAAAATTCGATGCCAGCCGCTTTCAGCTTCCTCAAACGAAAAAAATCTCGCTGACAAGGCCGCTTAGCGAATATCAAGATGTCACCTTGGTCTCTCAAGCTCTCAAGCCGCCAATACGCAAGTCTTCGCGCGCATAAATTTCGGATTCTTGAATTAACTTCAATCATTTCAAAGAAACAACGAAACGCCGTGCGAAAGACTTCCTTCCCATGGTTTCCGACGACTGCGCCGTGTCCAACGATGATTTGATCTAAATCCCAATCAAGTATCCGTTCCAGCGACGTGCGCATGCGTCGTTGATCTTTAACGGCACGCCGAGAAAGTCGGGCGAATCTGCAGCCGGGATGATGGGCCAATAACCGACTTTGGAGCATAGCGCCGTTTTGGGATCCGTGCGATCCTGATCCAGCCGGGTTTTTTCGCACCGACATCAATCGCAATTCGGCCACCGGATCGTCGCTTAAGAGTGTCTACGAAGACGAGAGAAATCGAGTCGTCCAGAAAAGCCGAATTAGCGTTGAAAACGGCGAGGATCCCGTGAAAGTCGCAGAAGCCGTTTTGCAGGCGGCGCCGAAAAAAGATCCTAACGCGAAGATGCTCGTCGGCCGCCCTCGGCAGGTTCGAGTCCTTCGCACGCTTCTAACCAGAGCCTTGTTCGAACTTTGGTCTTCGTCGACAATTCGACCTGGGCAATCCCACGAAGTCGGGACGCTAAGGCTTAGTAGCAAATTCGTCAGCGAGGTATTGCTCTGCTTCGGTGAGATCAAATTGATGGATCAGGAAAAACTGGTGCCGACGGCCTTGCCTAAGCTCGCCGATCAGAAGCGGGTCTAAGGCACGCGGCCTTGGATCTGGCAAAAATGCGCTTTTCCAACGGTGTTGCTGATCGACTATGAGGTAGAGATTGTCGAAGTGGTCTTTGGCCGCGCGTGCCGTTTCCCGGGCTTCTTTCGGAAGGATTCCGTTAAATTCTGCGGTGATGACCAGCTTCTTCCACGGGCAGAGCCGGTCGAGCACAAACAGACTTAGTA
>JBAUZZ010000037.1:0-12157 GCA_049585495.1 Chthoniobacterales bacterium | reverse complement strand
GTTACGGCCTATTTTCGTTCCCCTGAACCTTGACGCGCTCTCTGCTCGCAATTATTCTGGCCGATTTATGAATATGACCCTGCGGTTTGTCCTTCCGCTGACAATAGCATTGTTTGCCTTTCCGGTGCGGTCTCCCGCGCCGATCATTTATCGTGAAGGCGAAGGCTTGCTTTCCGGGGCGACGGAGGACATTGAGATCAAAAGGAACGCGCAGGATCAGTTCGATCTCGGGCAGCGTTACGAGCAGCAAGGGGACTACAAGCACGCCGGAGCCTCCTACCGGTTGGTGGTGCGCAGGTTCCCCAGAGCTGATATTGCCGCCGAGGCTCAGTATGATGCCGGTCGGATGTACGAGAAAGTTGGGGACCTGGAGCATGCCTTTAACGAGTATCAGGGATTGGTGGAAAAGTATCCGCGCAGTTCACAATTCGAACCTGCTTTAGAAGCTCAGTACGCTATTGCGAAAGCCTACTTGGATGGTAAGCGAATCAGTGTCTACGGAGTACCCACGCTTCCCTCGATGTCGAAGGCCCAGGAAATGTTTCGGAAGATTGTTGTAAATGCGCCGTACAGCCGTATCGCACCCCTGGCGCAATACGGCATCGGGCAGGCGCTGGAGAAGAGCGGAGCGATCAAGGCATCGGTTAACGCTTACCAGCAAGTAGTTGACCGCTATCCGAATAGCGGTGTCGCGGCCGATGCACAGTATCAGATCGGATATGTTTATCTCCAGGCCAGTCGCGAAACCGGTTATGATCAGACTGCGGCCGTGCGGTCCCAGGAATCCTTTGAGGATTTCTTGCTTAAATACCCGAACAGCGAAAAGGCATCGCAGGCCCAGGACAATCTGAAAACACTCCAGGGCAGGAAAACCAGCGATGCCTACAATATCGCGCGCTTCTACGACAAGCAGAAGAATTACAAGGCCGCCTACGTCTACTACAACGAAGTGCTTCAGCAGCAGCCCAGTTCTGCCGAAGCAGACCAGGCGAAAAAGCGAATGGACCAACTCCGGTCCAGGGTCGGGGAAGATGCGCTGAAGATCGGTACGGAAAAGGCCTTAACCGGTCCGGCCGCAAGCGAGCAGCGGAAGCTGCAAGCCCAAGTTGACACAGCTTCCCGGCCGGATTTCGTTGGTCCTCCAGCCCCGGCTCCGACTCCGTCACCGTCGCCTCAGCCAGCCGCGCAGAAGAAACAGGCGGTGACGCCGCCAACTGGCGAAACGCCCCAAGAGCCCTCCCCGTCGACTCAACCCCCTCAGCAGCCAGCACCTCCCTCGCAACCACCTCCGGAGCCGGCCCTACCCTCCCAATAGACTAATCCCGCGATGGGTCGACTTTTTCTTCTCATCGTCGCCGGGCTGCTCTCGGGCTGCCTCGGCTATACCGTCGGACCGGTACAACCGACTTACATGAAGGGGATTCATCGACTCGCGGTGCCGATCTTCAAGAACAACACGGTCGAACCGGACGTTGACACATTGGCGACTACAACGTTGATCAAACAACTGCAACAGGACGGAACCTACGAAGTCACCAGTCTCGATCGGGCAGACGCGGAGGTGCGCGGAGTCATCGACCTGGTTCAGCGGGCGGCAGTGCGTTCGGTTGTCGGCAACGTTTTAGCCGCGTCGGAGTTCAGCCTTCAGGTTAAAGTGCGTTTCGAGGTAGTTAATCCCAAGACCGGGGCTGTGTTGGGGGCGCGCGATGTTTATGGCACCAGCAGTTTCTTCGTCCAAAACGATATCCAAACGCAGGAACATCAAGCCATCCCTTTAGCTGTCGAGGACGCCGCGGTCCAAATGGCGAGCTACCTTTCCGAAGGCTGGTGATCTGGTGCTGTATCTTGTCGCATCCCCGATCGGCAATCTTAAGGATATCACGATTCGGGCTCTTGAAGTGCTCCGCCAGGCCGACCTAATAGCGGCAGAGGATACACGAAGGTCCGCCATCCTTCTGGCGCGATACGAGATCCGCAAGCCACTCGTTTCTTTTCACGAACATAACGAAGCCCGCCGAACGGTGGAGCTTGTCGAGAAACTCCAGACCGGATCTAGCGTGGCCTTATTAACGGACGCTGGAACGCCTACCATCTCTGATCCGGGCTATCGCCTCGTTGTTGCCTGTTGCCAGGCCGATATTCCAATTACAATTATCCCGGGTGCGTCAGCAATCCTGACCGCGTTAGCGGGATCCGCGCTTCCGTCTCATGCGTTCTATTTCGGCGGATTCCTGCCGGTAAAAAGTGGGCAGCGGCAACGTGAGCTTGAGCAGGCTCTGCAACGAGACTGCACCTCGGTCTACTTCGAATCGCCGCATCGCCTGTTAAAGTCGTTGGAGATTCTGAAGCAATCCGCGCCGAACCGATTTATCTGCGTTGCGCGCGAAATGACAAAGCAATTTGAAGAGTATCGCCGCGGACCGGCCAAGGTCGTTTGCGAGCATTTCGAGGAGCACACGCCTCGCGGCGAGATCACCCTGCTCATTTCTGGGGACTGAGGCTCTAGGCGTTTGGCGTTTGGTGTTCGGCGTTCGTGGCGAGTTTGCCGACATGGATGAAGCCAAATTCCGGCGGCTGACCCAGCCGCCCTACAAGCAGATTTGGAGTTTGGGTTTAATTCCAACCCAACGCCGCCCTCGCTAAAGCTTCGGCGCGGCTCGGATGAAACCTAGCCCTACCGAAATTCGTTCTTTCGTTGCACAGGCTCCGGCGCATCGCTTCTCATGGGTCTCATACTTGCGGGCTAGCCGCGCGGTGCTGCGGCCCGTCGCAATCGATTCATAATGGCGCGTCCCAGGCCTACCTCGGGCAAGGGTTCAACGTAAATTCTATCTACACCTGCCGTCTCCATTTCTCGAAGGGTCGCAAATAATCGCGCGGCGGCCTCGCAAAGATCAAATGCTTCGCTTAGCGATCGGACCAGGGCAAACGGTTGGCGGGTTGACACCGGACCCCAGCAAATCAAGCCGGCGTGTTCACTTCGAGGAACTGCCTCCTTCTGCCCAATAAAGTAGACCGGCTGCGCCGGCGCGTAGTGACTTAGGGTTTGTCCGGGAGCTTCCACTATCGCCGTTGCGGGCGAATCGAAAACAGGTGCGATTTCGGCAAGCTCTTCGTGAGTGACCGGCCCAGGCCTTAACACTTCGATGAAACCTGGACGCACTCGAACGATCGTCGATTCGACACCAATGCTCGCTGGGCCCGCGTCGATGACCAGCGGAATCTTCCCCTCCAATTCCTCGAGCACGTGCCTCGCCGTCGTTGGGCTGACCTTGCCGAATCGATTCGCACTGGGAGCGGCAAGGGGTCGATCGCAGCGCGTGAGGATAGCTTGAAAAAATTGGTTGGAAGGCATCCGCAGGGCGACTTGCGGAAGCCCGGCGGTAACAATGTCCGGCACCAAGGCCCGCTTCCGAAGCAAGATCGAGAGCGGGCCCGGCCAGAATCTTCTCATCAGCTGTTCTACTAAGCCCAAGGTGAGATTATCGGGATCAGTCAACCTTTGCAGGCACATTCCCTGGCCAAGATGAACGATCAGGGGATCGAAATTCGGACGCTCCTTCGCTTCGAAGATCTTTGCAACCGCGGCCGGGTTGAGCGCGTCGCCTGCCAATCCGTACACGGTTTCAGTCGGCAGGGCGACCAACTCGCCCCGCGCAATACAGTCCACCGCTGCTTCCAGGGCGCCAGGATCCTGCGCGTTGATCAGATCTGTCTTCAAGTCGATCGGAATAGAAAGGGAGGTCGTCGTCAGGCCTCGCCGGGTTCTGTATTCAGGACCTGCTCGGTCTGGCTACGACGAAAATCGACCAGCTTTTGGCGAATTGCTTTATCTTGAAGGGCCAAGATACTCGCAGCCGCGAGCGCAGCATTCTTTGCCCCGCTCTCGCCAATGGCCAGCGTCAAGACCGGAACTCCTGCTGGCATTTGTACGATCGACAAAAGCGAATCCACGCCATTGAGCACCCGACTTCGAACTGGAACGCCAAGGACGGGCAAATGGGTGTGGGCAGCTAACATGCCGGGAAGATGCGCTGCGCCGCCGGCGCCGGCGATTATGACCTGCAGCCCTCGGCCTTCTGCACTCTTTGCGAAACTGGCTAACACATCCGGCGTTCGATGCGCCGATACAATTCGAATTTCAAAGGGAATTTCGAACTCGCGCAGCAATTCGGCGGCATGACGCATCGTTTCCCAGTCGGACTTACTTCCCATAACCACTGCTACATTTGCCAGGGCAGCCATAGGAAAAGCAAAGCTGTATAGTTTCCCGAACGCAAGACGTATCCTGCTCGAAATAAATGCGTTGCTATCTACTTGACGTTATTTACGTCACCTCGGTATGCTGTTGACCCTTTCGAGAAAGGCGGATAGTCGGAGTTTCTCCTTAGTAACTGCTGATGAGATGCAACTCCGCCTAGAAGCCGCCTGCCTCGGTCTGTCGATAGTATGGCAAAAGGCACAGTAAAGTGGTTTAACGAAAAAAAAGGATTCGGGTTCATTGTCGACCCAGAAGTCCCTACCGACATCTTTGTTCACTTCTCCGTCATTCAGGTGGATGGATTCAAGACGCTGAACGAAGGTGAAACCGTCGAATACGAACTCTATCAGGACGAAAAAGGAGCCAAGGCTCGCAACGTTGTTCGATCTATTGAATAAAACTTAGGAGTTGCTCGTACCCGCGCGTCTCAGCGATGGTGTCGCTGATATGGATCTCCGTAAGCCGATCCGAAATCTCGTCCTGATCGGTTTTATGGGGTCTGGAAAGTCTTCTGTCGGCCGCGAAATCGCGCGCCGATGGGATTTTCGGTTTTTTGACACTGACTCGCTAATTCGCCACAAGCATGGGAAAACGATTCCGGAGATTTTTTCCACCTGCGGGGAGGCCACCTTCAGAAAAGAAGAACATTTAGTCCTCAAAAGATTCCAGTATTCTCGCGGAATCGTCCTGGCCACCGGCGGAGGTATTGTTACCCAACCTCGTAATCTGCCTTTGCTGCGCCAGCTAGGTGTGATCGTTTGGTTAGTCGCCGACGAAGAAACTACCTGGCTGCGCGTGCACCGAAATCCGACTCGTCCACTCTTACAAACCGACAATCCACGTGAAACCATTAGGAAGCTCTTGGCTGAGCGCGCCCCGCTTTATCAATCGATCGCCGATCTGACCATTGATTCCACCGGGCTCAGCCACTCCGAAGTCGCCGATAGAATTTTGAGTTGCCTGCAAAATTCCGTAGACTATTGAAATACCGCACGGGAGACGTTTGAGATCTTAGTCTAGATCCCAAAGTTAGGTTGCAGGACGATACCCAGCCCGCAGTCGGAACTTCGGACTCTGAGTTTAACCACCATTAACCCTGCTTCGATGAAGACGGCACTTGAAAAGCTCGCCGCAGATAACGGGTTCGATGACTGCCGAGTCGCCCCGGCGACACCTGCCCCTCACGCCGATGCTCTATTTGCCTGGCTTCGATCCGGGTCGCACGGAGAGATGGAGTGGCTGAGTCGCGCCCCGGGGCGGCGGGCAGACCCCGCGCAAGTCCTTCCCGGTGCTCGTTCTCTGATACTCCTGGCCGCAAGCTATTACCAAGGCGAGTCTAAACGACGGCTTCCCGGGCGAATTGCTCGTTACGCCTGGGGTGAAGATTATCACGAGGTTCTTCTGCGCCGGATGGAACCGATCGACGCCTTCTTACGATCGCGCGGCGGCAGCCAAAAGTGTTACGTCGATACTGGACCCGTGCTGGAACGGGAGTTCGCGGCGCTTTCCGGGCTAGCCTGGCAAGGCAAGAGCACCATGTGTCTGAATGAAGGGCTCGGAACCTGGTTCTTTATCGGAGTCATTCTCACGACCCTCGAGCTGCCGGTTGACCGGCCATGCCAAAATCGTTGTGGTCGTTGTACGCGTTGCATTGATGCCTGTCCAACCCAGGCTATCACCGCGCCTTACCGACTCGACGCGCGCCGCTGCATCTCTTACCTGACCATTGAACACAAGGGCTCGATCCCGCTTGAATTTCGCAGGGCTATCGGAGACAGAATTTATGGCTGTGACGATTGCCTCGAAGTATGCCCATGGAATCGATTTGCCCGAGAAACTCGGGAACGCCGCTTCCATCTTCCGGAGAAACTGACCGGTTTGTCGCTCCGCGAATTGGCCGGCTTAACCGAAGCGGACTTTCGGATTCTTTTCCGTAGCTCGCCAATTAAGCGGATCAAGCGCAACCGTCTGGTCCGGAACGTTTGCGTGGCACTAGGCAACGTCGGGACCCTCGACGACTTGAGCCTTCTCGACCAGCTCGCCGCCGATCCCGATCCGCTCATCGCGGAGCACGCGTCGTGGGCTGCAAACGAGATTCGGGAGCGTGCGTCAGTGACAGTTTCGGAGCTTTTGTAGGGCGCCTGGGATGAGCTGGAGTCCCCGGCGGCTTATCCAGCCGCCCTACAAAACCTCTTAGTTCTCTTTGCCGCTTGCGTTTTTCTGCCAAGATATTAGTGATTTCTCTCCGTTCCAAGCCGACGTGGCGGAACTGGCAGACGCGACGGACTCAAAATCCGTTGTCCCTCAAAGGACGTGTGGGTTCGACCCCCTCCGTCGGCACCAAGTGTATGAGCCATTCGTCATTCAAAAGCCCAATGTTAAGCATCCGACCAGGCCGGAATCGGGTAGTTAGTCTAGGATTTGATCCGTACAATACAGAAACCGGGATCGCACGTAACAACGGCTATGTCCGGATGACGGAGTTTCGTTCGTCGTAAAGTTGGACAAAGAGCACTCGCAAACAGTAAGACGCCTATGAGCACTCAAAGGATTACCTCACAATACCTGGTGATCTGCCGAAGTACCGGTTGGGATAAAATTCTCTCGCCGGGAGATGTGCAGAATGCCATGAATCAATTCGATGCCTGGTTCGAACGAGTGAGCGATGAGGGCAAGATGAGGAGCGGACACCGGCTCGCGCCTGAAAGCAAAATTCTTTCTGGTAGGAAAAGGGTAACGGACGGCCCGTTTCCGGAATCCAAGGAAGCGGTCGCGGGTTACTGGTTCATTCAAGCAGCCAGTCTTGAAGAAGCGGTGGAGATCGCCAACGGAAACCCCTTGCTGGACTACGGAGCAACCGTCGAAGTAAGGCCGATCCTCCCGGACGCCTCGTTAACCGGTGATTGAGTTTAGCGGCTCGCCGATTTAAGATCGGCATCTGTGAAGGTTTCAAAAAGGGGCGAATATGCTCTACGGGCGTTGATCGATTTCGGCTTGGCTCAAGCATTAGGTAAGCCGCTTCTACAGATTAATGAGTTAGCCGCGAAAGAAGATTTGCCGGTTAAATTCCTCGAGCAAATTCTGATGCAACTCAAAGCCGGCGGTTACCTGGAAAGTCGCCGGGGCAAGCATGGCGGTTATCTCCTGGCCCGGCCACCAGAGAGTATTCCGATCGGCCAGGTCGTGCGTTTGATCGATGGGCCTCTTGCTCCAATCAAGTGCGTAAGTCAGACTGCCTACGAACGCTGTAGCTGCCCGGACGAAGAACATTGTGGGCTGCGGATCCTGATGGTGGACGTCCGGAATGCCATCGCTAATATCCTGGACAGATTTACCCTGGCGGACATTGTTGAAATCACCCTGCGCAAGATGCGGCGGAACAAAATACCGCTCCCTTTCGTGACCGACTCCGTCCCGATAGCCAAGACGCCTCGACGCCTACCCACTCGAGCTTTGAAGAAGACAGGGAACGGAGCGCGTGCCGCGTAGGGGCGGGCCTGTATTGATCAAAGTAGACGCAGCTTCTAGCTGCGAAAACGCCGGCGCCAAGCCCGAAAAGCGCGTTTCAGCGCGCGACCGTGAACTGCGACATATGCCGTTGCACCCGCTAGGGTTTGATTTTCGCAGCTGGAAGCTGCGGCTACTGATTTTTGCAGCTGCAAGCTGCGCTTAGTGATTTTCGCAGCTGGAAGCTGCAGCTACTTTGTCACGGCTGGTGGCAGGCTTAGCATATTTTCGAAAATTCTCCTTTACCCTACTAATTTTGTATGCTTCTTGAAACCTTAGCAATTTAGTAGGGTAATCCAGTCCGCTTTTACTCACATCATGACCCGATTTTATTTTCTCCTCCTCGCCTTCCTCCTGTTGATTTCCTCGGGTCTGGCCGAATCTCTCGAACTCTTGAACGTTTCCTACGACCCCACGCGCGAGCTGTATCAAGACTTTAACCAGGCGTTCGCGAAAGCTTATCGAGCCAAGACTGGGAAAACCGTCACGATCCAGCAATCTCACGGCGGGTCTGGAAAGCAGGCCCGGTCTGTGATCGATGGCTTGGCCGCCGATGTAGTAACCCTCGGGTTAGCGGCCGATATCGATGCGCTGCATGACAATGGGGACCTGGTGCCGGCTGACTGGCAGAAGCGGTTTCCGAACAACAGCAGCCCCTACACTTCCACGATCAACTTTTTGGTGCGGAAAGGAAATCCAAAGGGAATCAAAGATTGGGATGATTTGATCAAGCCCGGCATTGCCGTGATCACCCCGAACCCAAAGACCTCGGGGGGCGCTCGTTGGAACTTCCTCGCTGCCTGGGGTTATGCTCTGAAAAGGTTTGGGGGTGAAGAGTCTAAGGCCAAAGAATTCGTCACGAAGCTCTATAGGAACGTCCCTGTTCTCGACTCCGGGGCGCGAGGGGCCACGACAACCTTTGTGCAGCGGGGACTGGGTGACGTCCTGATTGCTTGGGAAAATGAGGCCTATCTGAGTTTGAAAGAGTTTGGAGCGGCCAAGGTCGAGATTGTCTATCCCACGACGAGCATCCTGGCGGAGCCGCCGGTGGCCGTAGTGGACAAAGTGGTCGAAAAGAAAGGCACGCGAGCCGCGGCTACCGCTTACCTCGAGTACCTCTACTCGCCAGAGGGGCAGGAGATCGCAGCCAGGAATTTCTATCGGCCACGCTCGACCGCCATTCTCCAGAGGTATGCGAGTCAATTTCCAACGCTCCAGTTGTTCACGGTAGATGAAGTCTTCGGCGGCTGGTCCAAGGCACAGCCAAAATTCTTCGGAGATGGCGGGGTCTTTGATGAGATTTACCAGCCATAGCTTTTTCAGGCGGGGGATGGGCTCCCGGTCCGAGCGACCGGGGGCCCACACTTTCCTCGCCGGGGGGGATGAAAGACGACGGGCTCGGTGCAGCTTGCGGTTGGCTGGCCGGGGACTCGGCGGAACACCTACACCTATCGCTTTAGTAGACAAATGAACACCGCCTCGATAATCCTCGCTGGGAAGCGGCGGATCTTACCCGGTTTCGGGCTGACCCTCGGATTCGCGTTGCTTTATCTGTCCCTCGTGGTCCTGATCCCCGTTTCCGCCACCTTTGCCAAGGCCTCCGGGCTGGGCTGGGTAGCATTCGCTAAGGCGGTCACCGCTCCACGGGTGCTGGCCTCGTTTCAGTTGAGCTTTCTGACGGCCCTCAGTGCCGCCGCGCTCAACGGCGTTCTGGGTGTTATCGTGGCTTGGGTGCTCGTGCGCTACCGATTTCCGGGCGGACGGATTCTGGACGCGATAGTCGACCTTCCATTTGCATTGCCGACCGCAGTTGCTGGTATCGCGCTAACGACCCTTTATTCCGCAAACGGGTGGCTCGGCCGACCGATTTTTGCCGCCACCGGAATCAAAGTCGCTTACACGCAGATGGGGATTCTCGTGGCACTTGTCTTCGTCGGGTTACCATTTGTGGTTCGGACGGTCCAGCCGGTTTTGGAAGATCTGGATTTGGAGTACGAGGAAGCCGCCGCCAGCCTCGGCGCCTCGCGATCGCAGACGATCCGCCGAGTGGTGTGGCCCGAGCTAATGCCGCCGGCTTTGACAGGATTTGCACTGGCTTTCGCCCGCGCGGTTGGTGAATACGGTTCAGTGGTTTTCATCGCCGGCAACATGCCAATGAAGACCGAAATCGTCCCTCTACTGATTATCACCAAGCTGGAGCAATACGATTACCGGGGAGCGACCGCGATCGCCGTCGTAATGTTGATTCTCTCGTTTTTGCTCCTGTTGCTAATCAATCTCCTGCAACGCTGGTCGACTTCTAGCCGGAGTAAATAATAGAGCTCTGCTTGAACGTGAACACTGGTACACTAATCACTGTTCCGAAGGGCCGTCCGACGGTCCGCGATCCCCTGGCCTTTCGCTTGGCGGCTACTCTGGCGGCGACTGGATTCCTGTTACTGTTCCTTCTGGCGCCTCTATTTACCGTCTTCTGTGAAGCACTCAGCCAAGGCGTCGCGACCTACGCTCAAGCCTTCCAGGACCCGGCCGGCCAGGCGGCGATCAGGCTTACCTTTCTCGTGGCGGCGATATCCGTTCCATGCAACCTCGTATTTGGCGTTGCGGCTGCCTGGGCCGTAGCAAAGTTCAGTTTCCCCGGGAAAAGCATTCTGGTTTCTCTGATCGATCTGCCTTTCGCAGTCTCGCCGGTAATATCAGGCCTGATCTATGTGCTTATTTTCGGAGCGCGCGGCTGGCTGGGCCCCGTGCTACAGACATATGACATCCAGATTATTTTCGCGGTTCCCGGCATTGTCCTAGCGACCATCTTCGTGACGTTTCCTTTTGTGGCCCGCGAACTAATACCGGTGATGCAGGCGCAAGGAACGGAGGAAGAAGAAGCGGCGTTATCCCTTGGCGCCAACGGGTGGCAAACCCTTTGGAAGGTGACACTCCCAAATGTGCGCTGGGGCTTGTTGTACGGAATCATCCTTTGCAACGCGCGTGCCATGGGCGAATTCGGAGCGGTCTCGGTCGTTTCCGGGCACATCCGGGGCCTGACCAACACCATTCCGTTGCACGTCGAAATTCTTTATAACGAATACAACTTCGTGGCTGCATTCGCGATGGCGTCGCTTCTGGCCTTGCTGGCCCTGGCAACTCTAGTGATCAAGAGCCTGGTGGCATGGCGAATGCGGGTGCAGGAGGATCGTTCGATACAGCGCAGCACAGCCTTCACATGAAAATAGAGGCCGAGAACCTAATCAGGACGTTCCATCACTACACGGCGCTCGATCGCGTGTCGCTAACCGCGCAAGAGGGAGAGCTCCTGGCGTTGCTGGGGCCATCGGGATCCGGAAAGACCACTCTCTTACGGATTATAGCGGGGCTCGATTATCCCGATTCCGGAAGCATCCTTTTCGACGGTCAGGATGCGACGCGGCTCAGGATCCAAAAACGCCGTGTCGGGTTCGTCTTTCAGCAATATGCACTTTTTCGGCACATGACGGTTTTTAAGAATATCGCTTTTGGTCTTGAAGTTATGTCCGGCCGGTCCCGTCCTCGAAAACGGCATATCCATGCGAAGGTCAGCGAGCTGCTGCGGCTGGTACAGCTCTCCGGTTACGAAAATCGATTGCCGCACCAGCTTTCCGGGGGCCAGCGCCAGCGCGTCGCCTTGGCTCGAGCGCTGGCAATTAGCCCGCGAATTCTTCTCCTGGATGAACCGTTCGGTGCGCTCGACGCCAAAGTGCGCCAGGAGCTTCGGAGCTGGATCAAGCAACTGCAGCGAGAGTTAAGGATTACCACCCTTTTCGTTACGCATGACCAGGAAGAAGCGCTCGAAATCGCTGACCGTGTCGTCGTCATGAATCATGCCCGGATCGAACAAATCGGCACGCCAGCCGAGGTCTACGAGGATCCGGCGACGCCATTTGTCTGGGAGTTCCTGCGCGGGCGGGCGGTTGTTTAACCCAGACTACAAATTGCCTGGTAGGCGGCTGCCGCCTTTGTCCGGCAACGGCCAATGCGCGGCAGCTTGACTAAGCGCCGAAGGCGCGTCGGAGCGCAGCGGAACCCTGGGTATTCGAATCAATATGCAGCACCGCTCTGAAGGAGCGTAAGAGATCAACCCCGAGTCGCAGACCTTCGCCGCCGCTATCAAATGGCGAGCGAGTGTTCCTGGCCTTGGCGTTGAACAAATTCTTCCGCTCCTTCAGAGCTATGTCATGCGTTTTTGCCTCTACCCAGGGTTCCGCTACGCTCCACCCTGGGCTGAATTCTCTTACGCCTTCGGCGTGCAGCCGCTCAGGTTGGCGCATCGACAGTGGCCGGAGTCGGGCGCCCCTATCGGACTTCGAGTTTACTAGAACTGGTGTCATCCGTTTTTCCAGCGGCTTCCTCCTGTCAATA
>JBAUZZ010000036.1:0-25273 GCA_049585495.1 Chthoniobacterales bacterium | reverse complement strand
TGAGGCTCATTTGTCCCGCTTCGCGTCGCTTCGCGGGACGAATGCGCCCTACCAGCTTTCAGCGGCAAAAATCCTCGCGGAAATGCACGATTCAGAACTATACAACTATACCGTATGCGTCCCGACGCTTATTGCTGGCTAGTGCCATGAGCGAGTCTCTCTCGAGCGATCCGCAGGATGAGCAAGGCGGTTCGGAGCGTCTTGCCGTCCTTGGGGATCCTGTCGTCCACTCGCTCTCTCCCCCGATGCACAATGCAGCGCTTCGACATCTTCACCTACCTTATCGCTATGGCCGGCGACACGTTCCCGCGGGAGAGCTTGCCGACACCTTCCGTCGGTTGCGTGACGCGGACTATCTGGGCTGGAATCTGACTTTGCCACACAAGATTGCGGCGCTGGAACTCCTGGATGCGATCGATCCAATTGCAGAACGGCTCGGAGCGACGAACACGATCGTTAACCAAACTGGGCGGTTATTCGGTTTCAACACTGATGGTCCCGGCTTAGTAGCAGCGATCTCTGAAGCGTTCGATTGCAATCTCAAAGCTCTGCGCGTTGCCGTGTTTGGCGCCGGAGGCGGAGCAGGGCGGGCCGCCGCACGATATCTGGCCGACCTGGGCGTACGCGAGTTGTTCATCGTAAATCGAACGGTCGCCAGAATCGAAACCTTGGCCGAGGAACTCGGTCCCTCAGTGCCGGTCAGAGTCGCGCGCTGGGAAAATATTGGCGAGGTCTTCGGTCAGGCCGATTTGATCGTAAATGCATCCTCCCTCGGTCTCGATGACGCGGAGCTGAACTGGCCAGCCGAGTGGGTTCGGCCAAACCACCTGGTGTTTGATATGGTATACGGCGCCAACGAAACACCGCTCGTCCGCTGGACGAGGGCCAACGGTGCACAGGCCATCGACGGATTACTGATGCTTTTGCATCAGGGTGTGCTTGCCTTCGAGCTCTGGTTTGGCAAACCGGCACCGGTCTTGATCATGCGAAACGCGTTGTTTCGGGTGGCCGGTCGAGCGAATTCGCCAGGGAACACCTTCGGCCGGTAGTGTGTGGAGAGTAGAGCATAAGCTCGACATAAGATGCGGACTTAGCCAGGCTCTCCGCAAGGCTCCAGTTCGGTCGTCGGGCAAACTTTTACCGGAGTTGTCGTTTGCTCAGTTTTCTGTAACCTTTCGCGTTCACTTTGAATGGCGCTTGTCGAACCACTTCTGGAGATAGCAAAGTCGAGCCACTGCCTCGATCTCGCCGTTTGTCGCGAAACGCTCGCTGCTGCAGTTGACGAACAACGTTCATTGATCCGCTCTGTCTTGGACGCCAAGCTGGTCGACGAATCTGAGTTTTTGAAAGGGGTTAGTCGTTGGCTGCAGATTCCGTGGTGGAACGAGCCAATCACTACGGTATCCGCGCCGCTGCGCGAAAAAGTGCCGGCCCGAGTCGCCTTGCGCTATCACCTCGTACCGTTACAACTCGACGAGAACGGCATCTGGATCGCATTTTACGACCCCTTTGACCTTTTAGCCCGCCACGCGCTGGCCTCCTCTTTGGAAGAGCGGATTTTTTACGTGATGTCAACCCGCGCCCAATTGATGCAGGCGCTTCGCCAAGGCTATGGCATCGGCGCGGAAACGTTTGAGGCGATCCTAGAAGGGCGGAGCGAGGAGGAATCGGCTGCTGAGTTAAAGCAGGAGACGAACGTCCTTGACCTCGACGACTCTGAGGCCTCGGTCGTAAAGTTTGTGAACCAGATTCTTCGTGAAGCGTTAGATCAACGGGCCACCGACGTTCACGTCGAGCCGATGCAGGACGATTTGCGAATCCGTTACCGAATCGATGGCATGCTTCATGAGGTTCCGGTGCCGCCGAACATCAAGGTGTTGCAAGCCTCGGTGATCTCTCGCTTGAAGATCATGGCACACCTGGATATTGCTGAGAGGCGGCTTCCGCAAGATGGTCGCATCAACCTGGAGTTGGATGGCCAACCGATCGATGTGCGGGTGGTGACGATCCCGTCTGTCGCTGGCGAAAGTATCAGTCTCCGGCTGCTTGGCCAGGAGCGGTTTACCTTTGATCGGCTTGGCATGGACCAGGAGTCACAGCAACGGATTCAACATCTCCTGGCGACACCGAATGGGATCGTGCTTTTAACGGGCCCGACCGGCTGTGGGAAATCGACCACGCTCTATACCTTTCTTTCGAGGCTGAATATCAAGGAAAGACGCATCGTGACGATCGAAGATCCGGTCGAGCATAAACTTCCCGGCGTGATCCAGATCGCCGTCAAGCCGGAGATTGATCTCACCTTTGCCAACGGCCTCCGAAGCATTCTCCGGGGCGATCCAAATGTAATCATGGTCGGAGAGATACGCGACAGAGAGACCGCTGAAATTGCGATTCGTGGCGCGCTGACCGGGCACCTGGTTTTTAGCACCTTGCACACGAACGATGCGATCGGCGGCATCACGCGACTCGTCGACATGGGGGTCGAGCCATTTCTCGTCGCGAATTCAGTGCGATCTTTCATCGCCCAGCGTCTTGTCCGTGTGCTCTGTCGCCATTGTAAAAGAGCGGCCGATCCCCAAATCGCCTATTTGAAACAGGTGGGTTTCCCGGTGGATCGGGCTCAGTGCGCTCTGGCCGCGGTTGGTTGCGAAAGCTGCCGCTTTACGGGCTACGAAGGACGAGCCGCGATTTTTGAGATTTGCATGGTTTCGCAGCGTCTCCAGGACCTGATAACGCAAGGGCGACCCGCTTCGGCATTGCGGGCGGTTGCGATGGAGGAGGGGATGGTGCCGCTGCGCCAATATGGATGGACGAAAGTCATTGACGGTACGACGACGATCGACGAGGTCGTGCGCGTGACGGCGGCCGACCTGGAAATGCTGGACGAGTGAACATGGCGAGGTTTGTCTACGAGGCGGTAAGTCGAAATGGGCAGCGAGTTTCCGGGCAAATGGAAGCTCAGAGCCGGGCCGAGGCCTTTCGCAAACTGGACCGGGACCGGCTCCAGCCGATTTCTTTGGTTCAAAGAGATGGCATCGAGAGCAACGGCGTTCTCCCCAGTCAATCGAAGCAAGTTCCGGAGGCGAAGTCAGCCGGCCCAATTCGGCTTTCTCGTGCGCAGATCATCCTCTTCACGGAAGAGATGAGCGATCTGCTGGACGCCGGTCTGCAGATTGAGCCCGCTTTGCGGGTCATGGAAGAACGCAAAGAACTCTCAAGCCTCAAGACGATGGCTTCGACACTTCGTCAGGAAGTTCGAGAAGGAAGCAGCCTCTCCAACGCATTGCGCCGTGCCTCGCCAAGTTTCGGGGATCTATTTTGCAACCTCGTTACTGCCGGCGAGATCAGCGGATCGCTTCCCCAGTTGCTGAAGCGGCAGGCGACGTTTCTGGTGACGATCGATGACCTGCAAAAGAAGGTAGTCTCGGCGTTGATATACCCATCGATGATTTTCGTCCTCGGTGTTGGGCTCATTTTCCTCTTCATGACTTATCTGGTCCCGCAACTGACGGTTTTATTCGAGAAGACTGGCAAAGAACTGCCGCTGCTGACCCGGCTCCTGATTAACACAAGCAGCTTCTTATCCCACTATTGGTGGGCAATACTTGCGGGAGTGGCTGCGGTGGTTTTCGGGTTTACCCAGTACATTCGTACTTCGGGCGGCAAGAAATGGTGGCACCGGGTCCAGCTTCGGTTGCCACTATTTGGCGCGGTCCTGAAGGGCCGTTTTTATGCACAGTTTTCGCAGACGATGGCTAACCTGATTGCTAATGGCATCCCTTTGCTCAACGCCTTGCGCCTGATGAACAGCGCGACGGGCAACGTTCATTTGCGCGGGGTCATGGAAAAAGTAGTCGATATGGTAGGCGAAGGCGGTTCGCTCTCGCGCGCCCTTCAAAAGGTAGGCGAGTTTCCGCCCCTATTCATCGACATGGTGTCGGTCGGCGAGCAAACTGGCGATTTGGCCAAGGCCTTGGATAAGGTCGGTAAGCGCTACGACAAGGAACTCAATATTCGTATCCAGAGACTGACCTCGCTCGTGCAACCCGTTGTCATTCTGGTCATGGCCTGTATGGTCGGGCTTATCGCGTATTCGATCATCAATGGGATTTTCGACGCAATCTCGGGGCTGAATACGAGGTAAGGGGAGTATGACTGCGGTTCGTTTGCTTAGCCTGGACTTTGACGGGACTCTGATCGGTCCCTGGGAGGCCATGGAAACACGGGCTTGCCCGGAGCTATTAGCGTGCCTTGAAGGATTGCGCGCAGGGGGTGTCCTCATCGCCTGGAACACGGGACGTACTCTCGAGTTGGTCGATCAGGGCCTGCAGATTTTTCCGGTTCGCCCCGATTTTGCTCTGACAACGGAACGGGATCTTTTTCGATGGGATGCCGAACGGTGGGAAGAACTTGGCGACTGGAATCAGAAGTGCCGAATCGATCACGATGCCATGTTCCACGAGGCCGAGCATCTCTTGGAAGCGATCGCGCGCTTCGTGACGACTCACACCGGCGCACGACTCTATCTGGAGAGCGACCAATTTCGGGGTGTGGTCGCGCGGAGCCCGGATGAAATGGACCGGATTGAGGAGTTTATCCTGGCGCGGAGGCGCAAGGTTCCTGCGTTCTCCTTTCAGCGAAATAGTATTTACTTGCGCTTTTGTCACGGGGCCTATGACAAAGGCGCCGTATTAGGTGAGTTGCAAAGGATCCTGCGGGTCAGCCCCTCTGAGACCTTCGCCGCCGGAGACAACTATAATGACTTGCCGATGCTTACTCGAAAGCGCGCCGATTGGTTAGCCTGTCCCGCCAACAGCATTGCCGAAGTGAAGGCGGCAGTCGAGAGCCACGGCGGCTTTGTCGCCGCACGAGAAGGCGGCTCAGGCGTTGCCGATGCGCTCCGGTATTATTTCCCGGAGCTTTGCACCTAGCGTGCATCGCCCATCCGCCCGGGCGGATGGGCGATGCAGGCTAGCCTTTCGTGCTTGCGCCTGATTTTTGCCCAATTGTAGCATCCTCGCTTCGGCTCTTGATTCATGGGTGAGAAAATACTGATCGTGGAAGACGAAACAGATGTGGCGGATCTGTTGGCGCACCATCTACGACAGGCTGGTTTTTCGGTTGAGATCGCGCACAACGGACGAGAGGCGCTCCAACTGATCAAGAATCGCTCACCGACGCTGATCGTGCTCGACCTGATGCTTCCGGAGATGTCCGGGCTGGACGTCTGCCGGCTGATCCGATCTGATCCGCGGTCCAGCCAGGTTCCTATCGTAATACTCTCGGCGAAATCTGAAGAGATCGACCGCGTTCTCGGCTTCGAGTTGGGGGCGGATGATTACATAGTGAAACCGTTTAGCCCGCGGGAATTTGTCTTACGAATCAAAGCGATTTTGCGGCGGCGGCTAGCGAACAGGAATAGCGATAACGACTACCTTCAGGCGGGCGACCTTACACTCGACCGTTCGCGCCACGAGGTTAAAGTTGCCGACCGCCTGGTGGAATGTACCGCCACCGAATTCAAATTGCTTACGATTTTGATGGAACGTCAGGGAAGAGTTCAGGCCCGTGATCGACTCTTGAGTGATGTCTGGGGCTACGACTCGTTGATCGATACTCGGACAGTCGATACGCACATGCGGCGACTGCGCGACAAGCTGGGGCCTTACGGGCGCTGGATTGAAACTGTCCGTGGATTTGGCTATCGCTTCTCGGCGCCCCGATGACCCGGTGACGAGCCGCAACGAAAGCCTGTGAAGGTCTTGGATTTGTCGGACGTATTCCGGAAATTAGGCTGGCTTTCGCGCAGGAATTTCTCTTAGAGTCGGGTTGCCTCAGCCAAGATCTCCGCCCTTGGATGGGAAATCACCCGAAATGTTACCTTCTTGCCATCATATTGTAACACTGGATTGGTCAAGTGTGGCTCGCTGCGTAGCCGGCCACCCGCCAACCGGCGCATAGGACGAGATCGTCACGTCGCGGTGAGAGTACGCGGGGCGTTTCAACTGAAATACCGAGGAGAGAAACTCAATGATGCGGAAGAATATTTGCACGTCTGCACTTGCCGGCCTGATTGCCTTAGCCGCCGGTAGCGCGTTCGCGCAGGATAACCAGGCGCTGATCGATGCCTTGGTGCGAAAAGGCATTTTGACCCAGAAGGAAGCCGAAAAGATTCAAGAGGAAGTCTCGAAGAATCCCGCTGTATCGGAACAAGCCCAGAGCCCGATCAAGCTCGCGCCCTGGATCAAGGAACTGAAACTCAGTGGCGACCTGCGGTTACGTTACCAATATGATGAGGCCCAGCTCCAGGAGCCAATTCCTCCGAACACGAACGGCACCAACGGCGTTCAACAGAGGAGCCGCTGGCGTTTCCGCCTGCGGTTGTTTGCCGACTGGATCTTAGATAATGGGTTCTTCGGTGGGATCTCACTCCAAACCAGCGCAGCAAACGACACTGGGAATCAAACTTTGACCGATGCTTACCGGAACTACAGCATCTTCATCAGTAAAGCTTTCCTGGGTTGGAATGGATATCCCGGGCTGACCCTGATCGCCGGTAAACAGGACTTGCCATTTTATGAAACGGATCTGTTCTACGACCCAAGCCTGTACCCAGCAGGCCTGGTCGAGCGAGTCGATTTTCATAAGCTGTTCGGCTGGGGTGCCGCGGGTGAGCCTGTCGTCGCAGAGGGCAAGGGTCCACCGCCGCCTGCTCCGCCTAAGCCACCGTCTGCGATTGAGCTGAGCCTGATCGCCGGTCAGTTCTACCTGTATGATACCAACGAGTACTTTGTCGGCGGTCTCAATAATGACGCTTACCAGTTCCAGGAACAGCTCCTCTTCCGGTATAAGACACCCAGTTGGTCGGTCACGCTGGGACCGGAACTGTTTACCCCAAACAAAGCCCAGGTCGGGCATAGTTCATTCACTTCAACGACGAGTACGCTCGTAACTGGCGTTGATGGCCAACAGTTCCATACCCGGCCGTTGTTCTTCGCCCCTCCGAACCAGAGACTCGGTGAAGAGAGCGACCTGTTCATTATCCGGGGCCCAGGCGATATCACGCTGAACCTGATACCTCATATCCCAATCAAGATTTACTGGGACCTTGCGTATAACTTCGACGGCGGGAAACGCTTCGGAATCCTGGGTACGCCTGGCCAGTCCACCGATCCCGCTGGGGCTGGGCCGACCGGAATCTATTCGTTTATCAAGGTTGTTCGGCCCACTACGGCAAACCCTACCGGAATAGTCTTCCCAAAGAGCGCGCTGGTGGGTAACACGTTCGATGATGATTTCGCCTGGGTGGTCGGCATCAAAATTGGCGATAATAAGAAGGCCGGCGACTGGTCCATCTTTGGGGACTATCGGCAGGTGGGCGTCGCCGCCATCGATCCTGAGGTGGGCCCCTCGGACCCGATGAATGGCCGGCTGAACATGCAAGGCTTCGGTATGGGAATTCTGTATAACGTTACAGACTTCTTCCTCGTCGGCGTTACCGGGCGCATCGACTGGAACCTGAAGAACCTGTATGGAGGTCAATTGACGCGAGGTTCGGGGATCGCCGATTATAATTCGTGGAATTTCTTACGGGTAGACGCGATCCTGAAGTTCTAACTCGTACTCGAATATTCGAATTCATCAACCCTGCGACCCGGCGGCTAACCACCGGGTCGCACTGTTTTTATCCTTATCGAGCCTATGCCCAGCCAAAACATCAAATTCCTTTAGAGGTATATCAGGATCGGAGACCAGATCTTTTCATTGCGAGAATTTCGGATATCCAATGTTCGTTATATTGTTTCTGTGCAACTTGTGACGTGCATGGCGAAATCGGTTTTGGCTCTTGGCTTAAGAGATGCGCCGCACCCCAAAATCGGCTATAGTGCGCCTCAATCGCACGGACGTTAACCTTGGTGACAATGGTTAAACCCAAAATCCTAAATTGATTTGTAGGGCGGCTGCCCAGCCCGCGGTCGCTACGCGATCCGCCGCGGCGGATTGCGGGCGGGGTTCAGCCGCCTGAACTCCGGACTTTGGATTAAAAGGAACAGAGCCTATTTTATGGACGAAACCAGAACTGCTTCAGCCGGTCCTGCTCAAACATCAACTTCCGTTCAGTCAGCAGCTTCCACCGCTGCCCCCTCCTTGCCCCAGACCAGCCGGACGATTCTCGAGGTCAATTCGGTCGATTTTCAATACGGCGCATCCAAGGCATTGCACGGCATTAATCTGAAAATTCCCGAGAAAAAAGTAACAGCTTTCATTGGGCCCTCCGGTTGCGGTAAATCGACGCTGCTGCGCTGCTTTAACCGGATGAACGACCTGATCGACCATGCGAGGGTGACTGCCGGAGAGATTCGGATCGACGGTGTAAATATCAATGCGCCAGAAGTCGATGTGATCGAACTCCGCAAGCGGGTTGGGATGGTTTTCCAGAAGTCGAATCCCTTCCCCAAGTCGATTTACGAGAATATCGCTTATGGGCTCCGAATCGCCGGCGTTCGGGACAAGCGGACAATCGATGAGACGGTCGAGGCAAGCCTGAAGGGCGCGGCACTGTGGGAAGAGGCGAGGGACCGGTTGCATGAAAGCGCCCTGGGGCTTTCCGGTGGCCAACAGCAACGTCTCTGTATCGCCCGAGCCATCGCCGTCAGGCCCGAAGTCGTTTTGATGGACGAGCCGTGTTCGGCGCTCGACCCGATCGCAACGGCGAAAGTAGAAGAACTCATCGCTACACTGACAGATCGTTTTACGATTGTGATTGTCACCCACAACATGCAGCAAGCGACACGGTGCTCGGACATGACCGCATTTTTCTACCTGGGCCGGTTGATTGAATTCGGTCGGACCGAAAAGATTTTCAGCGATCCCTCTCAAAAGCAGACGGAAGACTACATTTCCGGCCGGTTCGGATAGAAGAGAGTGTCGGACGGACAAAGGAAAGTGTCAGTCTGAGGTGGAGTGACGGAGAAACGGAGGAACGGAGTATTGGAGTATTGGGGTGATGGAGTAATGCTGACGAAAAACCCGAATCTTTCAGACGATTTTGAGCCCATCACTCCGCTACTCCGCCACCGTACTGACACTGACACTTTCTTAACGCTGACACTCTCCTAAAAGGCGAATCCAAAGCTCAGGTTAAACGCTCCGCGGTCGTCATTCTTGCCCGGAGCTGGATTGATTCCGTAGTCGACGCGGATAGGTCCAACCGGCAGGTTGTAGCGAAGCCCGAGTCCGATACCGGTGCTGAAATCAGCAAAAGGCGACGTTCCAAGACCGCCCGCGTCGAAGAAGACGGCGCCAATGATCCCCGCGAAGATCGGAAAATCGTCTTCGATGTTAAAAACGGAGCGAGAGAGGCCGCCAACGGGATCACCACCATTGTCCTTCGGACCTAGTTTGCGCTCTACAAAACTTCTCACCGTCGTGGCGCCACCGTTGAAAAATCGCTCTTCAATCGGAATAGCAAGTGTCCCGCCTTGTGATGGAAGAATGGTCCCAAAGCGAACACCTGCTCCTAACACGGTTGCTCCGACCGGAAAATAAACGGAAAAACGCTCGAGGAGGGTTAGGTAGCTCGTCGAACGCTGGAGGAGTTCCGATTCGGATGCTGCAAGATCAAGAATCCAGCCCTTGCGCGGGTTGAGCGGATTGTCTCGTTGGTCAATTGTCTGAGTTAACCCCACACTGAGAATTTGGTAACCGGTTGGACCGACGAGATCGGCAGGGGTGATCGTAATGTCGCTGAGGTTCGCGTTCTTAAACTGGACAAACGCTGCCGTTTGGAAGACCCTCGCCCCCGGCGGCGTGGGAAGGCGGTTTCCGTACTTGCGCGTCAGAGCGAGGCGCCCGTACTCATCGACATAGGTGTAGCCGTAGAGATTTTCATCCTGGATCCCACCCTCTAAGAGTAAATCAGTTTTGCCATCAAACGCCCATGGATCCTCATAAGAGACCTTCGCTGTCGGCCCGCGGGTAGCATATTCGACGGTGGCCGAGAAAATGTGGCCCTCGCCTCCGATATTCCGATCAGTAAAGTTTCCTCCCAGAAGCAGTCCGTAAAAGGTGTCATATCCTCCGAAAATCCCAAATTCCTTTGGTTTAGCCTCGAACGGGTTGAGCGTAAGCCGGATTGTGTTGTCTGGTTCGGGGGTCTCCTGGATGTCGAGCGAGTCGAACAACCCGGTCGCAATCATCTCCGAATCAAGATCCTGGAGCGCTTGCGGGTCGTAAACTTTGCCGAAAAGCTCTGAAAATCGCTTTGGCAAAAAATCTGGCCTCAACCGGGCATTGGGGGTCTGATGGACCACGATATTTCCAAAGCTGTAAACGGGTCCTGGCTCGGTGGTGATCTGCACTGGAACCGCCCCGGCCCTGGCTCTCGCGATATCCGATTGTACGTTCACCGTGGCCGTATAGTGGCCGAACCTTTTGTAAACGAATGTCAGATCACGTTGCAGCGTGTTAAGAGCCGCCTGTGAATAAGGCTGAGGCGGCTTGGTCAATCCAACAATCTTTGGCTGGAATGCCTTGAGAGGAATACCTGGATCATTGGTGAACGTGATTGGCCCGAAGACGAATTTTGGTCCTTCTTTGATCGGAACCACTACGTCCACCGCGCCTCTTGCCTCATCATACCGGAATTTCAAATTCTGAACCTGAGCATCCGGGAAACCCTGGGAGATGTAGTAGTTCTGCAGGAGGCCGCTGCCGGTTTCAAGATCGGCCTGAACGAAGGGAAGCTGCCTTTGGAACTGGGAAACGCGGGCGCGCGTGGTACCGATCATGTAGTCCTTAAGCACCGGCGCAGCGAATGCCGTGTTACCTTCGAAGTAGATTTCGCCAAGGTTATAATAGCGACCCTCCGAGATAATCAATTCCAGAACGTTTCCCTTAATCTGGTATTTCACGTTCACATTTGGATACCCATGCCGGCGGTAAAACACGTCCAGGTAATAGGCGGTGTCATCCGCTAACGGTAAGCTTAGACCATGGGTCTGGATCGACAGGAGCTGGTCAGCAACCGCCTGCCGCAGCTGGTTTGCGTCGAAACTTCGGTTCCCGATAAAATAAACCCGCGACGCGGTTTCCGGAGGCGGCGTTGGCTGCATTTGCGCGGTTGCAGCGGCCTGTTCGGTCCTGCTTTGGGGTTTCACTAATTGGTCACCCCCAAGGACAAGCACTGCCGCGACCGTGAGGATGAAGCGTCTCATCGAAAACGAATCAGATAGCGGAGCCGTCCGCTCACATTTCCGACTGAGCCGAATTCGGCCACTATCTGCCAGGACCTGGTGACACTGAAGCGCGCGCTGATATCCTGTGTTCCCACACGCTGACCGGGAATGATGTCGACTTGCAAGCGATTGAGAAAATCTTGTTGTTGCGCACTCGGCTGCTGTTTGAACACCTTTGAGAAGAGTTGCCTGGCCAGGATAAATGCTGCTCGCCCCGCCAAAAGGCTTGGGTCCTTGACGAACTCAGAAGAGGTCGCCCCGGTAGCAAGCAGGGTGGCAATATCGCCTTGTGACAATGGGGGCGAGCTATCGAATAAGACCTGGAAGTTAGAGACCGGCCCAAAGATTCGCATGGTGACCTCGTAGTCGCGAACCGTTGACCGGCCGATAATATTCAATTGGGGATCCAGCGGGTTCCCACCTGGATTGAAGTTCACATAGCTGCCGGTGATTTCCATGTGACTGAATGGCAGTGAAGCAGTCAGCTGCTTGATATGCGCAAAACCCGTGAGCGAAGGCTTGAGCCCGGTGCCCCCTGCTTGTAAGTCCACCAACACAACCCCGCGCGCCAAATTGCTTTGCACGCGGAAAGGGTCATCGGTCTGGATCTTAATATTAAACTTCCAATCTCGTAACGGTGGCGTATCGATGGATACATTCGGTGGCGGGCCTGGCGGTTGTGGGGCTGGCTGACCTGGTAGATTCAGAGGCAGGATATCTATATCCTGGAAGAACTTGCTGTTAATAAGGCCGACCTTACCGGCAACCTCAGCCGCAGCCAGCGGCCCTCGGATAGTCAGGTCCAGGTTAGATCGAACGATGATGTTGTCGCTTCGAGTCAAAAGCACTTGGCGCCCGGTTATCGTCAGATCGAGTTGCGGGTTCGTCCCTTTTGATAAATCGACGGATCCCCGGACGGAGAACGGTCCGCCTGCAGCGTATCCGCCAAGCTGATTGATTACCACGCGGTCCTGATTCAAACCAATGTTCAGGTTGAAATCCGACAAGGGCGGGACAACATCTGTCTGAGCCTTGAAGCGTGCAATCTGGGCCCGAACCTGGCCGGCCAGACTCGGCTTTTCCAGCGTCCCGGAAACGTTAGCATCGATCGCAACACGCCCCTCGACTACCCGGACGAACGGAGTGAGCCTCCGTACAAATGCAAGATTTGTATCGGGCCATTTGACAGCGAGCTGCAGCGGGGTGTCCAAGGGTAGTTTGCCCGCATTAATAATCTTCTCCAAATCCAATGGAATTTTGCCCTGAATCTGGAGAGGCTGGATGTCCGCCTGTCTGAGACCGCCGTCAATGGCAAGGGTATTTTGAGCGAGGCTGATCTGAAGTCGGGCGGTGGCGGCAGCAAACGTCGGTGTTGTGGCAGCTCGCAGGTCATCGGCTGTCGACTGGATTTGCAGGGCCAGATCGCGTAAAGTACCGCTGGCCTGAATCGTCAGACCGACGTTACCTGTCACCTGTGGCTTGCCCGATTGAAAACTCGCCAGCGAGACGCGATCGGCACGGAAATTAAGCTCGATTGGTCTATCGAAAGCGATCGGTAACTTTGCCCCTGGCTCCAGGTTCAAAGGTAACTGGGCATTACCCGTTAACACATTTTGACCCCGCCGCACGGTGAGCGAAGGCATCTGGATCGATTCAGGAGTAAGGTGGAACACTGCATCGAGGGTGCCGAAAGGCGTCACCGCCTGAAATTTTGGTATGTCAGCGGTTAGCCCATGATAGTTACCTTCGATCTGGACCTGGACGTCCTTGACCTGCTTAGTCCTCAGGCCGTTGATAACTAACCGTGCGTTCCCAACCGAGTTCTTCAGTTCGCCTCTACCGCTCCAGGTCAGACTGAGCATTCCTCCAAGATCCAGGTCCTGCCCAAAGGATTTCAGCAACGGGTTGAGAAACCCAAGATCTTTGAAATCGACGTTCAGATTCGAATCGTATGGGAACGGGTCCGTTAACACGGCGTTTCCGGTGGCGTTAACCGAGTTGTTCTGATCCGCAACTATCTTCAAAACCGGCAGGTTCAGTTTCTTGTCTTTAACATCCCCACCGATTTCCACTTCACGAAGCGTTAAGCCACGATATCTGATCTGCTTGCCGTTCATCGCCAGGTTGGCCTCCGGGATCTGGCTCTGAAGGTCGCCCTTAGCGGTGAGGCTTGCATTGAGGGTTCCAGACAGCCCCGGATCCGGCCCAAAGGACTTTAGCAGAGCATTAAAGGTCTTCAGATCGGAGAAGTTGACCCGGCCGTAGGCTTGGTAGCTGAAGGGATTGGCCAGGGCGGCATTGCCGTTCAGGTTGATATAGTTATTCGGATCAAAGTAGACGGCGGCGTTCTGGAGCGTTGCCTGCTTACCGTCGGCCTTGGCCTGGACGCTCAGATTCTGGACCAGGAGATCGCGATACTTGATCTGCTCACCGGCGAGTTGAAAGGCCCCGCTTGGAGCCCAGTCCCAGGCTTCGCTCTGAGCCGAGCCGGTCGCATGGAGCTTGCCGCTCATTCCACCTTCCTGGCCAAGGGACTTCAGCAGCGGGTTGAGAAAGCCAAGATCGTTGAGATCAATATTGGCGTTGAAGCTGTAGGGCAGCGGATCAGTCAAGCGGGCGTTCCCATTTGCATTAATCGAATTCTTCGGATCGGCAACGATCTTCAGCGTCGGCAGGTTGAGCCTCTTATCTTTAAGGTCGCCCCTGATTTCGACATCCTGGAGCACCAAGCCGCGGTAACTGATCTGGTTGCCGCTGGCCGCCAGGTTGGTCTCAGGGATCTGGCTCTTGAGGTTGCCCCTGGCGGTGAGGCTTGCGTTGAGGGTTCCAGACAGCCCCGGGTTCGGCCCGAAGGACTTGAGCACAGCATTGAAGGTCTTCAGATCGGAGAAGTTAATCCTGCCGTAGGCTTCATAGTTGAAGGGATCGGCCAGAGCAGCATTACCGTTCAGGTTTATATAGTTGCTCGGATCAAAGTAGATGGCAGCGTTCTGGAGCGTTGCCTGGTTACCGTCGGCCTTGGCCTGGGCGCTCAGACTCTGCATCAGGAGATCCCGATACTTGATCTGCTCACCGGCGAGTTGGACGACTCCGGTAGGACCCCGGGCCCGGCTGTCGCTCTGGGCCCACCCGGTACCGTGAAGCTTGCCGCTCAGTCCACCCTCCTGGCCAAGGGACTTCAGCAGCGGGTCGAGAAAGCCCAGATCGTTGAGATCAATATTGGCGTTGAAGCCGTAGGGAAACGGATCGGTTAACCCGGCGTTTCCATTTGCACTGATCGAATTCTTTGGATCCGCAATGACCTTCAGCGTTGCCAGGTTGAGCCTCTTATCTTTAATGTCGCCTCTGATTTCGACATCTTGGAGCACCAAGCCGCGGTAACTGATCTGGTTGCCGCTGGCTGCCAGGTTCGCCTCAGGGATCTGGTTCTTGAGATCGCCCTTCCCGGTGAAGCTTGCGTTGAGGGTTCCAGACAGCCCCGGATCCGGCCCGAAGGACTTGAGCAGGGCGTTGAAGGTCTTCAAATCCGAGAAGTTGATCCGGCCGTAGGCTTCATAGTTGAAGGGATCGGCCAGAGCAGCATTGCCGTTCAGGTTTACATAGTTGTTCGGATCAAAATAGATGGCAGCGTTCTGGACCGTTGCCTGGTTGCCGTCCGCCTTGGCCTGGACGGTCAGGTTCTGGACCAGGAGATCGCGATACTTGATCTGCTCACCGGCGAGTTGGACCGTTCCGGTTGGAGCTCGAGCCCGGCTATCACTCTGGGCCGAGCCGGTACCGCGAATTTTGCCGCTCAGTCCACCCTCCTGGCCAAGCGACTTCAACAGCGGGTTGAGAAACCCCAGATCGTCGAGATCGATGTTTGCGTTGAAGCGGTAGGGAACCGGATCGATTAGCCGGGCATTCCCATTCGCGCTGATCGAGTTCTTCGGATCGGCAACGATCTTCAGCGTCGGCAGATTGAGCGTCTTATCTTTAATGTCGCCATTGATTTCAACGTCCTGGAGCACCAAGCCACGGTAACTGATCTGATTGCCGCTGACCGCCAGGTTCGCCTCCGGGATCTGGCTCTTGAGATCGCCCTTGCCAGTGAAGCTGGCGTTCAGTGCTCCGGATAGTCCCGGATCCGGTCCGAAGGACTTGAGCAGCGCGTTGAAGGTCTTCAAATCCGAGAAGTTGATCCGAGCGTAGGCTTGATAGTTAAACGGATCGGCCAGAGTCGCGCTCCCGTTCGCGTCAATGTAATCCTTTTCGTCAAACGAGACGTGAAGTGGATCCAGTTTAACAGCCCGACCCGCCGCGTTAGCATTCATCTCGAGCCGCGGAATAATAAAGTCGCGGTACTTCAACTGCGTTCCTGCGGCCTTCACGTAGCCATTGGGCTGCAGGTCGTGAACTTGTAGATCGCCCTCGGCGGTCAGGGTTCCGGAGACGAACTGCTGCTCGATAAAGTCGGAGATCGAAGCGACATGGAATCGAAGCCGTCCGTCGATATTTTTTGGGTCGAAAGCCGAATTGGTGGCCGGCAGAGGAGCGTGGGCGTTAACGTCGCAGCTGCTTTTTCCCGATCGCATAGAAGCAGACAGCTCCGCTGAGCTCCCATTTCGGAGATCTAGCGAGCCATTCAAATCGGCTACGTGCGCTTCCTGAAGACGGATTTCACCAGCGTGGGCAGTAACCAGCGCTGCCAATGAATGCCAAAAATTGGGCTCGAGCGGAACGGTTGCGGCGGCATAGACGTCCGCCATGGCAGTTGACGCTTCCACTGCCTGGGTGCCTAAACCGGTCGCGCGAACCCGGATGATGCCCTTCGCTAGCCCGGAAGCGAGATCAACATTCCCGGAAAGAAAGGCGGACCCTCGCGCTTCGGGCAAATATCGGCGCGGTTCCACCAGAGCCATCGCCAGGCCCAGGTTGGCCGAAACCCGAGCTGGGAAGTTGCTCCAGTCGGGAGGAAGACGAAAATTTCCGGTCAGGGAAGTTGTGTTGGGGCCAGATCTGACAAAAACTGGGTCAATCCGGCCAGTACCCTGCGTAAGGGTCACGGTGGCGCTTGCCTCGTCCACCCGGTAGGTCCGGTACTGGAAATTATTGGCGGAGAACAGGACCCGACCGTTCCAAGTCTCGGGGTGCTGGAGATCGCCGGTCAAAGCGAAGTCGATGCCCGGAACAGTGCCACTCATCGGTATCGATGTGAGGCGCTGAAGTTTGTCTAGCTGCAGATTGGCGAGCCTGATCGAGGCTGACGATGCAGCGTTTGCCTGCTGTGTAAGCGAGGCGTGCGCTGTAAGGTCTGCGTCGAATACTTTGGCGTCCAAAACGGCTCCAACTGTTCCGGATTCCAACGCGGCCAAATCGAGACTCAACTGATTGACGATGAGGAACGGCTCGATCGATAAGCCCTGCAGTTGAAGAATGTTCTGTTTCGCCGAAATGCTGGCATGGAGGTTTTGCCATTCGCCGAGCGGTGGAACAGTTAGTCGGTCAAGCGCCAGATAGCCGTCGCGATCCTGCGCGAACTGTAGTGCTAGGTTCCGAATCACAAAGTCGCCTTTGTCTTCGTGAACCCTCACGTTAACATTACTGACATCGATCTTTTGTGGGATAATCGGTGCCAGGCGCAAGGGACCCGCAGGCTTTTGCTGTGGTGGTGCAGGGGAGGGGCGCAACGCCAGGTCGATGTCTTTCAACTCGATCAGGTCGACTACGTTGAGAAAGTCTTTTCTGACTAGGTTTAAAAGATTATAGCGCGCGCCAACCCTGCGCGCGCGCAATAGTTCGACGGGGAAGGAGTTGTTTCCGGGAAGCGGCTCTAAATGGACATCTTCCAGATATAAATCGGAAATGACGGAACCGTGAATTCTGAATTCCAGGGACAGCTTCTGAGATCGCGCAACCTGCTGGCCGACGAACTGTGTAAGGCCAAAGAGAATCGGCTGATAGAATATGATGAGCAGCAGGAGTAAAAAGATAAACCCGCCGGGGAACCATTTAAGCCACGGAATTCGCTTCGGTTTATCAGCCATTCAAATCGAACAACGCGACATCCATTAACCTCCAGGGACCTCGCTACGGAATGAAACAAACACCACTCGGGCAAGGGAGCCGCTCCTTGTACAGGCGGGTATTTACGAATTTATTTGGAAATTTGTCACGCGCATTCCAGCGGTATAACGACATCCAAGGTGAGCAATGCGCTGCATCGTTTGCTTACTACGCGTTCTTCTCTCTTTTTCCGCTAATGCTACTTCTGGTCGCGGTCGGTTCTTATCTCTTTCCTCATAGTCGGGAAACCGCGCATCAAATAGTTGGACAGCTCGAAGACTACGTTCCGTTACAACAAAAGGACAAGGTGGTGCTGATCGACACAATTGACGGGGTTCTTGAGAACGGTTGGAAGGCGGGCTTATTCGGTTTCCTGGTGCTCATTTGGAGTTCGCTCCGCTTCTTTCAGGCACTCGTAGTCGGTGTAAATCGCGCCTGGGGCCAGCGGGAGTATTCCTGGCGCAGTCTTCCCATGAAGAACTTGATGATGATCGGCATCCTGCTCAGTGCAATCCTCCTGGGAGTCGTCGCGCCGTTGGTCTTCAACGGGCTGAACCAGTTTATGAGGTGGGATGTCAACGACTTCGCACCAGGTATCACAGTGCTTTTCCCGGCTCTGGTTCTTTTCTACGGATCGATAATGTTTTACAAGTTCGCGCCGCGGAAATCCCCGCCACTCAGGGACGTTTGGCCGGCAGCGGTTCTGGTCACTGTTTTTCTGAGATTCGGGCAGAATCTCTTTGAATGGTATTTGAGTAAATTCGCAAACTTCAACGCAGTTTATGGCGCATTCGGGACGATCATGGCACTGCTTCTCTGGATCTACTGGTCGGGCGTTGTGATTATCTTCGGCGGATGTCTTTCGGCGACAGCATCCGCCCCGACCAAGAGTTAGCCCGCAAATCTCACGCGCCCTATGCATCCACACGCTTATTGCGGGCTAGAAGAAGAAAGGGATCCCTGCCGCTTCGAGCGCCTTTTTGTTCTCGCTAAAATACTTGGTACCGAGCTGGTTGAATCCGCCGTTTTGTTTGAACTCTTTGATGAAGGCATTGATCTGTTGGCGCAGGGAATCATTACCCTTCTGGAGGCCTACCGCCCAATCCTCTTGCTGAAAGGGTTGTAATATTGCCCGAGTTGAATCCGGATATCTCTTCCAGTGCTGAAAGACAGAAACCTGATCATAAATCATGCAGTCAGCCTTTCCCTGCGCAACTTCGGTCGCGCAAGTTGCATCATCATTGAAGACGAAGACCCTGGCATTGTTCAGATGCTGAATGGCATAGACGTGGCCGGTCGTGCCCTTTTTGACCGCGACGCGAATGTTCGGTTTATCGACATCACTTATCGACTGAATATTGCTATTCTTGTTGGCTAGAATCGAAAGCCCCATTTTCAGGTAAGGATCGCTGAAGTCGATTGATTGGGCTCGATCTGTGGTAACAGTCATGGACGAGATTACGATATCGACTTTCCCGGTTTTCAGCGATGGAATGAGTCCATCGAATGGAATGTTTTCGAAGCGAATTGGCCGTCCAAGAAATTGGCCAAGCGCTTTGGCCATGTCGACGCTGACTCCAGCTGGCTGGCCGCTGGAGTCCAGCATCTCGAAAGGAGGGAAACTCATTTCCATCCCAATAACGAGTTCCTTCGGGGCGCCAAGCCCGATTCCGGCCGCGGCAAAGCAGAAGAACAATGGACTAATGAGCGATTTCACAAGCGGGATACCTATCCCTTACAGTTCAGCTTTTCAAGAGTGGGACGGGCTCGCCCGTCTACGAATCGTCCCTCCGGGACAGACCGGTGCTGCTAGCCTTGGCTAACCTTGGAATTTCCAAACTCCAGTGCCGCGTTGCGGCCAGGGAGAAAAGGCGGCTACGACGGCCGCCTCCGCGGAGCTACGGCGCGCCCTTCTGGATCAGCAAGGCGTATACGGCGAGTGGATGAGCTTACGAGCCCAGCCGCGACGTAGGCTTTGCGAAGTCGGGAGCGTAGCCCTCCAATAGACGTTTCCTCGGCTCACACGCCCGTGCCACTCTTGAATCCGGGAGGAAGCAATTCACCTTTACAAGCTCTTTCCCGCGACCTAAGCAGAGCGAATGCTGGAGGTCAGAGATCTGACGATCAAGTTTCGATCGGAAGACGAGGAGACGACTGCGGTGGACTCGCTCTCCTTTGCCCTCAACGACGGAGAAACGCTGGCGATCGTCGGTGAGAGCGGCAGCGGCAAGAGTGTAACCGCGCTGGCTTTGACCCGCCTCCTACCGGAGCCGCCTGCGATGATTGAGCGCGGCGAGATTCTCCTCGACGGCAAATCGGTGCTTGAGAAAAGCGGCGCGGATCTTGAACGGATACGGGGTAATGAGATCGCTTATATCTTTCAGGAGCCGGCAACGAGCCTGAACCCTGTCTTTTCGGTTTATAGTCAGATCGCTGAGGCGATTCGTATACATCGGCCGGATGTTAAGGATATTCGGTCAGAGGTCATTTATTGGCTGGACCTGGTCGGTATTGTCTCCCCGGAGAAGCGGATGCGAGATTATCCGTTCCAGCTCAGTGGCGGTATGCAACAACGCGTTATGATCGCGATGGCGCTTAGCTGTCGCCCAAAAGTTCTCGTTGCCGACGAGCCCACGACGGCGCTTGACGTCACGATTCAGAAGCAGATTCTCGATCTTTTTTGCCAGCTGAGAGCGAAATTTGGAATGTCGATCATTCTCATCACGCACAACTTTGGGATCATTGCTGGGCTGGCCAACAAAGTCGCGGTGATGTTCCGCGGCCGTTTGGTCGAGTTCGGAGAGGTCGCTTCGGTTCTCAGGCAACCGCAACACCCCTATACCCAAGCGCTGATTGACTGTGTGCCGCAGCTGGGAGCAAACCTGCATCGACTCAGGACGATTGACTATTCGGCTCTGGAAGCCGTTGACGGTCCGGCAAAGCTGGCTGAGAAAAGCGAATAATGCATTGACAAAACAACAGGAATGTTGGGATAACGGCGGGAAAAGCAGCGTTCGCCCGTGGAGCAGCTTGGATAAAAGGTTCCCAAGCTCAATATAGCGCCGCGGCAGCATCGATTATCCATGAACAAAGTAGCGCTAGTCGAAGCCGTTCAGAAACAGCTTGGCAGCCAAACGAGCAAGGCCGAGGCAGAAAGAGCGGTCACGGCTGTCATCCATGCCATCAAAACCGGAGTCAGGAAGGACAAGATGGTGCAGTTAGTTGGGTTCGGGACCTTCAAAGTGGTCGAGAGGAAGGCGCGCAAAGGCGTTAATCCAAAGACGCTTCAGCAAATCCGAATTCCGAAATCCAAGACAGTCAAATTTGTTGCCGGGAAAGATTTCAAGGCAAGAGTCTAGTATTTAATGACTCTCTCAGGGTTGTTGGTTTCCCCCCGCGACCAAGGAAACCCGTTTGGCCCGTGTGCCAAACGGGTTTTCTTAATTAACGCGAAAGCGTTCAGGGTTCTGCATGCGGCCGCACTTTTTAGGAAAAATGCGGGAAGGTACACTAACTTGCCCGGCCGAGGCGTCCGGCCTAATAGGTCTTCATGACCGGCCTAATTCTTTCGTCATCCGAAGTGCGACAAATCGAGAACGCGGCATTTGCTGAAGGCGTCGATAACGAATCGTTGATGGATCTCGCCGGAGCCGGCATCGCCTCCTACATCCTTCAGGAAGAGGCGCGGCCTGGAGTTTGCATTGTTTACCTTGGCAAAGGGAACAATGGCGGCGACGCGATCGTTGCGGCATCACACCTGGAGAGGGCGGGTTGGGAAATCTGGCTTCGTATGCTGGTAGACGAGGAGAGCCTGAATCCCCTGCCCAAAAAGAAACTTCGTTCGCTTGCAGCGGATTTCCTCCGAATGGCCGGTTCGCCGCTGAAATCGCTAACCGGACTACCCGTGATCGTCTTGGACGGCTTGCTCGGTATCGGGTCTCGCGGGGGCCTGAGCGCCGAGGTTAAGCAAGTCGCAAGGGAGATCAATGACCTACGGTCCGCGACATCTGCCCGAGTCTACGCGGTCGATTTACCAAGCGGGCTTGCCGACGATGGGGCGGACCCCGATACGGTCGTCGCAGATGTTACGGTAACGATCGGTTTCCCGAAGGAGGCGCTGATTCGGGATGAAGCGGCCAATTACGTAGGTAGGATCAGCCTGGTTGAATTGCCTGACCTGGCCAAGCGAGCGCCGAGTAATCCCGACCGCGCATTCATCTCAATTCCTTCCAATTTGCGCTCCATCGTGCCCCGGAGGCACTTTGATTCGCACAAAGGCAACTATGGACGAATCGGAATTGTCGCCGGCTCCCGCGGATTCGCTGGTGCCGGAGTCTTGTGCGCTGAGGCTGGGGCCCGATCAGGAGCCGGATTAATCTCCATTTTTGTGCCCGAAGACATCTACCAGATCCTGGCAATAAAGATGCCTCCGGAAATCATGGTGAAGCCGGTGTCGGATCCGCGGGTGGTTCTGGAAGAGCGCCTCGACGCCGTCGGAATCGGTCCCGGCATTGGAAGGCAGTCTCCTGATGCAGTCCTGGAACTGATCTCTCGCTTTGTCGGCCCGATGGTGGTAGACGCCGAGGGCCTAAACCTTCTGGCAGAAAAGCCGGCCGTCCTGCACCAGTGTGCCGGAGCTCGACTCTTGACGCCTCATCCTGGTGAGATGGCTCGCCTGTGGCCGACCAAAGGGAAGAGTCGATCTCAAATCGTGCGCGAATTCACGAGCGAATATCCGGTCACGCTGCTTCTGAAGGGAGCTCGCACGATTGTCGGCGCGGCAGACATGCCGCTCAGCTATAACTCGAGTGGAACGCCCGGCCAGGCGACAGGAGGATCAGGGGACGTCCTAACCGGGGTCTGCACTGCTCTGCTCGGAAGAGGCGTTTCAACCTATGACGCGGGGCGACTCGGCGCGTGGCTGTGCGGGAAAGCTTCTGAGCTCGCGCTCGAGGAAGAATCGGAAGAATCGATGTTGCCATCCGATACGATTGAATATCTTGGCAAAGCGTTTCGGGTGTTAATAAGCTAAGAGTTCTATTGCTTTAGTGCAGCGAACTGCTCTTCGATCTGCTTCCCCGTCGAAACAATCTTGTCCCGCAATTTGGCGTAACTTGCCCCCAGGTTCGGATTATCGAAGACAGGTTTGAGCGGCTCACTGCCCTTTTTCCAGCTACCCCAATTCTTGTCGAAGAAGGCCAGGAGCTCACCATGATCATCGATGTAATCACGCATCAGGACCTGCTTTTTCTGGATCGCGTCCCAGGGGAAGCTCTTCAGGAGCTGTTTCTTGATCTGCTCAGCATACGGAGCTGGAATCTTTTGCGCGATAAGCGCGGTCTGGAGATCAGCGTCGGCGTTCGCGTAGAGCCGATCTAGAGCTGCCTCGCGATTTTTCAGTTCATCAAGAGACTTCTCCCATGGCGCCACCTCATCTTTTGTGGCAAAACTATTCGGATCGAGCCGTTCCGGCTTTTTGAAGTACGAAAACCGGATATAAAGTTGGTTTTCGGCCGCGACAATACGATTCATCACCTCACCGGAGGCTATGCCGACCCTTTCCTGGACAGCTGCGAAATCGGTTTGGTAGGTCGGATCGGAAGGATTCGGTGAAGAGGCGGGAGACGTCGGTTGGGCGGCCCCTTTCGGCGCCACCGGCTCTGGCGAGTGTGCCTTGGGTGGTGGAGCTTGGGCCAAGAGACTAGATGTTAAGCCTGTGCCAGCGAGAAGAGCGATGGCAATGGTTGAACGGCTCATCGGGATCATGTTTTGTTGGGTGTCCGGGTTGGTGCAGACTATTCGCTCATCAATTTGTATGCGGCATCGAGCTGTTGGCCAGTCGAAATGATCTGCTCGCGGAGCTTTTGAAAGCTCGCTGCCGCCTGGGCGCTGCTGAAATTCGGCTTCGCGGGGTCAGCACCTGGCTTCCAGGCACCCCAGTTCGTCTCGTAGAAAGCCAGCAACTTCCCGTGCTCCCCGATATAGTCTTGCATGAGCTGATTCTTTTTCTGGATGGTTTCCCAGGGAAACCCGTCAAGAATAACCGCCTTGAACTTGGCAGCTATCCGCTCGTTGAGTTGCGCGTTTCGGAATTCCATGTCCAGATTTTTGCTGGCGTTAGCGTAGAGGTCAGCCACCTGCTGGCTCTTTTGTTTCATCTGTTCCAACATAGACTTCCACTGCCGCACCTCATCGACGGAAGCGAAACTGGTTGGGTTCAGGCGGTCCGGTTTCTCGAAGTAAGTCAACCGCAGGTAAAGATCATTTTCTTGGTTCTGGATTCGATCGAGAACTTTGCCCGCAGCACGGGTCAAGGCCTCCTGCTCCGCTTTGCCTAAGGTTTGCCCTGGTGTCGCCGCTGGTTCTTGAGCTTTTGCAGAAGGTGACAATTTCGGGCGGTTGGCCGCATTGGCGGGGCCAGTCTGCGCTGGGAGAGCGATTGGCAAAGTGGCGGTTAATAAAAGCGGCATGATAACCTTGAAACGGCCGGAACAGCAAACAGCGATTGAGCTCATCAACGGAGGCTATGCTATGCGAAATGCCAACAGGCCCACTAGAAAAAGACGTTGAGCCGCAAAGAGCAAGCCGGAATTTGGACTAGGATGCACTTCGTCGATCTGTAGGGCGCCTGGCTCAGGCGCCGGCAGGAGCGACCGCTCGGCGGCTGAGCCGGCCGCCCTACAAGTTCTTCTCTGTGAAGCGCGTCCCCAGTCGGCTTAACCGTCTTGACTCAGTTTGAGGCTACAGGCTGGAAACCTGTGCTACTATTTCCGCCATACGGTGCGTTGCATTTCGATCGAATAGCCGGATCAATACAGTATGACTACGCCTCTCACCGGCTTGCCCAGGCTCCAGCATGTTACCTTAACCTTTCCGCGCGGCGCAGAGCATCAGCTTCGGGAATTTTACTCCGACGTTCTCGGGTTTCGCGAGAAACCCGTACCCCGGGTGGCCAAACCGTTGGGTTGGATCTGGTTTCAAACAGCGGACGCTGGAATCGAATTGCATTTCGTCCCAGACGAGCGACCGGTCCCGCCGGACTCTGCGCACCATTTCTGCATTCAAGTCGCTGACCTTGAGAATTACCGCGCCAATTTAGCGAAGGCTGGATTTTTTATCCAGGAGGCGAGACCCCTCCCTTTCCGGCCACGATTTTTTACGCGCGACCCGTTCAATAATCTCATCGAAGTCGTTCGCGTAGAGGGCGATTACATCGAAGCCGGGGAAGCGGCTTTGTAGCGCCGGATTCCGGAATTGGATCGAGGTACGGACGCCCCGACGCAAGTCCGCCAGAGTGGATCGGCCGCGGCGGATTCTGAGGGTGGGGCTTGCTTCTCACGCCGGATGCAGGACACTCGTACCCGCACTCATCTATGCCAAAGCTCAAGAAACGTTGTCCGTGGAGTGAAAAGGATCCGCTTTACATTGCCTATCATGATGAAGAGTGGGGAGTACCCTCCCACGACGGCCGGCACTTGTTCGAAATGCTTGTCCTGGAAAGCATGCAAAGCGGGTTGAGTTGGCTTACGATTTTGCGCAAACGCGAAGGCATTCGCCGGGCATTTGCCAATTTCGATGTCGCGGCGGTCGCGCAATTCACGAATGCAGACTTGAATCGCCTGTTAGCCGATCCTGCGATTGTCCGGAATCGTGCGAAGATCGAGGCTTCGATTTCCAACGCCCGGGCGACTATCCAGATTGCAGCGCGTTACGGGAGTCTTGACGAGTTTGTTTGGCGACTCATCGATCGAAAGCCGATCGTAAATCGTCTGCGCAGCTATCGCGACGCTCCGGCACAAACCCCGAAATCAGAGGCCCTGGCGCGCGAATTCAAGACACACGGGTTCAAGTTTGTTGGCCCGACGGTGTGCTACGCCTTTATGCAAGCGGTCGGAATGGTTAACGACCACGAGGTAAGCTGTTTTCGGCACAAAGAAATTCAGGCGATGCAGGCTAGGGCCTAGTGGAACCTCGAGTAGGACGGGCGT
>JBAUZZ010000035.1:0-3500 GCA_049585495.1 Chthoniobacterales bacterium | reverse complement strand
GACTGAGGATAACAATACGACCAGAATGTTGCGCCGTCCAATTGGATGTCGTACTGGGAGCAGGCGTATAGTCTGTCAGGAACGCCGTCGCCACGGTATGTTGTCGTATTCCCGTCGGTCACTGACCGGTTCCAAAAAAAATTGCACGCCGGCGCACCACCAGATCGAGGAAGCCATGCTATCCGGCCGCGCGCTGAATCGCTACAACGCCTTGGCAGCGATCCGGAAACGAGCCCGGCACGCGGGGTTTCTGACCCCGGTTGGATGCCACACCTGCGCGCGACCGGTGTGACGGTTTACCTGGAAAACGGAGGCCGGCTCGAGCATGCCCAGCAGATGGTGGACATCAGTCGCCCAGGACCACGAAGCTTTACGACCGGACTAACGACAGTGATCACGGTCGGCGAAGACGACGACGAGTACGAGAACGAAAAAGCTCGAATGCAGTGAAATAGTTACTTCCTAGAAATTAAGCTATTACACGCGTATTTACGCGACGTATGTAATAAGCTTGGATGCCAGATCGAGACGTTGTGACCTCCTCTGAACCCTTTTGACCGAGAGTCATGATAAGCGGGCGGTTCAATCAAAACGCGTTTACGGGCGTTTTACGAGGTCGAGTTTAGCTGAGCCAGGCTCGGCGGGCGTGACTCTGGCCTGAATGCCTCACGTGCCGATGTTTGCGCCTTTAGTGAAAACGTGTAATCTTGACTAGTCGAAACAACTGGTCGGTGCGCCATGCGCGAAATCCAAGCTTCCGAAGCGAAAACTCATCTGCCTCAGCTTCTTGATGAAGTTGAGCACGGGGCGAGTGTGATCATCACGCGTCACGGCCGTCCCATTGCCCGCCTGATCCCAGAAGCGAGCGTCTGGCGTGGCGCACGATCCGAGGCGGTCGAGCGCCTTAAGGCTCTGCGTGCTACGATGCCCCGTGTGCCTCTCAATGAATTGCTGGCAATGCGCCATGAGGGGCACAAATACTGATGCCCTTCGTCGTCGACGCTTCCATTGTCGGATCATGGCTGCTGCCAGACGAACATCATCCGGAGGCCGTGACCGCGCTTGACCAGCTCAAGGATGACGAAGCTTTCGCCCCGTCATTGCTCTGGTTCGAGCTGCGGAATCTGTTGCTGGCCAATGAGCGCCGCCAACGGATCACACCGACACAGACGGCTGCAGCTTTGAACCTCGTGCAGGAACTGCCGCTGTGGCTTGACAGCCAGGCAGACAGCGACACGACCTTGCAGCTGGCGCGTGCGCACGGGTTGACCGTCTATGATGCGGCTTATCTGGAACTCGCCTTGCGGCGTCATCTGCCTCTGGTGACCTTTGACGCTCCGCTGGCGGAAGCGGCCAGACGTGTTAATGTCGCGCCAGATCCATGAATTTAACGTGCTCCCGAACGTCGTTCCCGGGACCACCAAGCTTTACGACGGAACTACGACGAGATCACGGTTGGCGAGGTTGAACGAATAAGCCTGTGATACGCTTCTATTGCTGACCCCCTAATACCGATGCGAACAGATCAGTATCGATGTTGCTTCCGGAGTGAATTAGAGCGAGGCGTTTGTTACGAACGAGCTCTCGCTCTTTTAGTAACGCGGCTAAAGGGGCTGCGGCGGCACCTTCCGCTACGTTATGGGTAGCAGTGAAGTAGAGCCGCATCGCTTCCATAATCTCGTTATCGGAGACGGTAACTACGCGGTCGACATTCCGGTTTATGATTTCGACAGCAACAGGATTCGGAACTCGACAAGCCAACCCATCAGCCATGGTGTTCACCCCCTGGCGGAAAATGTAGTGCCAAGACACTTTTGTCACTACGTAAGTCGTTCAGCTGCAACAACCTAATTTTTCGAACTGTCGAAGATGGGTTAAAATTACATATCATTTTTCAGTTATTTACTGAATCGGATTTGTAGGCTTGGGAGTACCAGGCGAGGAATTCTGCAGCCGGAACCCCTTTGCGATTTACCGCTTCGGGATTACGCAGTCAGACCTTCCATAGCACAGTAGCGGGAATGCCGACAGCCCATAGGCAATCTATTAGGTGCACCGTCCCCTTGAATCAGTCCTGGACGCTTCGCCTCCCATAGGTTTTTCGGCCTATCAAACAACCTGGCAGGACTGCCTGACTAGCCGCGTGATTCTGTCATGAATTCGTCTTAGATTGAATGCATGTCCGAAATCGATGGAGGTACCGAACGGCTTCGATTATCGATCATCGTGCCCTTCTACAAC
Source organism: Chthoniobacterales bacterium (assembly GCA_049585495.1). Lineage (GTDB taxonomy): Bacteria > Verrucomicrobiota > Verrucomicrobiia > Chthoniobacterales > JAFAMB01 > JBAUZZ01. The sequence goes on along the minus strand of JBAUZZ010000035.1, from coordinate 1,259 downwards.
GAGGACTCGAACGCCGCCACTTTGATCCGTGAAATTCGAGCTGTCACTGCAACGTGGTCAGATCGCTATGAAGCTATCTTGATCGACGACGGTAGTACGGATCACACTGCGGCGGCCATTCGGAACGAACTCGTCCCATGGTCCGAAGCAAGACTTCTCCAGTTGTTCAAGAATAGCGGCCAAGCCGCTGCGCTCTATCTTGGAATGCAGGCAGCACGAGGTGACTATGTCATTTTGCTCGATGGCGACGGTCAGAATGACCCACAGGATATCCCCCGCCTTCTCAAAGCACTCGATCGTTCAGACTTCGTGGTTGGGGCGCGCGCTGATCGACAGGACTCAGCGGCACGCCTGATCATGTCCCGGATCGGTAACGCCGTTCGGAGTCGCCTCCTCGGAGACGGTATAAAGGATAGCGGGTGCGGCCTAAAAGCATTTCGCCGGGAGGTGGTTAACGCGTTTATTCCGATCCGAACTCTTTATTCATTCATGCCTGCCCTGGCGATAAGTGCCGGTTACAAAGTTACTCAACTGCCGGTTCGGCATCGACCACGGAAGAGTGGAAAGTCCAAATACGGAGTTATGGTTTTCGCGTGGCGCCCCATCGTCGATTTGTTGGGCGTGTGGTGGTTTTGTCGAAGGCGTTGTCCAAATCCTCTAGCCAAGACCGCGAAGTCGACTGGAAAAGTGGCGGAGCCGCTGGATGCTTAAGGTGTTGCTCACCGTTCATGTATGAAGCCCGGCATTGGGGGGCGCCATTTTCCTGGATCGCGTCGATAATTCCCAACGAAATACTATTCGAGGCAATGTCGAGGGTATGGCGCCTGCGCCGATTCAGATTCTTAGCCGGGCCGCGTTCGACTTAATGGTGCTCTCGGCCGGCCGTCACTGGGTTGTCAGCATCCGAGAAGAAGAAGCCAACCCTATACCGCGGCCGGAGTTCTCCGGCAATCGCATTAATCTGGCGTTCTACGACCTTATGGATGGCCCGAACATTGCAACCGCGCGCATATCGAAGAGGTTTACCGGTTTTCGGAACGCTGGGCTAAGGCCGCGCATTCGGACCCGGCAACGGCGAACCTCGTAGTGCATTGCTTCGCGGGTATTTCCCGAAGTTCAGCGATCGCGCTGATTCCGCTCTTGCTCTACTACCGGAGCGAAAAGGCCGCGGCAAAACGTCTATACGAAATCAATCGCTGGGCCGCGCCGAATACCCACGTCCTCTATCTGACCGAGGAGAAATTTCATCTTCGGGGAAG
>JBAUZZ010000034.1:0-17534 GCA_049585495.1 Chthoniobacterales bacterium | reverse complement strand
AAGTATTATTGGCAAGCCGGACCTGAACGCCAATTCGCCGCGCCCGTTAGACCATTATCCAGTTAGCATTAGATTGACCTCGGTGGCACGAACTCAAGCACCTCCCCGAGCAAGTCGATTGCTTCCGTCCTATCGGAAGCTATGGCGGGGGTGCAATAGTAATCCTCCTTTTTGACGGCTCGATAGAAGTCGCTGGAAACAACCACCCTTCTTTCGGTATTTGGAGACCCGTCCAAGCCGCTGGCGCAACTCCTCTGACCTCAAACAACTTGTGATCCCCTACCCTGCTGCAGACGAAGTTATCCGCGACTTGGGGACGCATGAGCAGTCCGAAGAATGATGATATCGGCTTCCTCGCCGAGCTCGGCTCCGCAGACCTTGGCAAAAGGCGTGCCATCCTGTCAATAAGTCGGCAGAGCGCAGAGATTTCGAATCGGCGCCTAGTCAGTTGCTCCAATTGAAGGCGTTCAGCTGTGCATAGGTATTCTTGAGCTCAAACGTCAGCTTGTTGCCGGCGCTGACGCGACAACTCACCGTGTTCCCCATCTCGGCCTCCTTGTATTCGAAACCATTGGGCAACGCGATGCGGGCCCTGTGTTCTTCCCCGGTGGCGGGGTTTTTGATGGGCTCTATATCGGACTCGGCAATGCCCGGGATTCGAATTGTCGCCACTCGCTTCTCGCGATCTATGTCGACAGTAATTGGGGCGAAAAGCGGCTCAACCAGATTGGGACATACGGTTGCGAAGATCTCCCAGTAAAGCCCGCCGTGCTGACCGCTGTCGAGCGCGATTAACGCCTCGCGTTGATCCTGGGTGGCCCGCTCGTCGATGATCGTGCGTCGGACGCCGTTGCCCTCGTGTATCGCACCCGGCCACCAGTAGATGCGCGCGAAACGCACCCCGTCCAGCCGGGTCTTCCCGAAATATCCGTCGCTGATCTGCCATCCCAGAAGAGCTTCACACTGACCCGTCGTTGGCACGGCATTGAATTGGCAAGGACAGCCCCAGTTACAGTTACAGTTCCCGATTTCTTCCCCTGCCATCCGCCATTTGATTTTCGTCGGTTCGCTCATTTTCTGCTCCTTTCAGCACATTCAGTTTGGTTTTCACTCCGTAACAACATGCGCGTCATTTCTTAGCAGGGTCGATTCCCGTCTCTTCTCTCTCACTAGAAAGTCAAATGTATCTCAAAAAGCAGAAAGCGAAGGAAACTTATCTTCACATAACTCTTGAAAACATTGGAATTCTCACCGGCACAGTGGTGACTGTTCAGTTTTGAAGGAAGTTAGCAGGCTGTGACAATATCCGCCGCCAGGAACACCCAGTTCAGGTAGACCGAGCCGAAGAAGCCCAGGATCATCCCCCAGGTGGTGCGGTACGCGAACAGGCTGCGCCATTCTGCGAACGTCGTCTTGGCAGGTGCACCCTGGGCCGTCCCCTGCTGCAGGTAGGCCTGCTCTTCAGCTGAGAGTCCAACGGCATCCGGGTCGCGATAAATCAGCGCCCAGATTGCCGCCGCAATCAAGCCCACGACGCCCATGGCGACAAACATCCAGCGCCAATTGAAGGCCAGCATCAGCAAAGTTAGTAGCGGCGGGGCCAGGCCGTGCCGAGCGGGGACGCAGCGTTAAACACCCCGGTCGGAACGCCGCGGTCACGCACGGCGAACCAATTGCTCACTACGCGGGCTGAGGTGGGGTATTGCGGTGCCTCGCCGATACCCATGAAGATGCGGGCCCAGATGAACTGGCCGAAGCTGGCGACCAAGCCGCCCGCAGCCTGTGCCAGGGACCACAGCGTCATCCCTATGCCAAGCAAGACGCGCGGCCCCGCGCGGTCCACCAGGCCACCCACCGGGAGCTGCACCAGCGCGCAGCTCCAGGCGAAGGCGGAGAGTAGCAGTCCCATCTCACCGATCGAAACACCGAGATCGGCCCGGATTGCTGGATTCGCGACTGAGAGCGCGCCACGATCCAGGTAGTTGATTGTCCCGCAGACAACGAGCAACACCAGGGAGATCGTCTGGAACCGCCGTATCCGCTGTGGCGGTTGGCGCTTGGCATCGTTCATCTCGGTTCTGTCAATTACCCTGTCCATCATGGTTCCCTCGACAACTGAGCCATCTTGCCTCTCATGGCTTCAGTGCCGGCGACAATTTTGTCGAGCACAGCGTCGAGCGCCCAGAATTTCTCGCGAACATCGTAGGTGATCACCCGACCGATCCGCCACTGACGACCATGCGCGTGCCCAACGCCGAGATCGGGCGACTCGCAGCGGGTTACCTGCTCAGGCGCTTGGCGGGCGATGCGCCTTCCGCAGTCCCAGCCCTTGTTCCCGACTTCGTCGAGCGATCTTCCACAGCCCCGGCAGGTTGAGGACGCGGCCGGCAACGCATACTCGGCCGAAAGCGGACCTGGCAGCGGGAGCGTATCGGGCCTTCACCTCCGGATTGGTCATGGATTCCGCGAAGTCCGTCCGAACGAAGCCCGGCGAAATGATCGTTACGCGCAGCTTATCGCCGGCCTCCTGGCGCAAACCCTCGGTGATCGCGCGCACGGCGAATTTCGTCCCGGCATAAACCGCCAAGGTCGGTTTAATGACAAACCCAGCCGTAGAAGCAATGTTGACAAAATGCCCGAAACCCTGATGGCGGAAGACAGGCAGCGCTGCGGCGATGCCGTACAGAACACCTTTGATGTTGATGTCGATCATCTCCTCCCAATCCGCGACGCGCGCCGAGTACGAGTTTCGCGCCGCTTTCAGCGAGCAGGAGCGCAGTCGCCTCCCCGATTCCGCTGCTTGCCCCGGTGACTGTGACGACCTTGTCTTCGATTCCCGGCATGCAGTTTATCCTTTCCAGTTTCTGCGATTTGAAGCATTCGTTGCCTAGTTCGCCGGCGGCACCCACCTAAGAGCACTCCTGGGTCAGGCCCTCTGAGCGAGGCAACCCCTCGTGAAGCCGCTCTCTGTGATGTGCGATTCGTTTGTGGTTCAAATTTGTTTATTGAAAGCTGAGTTCGTTACGCCGCGTGCCGTGCACCGTTAGCCATGGGTTTGGGCCGAGATTGCACATTGTCAAACGAATGGTCACTTGATAATCCTCTCTGGGCCGGGCGTCTACGCGGAGCCGGGGCTGGGTGCGAGCGCTCGGTAGCTTGGTTAACAATCAATCAACCAACAATCACAACAAGGAGTTCCCATGCCTTCACCTGAAAACAAAGTCGTACTCGTCACAGGAGCATCGAGCGGCATCGGCGAGGGGACCGCTCGCGTTCTCGCTGAGGGCGGTGCCAGCGCCCGCTCGCCACGCTGGTCTGACAGGTCCACCGAGCAGAGGAGAGTTGAAGGCCGGTCAGTTCCTTAACCGCAGTCAGCGCGCGCGATTCACGCTTTTGCCTGGTCCTGGGCCGTGCGACGCGCTACGCGATGCGCCAAGTGGAAAACTTCCGTTTTGTAGTCGTCAATGGTCTCAGCGCGCTCGGCGAGGATCAGGTACATCATTGGCGGCACATAGACCGGCGCCAGCTCCTCCCATTCCATGCCGGTGCGCCGGACACGATGATGAATAAGGCGCCCGGAACTTTGGAGTGCTTCCGGAGCTTCCTCCTTAAAATCCGCGGAAACCACCCCGTCCTTAAGCTGAAAATCCATCAAACATTTTTGGTGAAATTCCCGGCAAAACCCAGAAAAGAATTTGTGCCAAATTGCGATACACTACGCCTGAATCACGTTCAATAACGACCCGGTTACACAACTACGCCGAAGTTCGGGCTTACCTGGAAAAAGAGCATCCGGATTGGCTTCGGGTTCTGACTCGGCGCCACATCAACGCACCCGCCCAATCGAGTTCTGGTCACCGAATTTCCTAGGCCGGCCCTATCAAGCTTGAAATCAAGTCCGCCCCGTACACTCCCCTGCGTGAGAACGAGATCGTCGTTCAGAATCACGCGGTGGCCATGAATCCGATTGATTGGATTAAACAGTGCGGTGGCAACTCCCTGTTTTCCTGGATCAAATACCCATTCGTCCTCGGCAGCGATCTCGCAGGCGAGGTCGCAAAGGTCGGGAAAGCCGTCACTCGTTTTAAAGTCGGCGATCGTCTTCTAGGTCATGCCGTCGGAGTCGACAAGAAGCGCAATACGTCGGCGGAGGGCGCCTTTCAGGCATACACAGTCGTTCTCGACCATATGGCTGCACCAATCCCCAGCACCATGTCGTATGAAAGCGCCGCCGTTCTACCATTGGCTCTGTCTACTGCAGCCTGCGGGCTATTCCAGAAAGATCAGCTGGCACTTGAATACCCTTCGGTGCGCTCGAAACCCACTGGAAAGACCCTTTTGATCTGGGGCGGCTCAACTAGCGTGGGCAGCAATGCCATCCAGCTCGCCGTCGCTGGCGGCTATGAGGTGATCACAACCTCGTCGCCAAAGAACTTCGAATACGTCAAGAAGCTCGGCGCGAATTTAGCCTTTGACTACAACAGCAAGACCGTCGTCCGGGACGTGATTGAGGCTCTCAAGGGCAAACACATTGCCGGCGGACTTGCCATTCGAGATGGGTCGGCGATGGTCTGTTTAGACATCGTCCATGCGTGCAAGGGCGACAAATTCGTTTCCATGGCCAGTGCGGCAGCGCAGCGGCTTCAGCAAAGCCGATCGCTTTCGGCTTGCGCCCGACAAGCCGCTCATCCACGGCCTGATATTCCTCATTTGATCCGGCACGCTCCAACTCGCCGGCGTAGTAAACTTCATCTCCGATAGCAAACCCGCTCACGGCGGCACCCTTGCTGACGACGACACCCGCTGCATCCCAACCAAGCACGCGTGGCTTGCCCGAGTCATGCGACGCCGAGCCTTGATGCCGCGCGCCTCGCACTTTCGTATCCACCGGATTCACGGAAACCGCCCGTACATTGACCAGCAAGTCCCGCGGGCCGAACTCGGGTCGCGGCAGATCCAGCTCGACCAGCGAGTCCTGGGCTTCGATCGGCAGCGGCCGTGTAAATGCAATGGCTTTCATGCTGTCTCCAACCTCGATCTTGGTTCGCAACTGAAAAGTCATAAATCATTGACCAGGCTGACAACACTTCTCGAGGACGAAAGGAAACCTTTACGAAAATAACAGCCTATAAATAAACTAATTACACGGGTATTTACGCGAAATACATAATACTCTTGGGCGCCAGATCGAGAGGTTCTGACGTCTTCCCCGCCCCTTTTTAACCGAGGGTCACGGGTAGCGGGCGGTTCAATCAAAACGCGTCTGCGGGCATTTTACGAAGCCGAGTTGAGCTCTCAATTCCTGAAGCTCCGGGCAGGTCTGCTAAGTCGCCTACCCTGCTTTGCACGGTCGAGACAGCGAGTGCGCGCACGCACTCCAGGATCTTAAGAAAGCCCTTGGCCAGGCCGAAGACTTGCTACAGCCTCAAGCTATGTGCGGGCGTGATCGACGAACCACGAGACGAGAGGCATTGGCGCGCATATACAAGATTCCGATTCCTTCGCAATTCGAGAACGGTTTGCTTGGCGCCGGCGCGCTCCAATGTAAAGCGGAGTTTCGTGAATCACTCCGCAACTTGTAGAATAGTTCGCGAAAGGCCATGGAAGCTTCGGTTTTGAAATTCTGGCACGACTACGTTAACAGCCTACCAGCGGCCCTTCGCCGCCCGAAAATGCAGGCTGATGCGTTCGCCTTTGGGGATTCCAGAGAGATGGCCGATCAGTTGGCTATGCTCGTACGAGAAGGAGTAAAAACTGCGACATGCTCGGCGCTCTGGAGCTACGAAGAAGAACAAAAGCCGCTGCCTCAAATAGGAAATCATTCTGTCGTTCTCGATGGAAACGGTGCCCCTGTCGCAGTTATTGAAACTGTGGACGTTTTCGTCGTGCCCTTCGACGAAGTCCCTGAGCGGTTCGCCTGCGACGAAGGAGAAGGAGATCGATCGCTGGCCTATTGGAGGGAAGCTCACCGGAGTTTTTTTACTCGACAGCGCTTCAAGGATCGAGCGTTTGACGAACGGATGCCGCTCGTTTGCGAACGATTCAGGCTCGTATACGTACCTGTTTTCTGATTCTCAATCTCCTCTTCCTCGCCCTCGATCTTTCAACGTTGCCGTCGATACGGCACCAACCTACCGCATCGGCCAGGGCTCCAAACGAAGCTCGCGCACGCAGATCCGCCGACAGAAGATCCGGATGAACGCCTGTCGGCGGCCTTTGTTACCAGGTCAACGAACTTGCTGGCGCACGTCTCCCTCTTTCATGAGATTCACCATCTCGAGGAAGAGCTCCAAGTCGTTTCGAAAATCGCTCGGGTCCGTCTTCGGTTTGCTGTTCCGAACAACGCAGGAATGAAAGGCGAGCCATTCCGCAACAAAGGGGTCACCCCAGCAGGGATGCGTTACGACCTTTGCGACCCCTCCCCCTCGGCTCACCCGGGTGACCGTCAACCTGATCGGAAGGTTTCGCACATAAGGCGTATCGTACTCCACCTTGACGACCTGATCGGAACCATAGACTTCGAGATGGGCGTCAAAACGAGGAATGTTATCGATACCGGTCTCGAACGCGCATACGTAACTTCCGAAGTCGAAAGCTGCAGAAATGTATCGGCCTGCATTTGTCGCTGCTGCAAAAAGAATCCTCTTAGGGACGCCTAACAGTTCCCGCATCGCCGAGATGTCGTGGCTGCTTAGTCCAAGCAAGAGCTCGTAAGCGTTACTCACGTCTTGACTCACGATTCCGATCGCCGCTTTAACCGAGTTGTCGTGCATCTCCTTGGCGGCGCGTTTCGCCGCCTCCGACACATCTGTGCCCTTAACAACCCGCGACGTCTGTTCGATGATGAGAGAATTCTTTCCAATGAAATCTCGGACGCGGGCAAACTTTATCCGAGGCATCTCGCGAACCATCCGGCGCGCTTCCAGGAACGCATCTGCGTAGCGCCGCATATACCCGACCTGTACAATCCGTTTCGCATTTTTCTGCGCCGCAATTATCTCATCCGTTTCACCCAAGCTGATACACATGGGTTTCTCTACAAGAACGTGCTTTCCTGCCGCGAGCGCAGCCAGAGTAACCACGGCATGAAACGCATTCGGATTTGCCACCAAGACCGCATCGACGTCCTCCGTTCTTACGAGATCCTCATATGCGGACACCCTATTTCTGATGTTCCACCGCTCGCCTACTCCTTCTAAGACGGCCGAACTCAGATCGCAAAGAACCGTCACCTGAAAACGATCGACCAGTTGGTCGAGCGTTGGTAAATGAACGATTTGCGTCACTTCGCCGCAGCCAACGATTCCTAGTCTGATTCTTTTCATATCGAAGAGCCGCTCTCGTCTGAGGGAAACTCCTGACTCATCCCTTAATGCCTCCCGCGATCGCGCCGTACATTAAGTATTTCTGCACAAACAGAAACAGGACGAAAGTAGGTATCATCGCTAAGCTCGCGGCAGCCATCAGACTTCCCCAATCTGTGGAATACTGCTGCATAAACGATTGTATCCCCACCGGCATGGTCAAAAGATTTTGGTCTCGCAGGAACACACTCGCGATGAAGAAATCGTTGTAAGAGAAAAGGAACGAGAAAATCGCGACAGCGGCGATTCCCGGCCCGGACAACGGAACGATGATTCGGATAAAGGATTGGATCCGGGTGCAGCCGTCAACCCTAGCCGCGTCCTCTAGTTCGGTCGGGATGCTGTCAAAGTACGCCTTAAACATCCATGTCGCAAAAGGCAGGTTAACAACAGCGTAAATGAAGATCACTGACCAGTAACTATTCACTAGTCCGATATTCCGGAATAGAATAAAAAGAGGGATGATCGCCAGGATCAAAGGAAACATTTGAACAATGAGCAGCAGCCGAGAATAGGAGGCCAGCACGAAAGTCCGATAGCGCGAGAGGGCATAGCCTGCGAGCGCTGCTGCGACTAATCCGATGATCATTCCTCCCAGAGCGACGACCGTGCTGTTCTTGAGGAATGTCCAAAACTGAGTCCGAGTGTTTAAGTAAAGGTAATTGTTGAATGTGGTCGTCGAAGGAATCAGGCTCTTTGAGGAAAGGATTTCCTGGGTGCTGCGAAGCGAATTCAGGATCATCGTCACGATCGGAAGGTTGATCACAAAGACAATGACAGCCGTCACAATGAACAGGGTCCACTTCTTCATGTCGTCTCCGGCCGTTACGACCTCCTAACCTGCCGCTTCAGCATGGACATGGCGAGGATCATCAGGATGATCAGTGTGACCACGGCGATGACGGAACCCCGGCCTACGTCGTTACGTGAAAACGTGTATCTATAGGAGAGCAGAATGAGGTTTTCAGTCGCGTTAGAAGGTCCGCCTTGGGTGAGCAGCCATGGTGTCTCGAAGTCATTGATTGTCCATACAGTCATCAGAATGAACAAGATGATCGAAACGTTTCTTAAGTGCGGCAACGTAATGTAGCGAAACAGCTGCCAGGGACCTGCTCCATCGAGCTTTGCTGCTTCGTAAAGATTTTTGTCGATGGTCTGCAGCGCCGCTAGCAGCGAGAGCATCATGAAGGGGAAGCTCCGCCAGATCTTGATGATGATTACAGAGAATATCGCCCATCCCTCAGAACTCAGAAAATAGATCGGGCGAACCCCTAAGCCGCCAAGCAAGATATTAACCAAGCCGTTTCGATCGGCGATTAGCCAGCGCCAGCTAACAATCGAGACAATCGATGGAATGATCCAAGGCAAAGGAGCGCAACCCGAAAAAAGCCTCTGGCCGGTATTTGCGAGAATCGGTCTCTGCCGAGTTGTTTCTATTCTCCCATTGACTTTAGTCTGATAAAGGATGCGATCGCCGCAGTGTCTTGTTGAGATTCAGGATCGCTTGCGAAAAGTTGTCCTGGCCTCTTCTGAAGAAACGGCCGGATACCGCGTTTGCAGCTTTTAAGCAACGCCTCCGAGACTACCCGCCCTGATTCTTCATACGCGCCATAGTCTTCCACAGGCGCATGAGGAAGTCAGCCCTCAAGACCAATACCTCAGCCTGGATCGCCCTCAGTGTCCCGGTAAGAGCTTGTCGCGGCAAACGTATCAACAACCTGGACCCGGCGGCTATCGTCAGGCTCGGCATTTCAATGGCGCCGGAAGGCGGCCATGTTTATCCCTTCATGTACGTCATGGTCGTCCGTGACATCGCTCGCGCCATCGTCGAGATCAATCGCGAGGAAGGAATCAGTATTATTCTTGTCGAGCAGAATTCCCGGATGGCGCTCAAAATCTCAAACCGCGCTTACGCGCTGGAAACGGGCCGGATCGCGTTGACGGGCAAGTCGGCAGATCTTCTCAACGATAGTTGTTCTCGTGTCCGGAGGCTCCTGCGGAATTTGGAGACATCGGCTACGCCAAAAGCGACTCGATAAAAATCAGGTACATGACGCCGGAATACGGCGCTGTTCTGTCACTGAAACGACAAGACTTCCTTTCTTCTTTATCATTTGTCGTGCCCTTCGCCTTGAACTCCTCCTCTGTTGTTTGCTATCTGCTCTTTGCGAAGCGCCCCACTCCTGAACACCTGCAACTTCTTGAACTCCTCGAGACTATTCCATTTGCACGCCACGCCGGTTAATATCGACGGCTGGAAAGCGGTTGATATACCGTCAATAGAAAATGTACTTCTCCTTTTCACAGCGCTTCCGCTGATCTTGCTCAGTCTTTTTGGCTGCGCGTCGATCGGGTCGACGTACGAAGGCGGCCGTAACAATATTCTCAACGATGATCGACAATATAAGCTTGCAGCGATTGAATTCGGCGAGCTCGGAAGTTATGCGGACGCCTACAAAGGCGAGCTCAATAATACGATTCAGTTATTGAAAAACACAGAACGCCCGTTGCTGGTCGTATATATCCATGGCTGGCTTAATAACGCTACATCGGGCGAAAACTAAGCCGCAAGCTTGGAAAATCCAATTTGTACTGGATCACGACAAATATATCGGTGTTCACGTACCGTTTTGGATCGTCCGCGTTCCATCCGATATCATCGACAATCACGGCGGTATCTGGAGCGACAATAACATGGCGTTGACGGCCGCGATCTTCCGCATGCACCGGCCAATACTTTCAAACAACGTTATCGTTCCAGCCAAATCTTACGTCCTACCATTGCGGGTCGAGCTGAAGCAAAAACCGGATTGACGCGGCCCGGGTCGAACAGACGACCACAAAAGCATATCCGCAGATTTCGCAAATTTCGGGCCGGTAGCGAAGTTGGACTCTGGCATACTAAGACCGGTCGCGTGCCGTGGTTATGTAGGACGACAAAGGCGGGGGAACGGGAGAGTAGCGCAGGGCTAGGCGTTCTGCAGAAATCGAACTGGTTTCTCGTAGATGGCCAGCACGATACAGCCGTCGTCGCTAATCACCTTGTGGCGGCTGCCCGGCGGGTTGATCACCAAAGTCCCCGCGCCGAATGTCCCATTTTCGTCCCTCTGTGAGCCGGCGAGAATCAGAATATGTTCGTAGCCGGTATGTTCATGCAGCGATACCTCTCCGCCCTCGCGATATCGAATGAGGGCAGCAGTTGGTCCGCTAATCCCGTCTCCGTACAGGCGAAAAATTTCCGCACCCTTTTTGTAAGGTTCCCATTCAATCTCATCCTCGTGATCGACGATGTGAAAAACGTCATTCAGTTCAAAAGGAAGGCCTCTGAGAAATGGTTGCGCGTTCATGTGGCTCGCTGAAACTAGGTGGTAGCAATTGAGGTTGCGAGATCTGTTTTTGACAGGAGCGGCCGGTCATACGAAAACCATTAGCCGTTAGGATTTGAGGAAGGCGGTCTCATGAGATCGCCGAGATGAACAACTCGGAGCTCGCGATGGCTCCAAAAACACCGCCCTGCATCTTAATCATCTCCAACGCGGCCAGATAATTCCCATAGTCCGTTGCCCCTGTACAATCTGAGAGCAGAAGGCATTCATATCCCCTATCGTTAGCCTCGCGCATCGTTGTGTGAACGCAGACGTCGGTAGTGATTCCAGCTAAAACAATGTTCTGTATGCCCTTGTGACGCAGTAGCATATCAAGATCTGTCGCGTAGAACGAGCCTTTTCCAGGCTTGTCGATTACGGCTTCGCCCGGAAAAGGGGCAAGTTCTGGAATAATTTCCCAGCCACGTTCGCCACGCGTAAGAATCCGCCCACAAGGCCCAGGATCTCCGATCCCGGCGCCGATCCGTCTGCTGCGCCATTGTTTGTTTTCCGGGAGATCAGAAAGATCGGGCCGATGGCCTTCACGCGTGTGCATAACGTGAAAGCCGCGTTCGCGCGTCGCTGCTAGGACATTTTGAATGGGGCGAATAGGCGCCCGCGTCAGCGAGAGATCGTACCCCATTTTGTCGACATATCCTCCCTTCCCACAAAATTCGGTCTGCATGTCGATTACGAGAAATAGAGTATTCTGAGGCCGCAAATCACCGTTGTACGGCCAATGATATGGATCAGCTTTAACGTAGCTTTGTTTCATGTTCGGTCGGCCAGTACCTTTGGGACTTGAGAGAAACTACATTTGTTGCTGCACTTCATCACCGTGACGGCAAGGGAGGACAATAGAGCAGTAGCGGTGAAATCGGATGCAGCCTGGTCATTCGGCGACGCGACTAAGCTCTCCGTGGTGCTCCACTTCCGGCAGCTTCGGTGCCACGTGTGCAAACTTGGCGCAATATATGAACACGGCAGCGACCGCCAAATAGCTGACGGAGACAGCAGGTGTCTGCGCTAAACCGATCTTCTCCCCGTGGATGAAGCCGAAGAAAGTAAGAATCGCCCCGGCCGTTGCAAAGGCGGCCGCCTTCATGAACTGTCGCTCGATGATGAAGACTCCGATTGCGCCAAGCACCAGTCCGGCAAGAATCGCGCCACCGCCCATCACTTCCAGCCCACGATAGAGGACACCGGTCTGCCCCAGCTTATCGAACCCGATTGTTGCAGCGCTGGTGCCCGCTGCAGCGAGGGAATTATCGATCAGCAGCTTGCCCCAAGCAGCCAAATGTGGCGTCAGCGCAAGGATAATCGCTGGAGCATGGGGCTTAGGGGTTTCCTGGAATGCCTGCGCGCCGATCAGCATGCCGATGTAAAGCAGGATCGGAGAGATTGCTACCACCGGGATCAACGCCATCATCAACGAGATAATACCGAACCAGGATAACAGAATCACCATAACTCCGGTCGCAGCCGAGTAGCCGATTCTGCCGCCCATCGCCTTCCAGCCGGGATGGCCGATGTAAACTGCATTGATGAAGGGATTGCCCATGAGGCAGCCGATCAGGCTAACCACGCCGTCCGCAGTTAAAACCCGCGTTGTCGGAAAACTGTCGCCAGCGACGGCCGCGCTTTCCACGTTATCCATGGCCTCGACCAGGTCATAGATCCCGAACGGAATCGCTGTAACGAGGATTACACCAAGAAATTGGAAGCCGGAGAATATATGATCCACTGCCGGAGTTGGGAATGAGAAGCCAAAGTTGGAAAATGCCTGAGAAAAGCCCGCAGCACTCATTCCGCCCCAGTGAAGTCCGAATGCAGTTGATCCCCAGGCGATAATGCAGCCGACCCCAATTGCGACCAGGCCTGCGGGAACGCCGCCGAAGTAGCGCACACCACCAAACCAGCTGGCAAGAATGATTGCAAAGCAGGTTATGCCGATTAGGGGCGTCATGAACATATCCTGTGCAGGACGCATTGAGATGAAAGCAATCGAAACGCCCGCAAGAGTACCGAGCAGGGCGGCACGCGGTGTAATCTTCCGGATAACAGGGGCGATAAACCCGCCCGCCATTAGCACGAAACTCTGGATGAAAACCCAGGTCAGGCCGGCTTCCCAGCCTTTCACCGGATCGCCAGTCTTAGCGGCGATCGGCAGCATAATCACGAACGTGACAACGAACATGTGCGGCACGCTCGTACCTGAAGGAAGTGCGCAGACGTCCTTACGTCCCGTGCGCTTCGCCAAACGATAAGCGAGCCATGCGTAATAGAGCGTACTCAGAAAAAGCATCATTCCGGTAGCCGGGAGGATACGTCCGAAAACGAGTTGGTCCGGCATTTTCAGTACGAAACGTAGCAACCCGCTCAGTGTGAGCAGGTTCACTAGGATGTTAGTTCCGAACCCGAAGAAGGCGTTCCAGTCTCCAGGCGCCCAGATAGCAGGCTTTGTACTATTCATGACTTCTTCTTTCAACCGTTCCAATATTCCCCTTCAATGAGCGTCCTAAGCGAGCGCGGCGAGAATTCGAGCCGAGTCCGACACCCAGCCGAAGATCCCACCTTGCGCCTTGATCATCCTCAGCCCCATTTCTTGGAACTCAGGGAAATAGGAACCCACGCAGTCCTCCAGGACGAGACAGTCGTAGCCGCGATCGTTGGCCTCGCGCACCGTGGTATTGACACAGACCTCGGTAGTTACCCCGGTCACCACGAGCTTTTCGATACTTCGATTTTGAAGGATCGCGTGGAGGTCCGTTGCGAAAAACGCGCCTTTGCCCGGTTTGTCGATCACTGGCTCGGCCGGAAGAGGGTAGAGCTCAGGAATGATGTCGTGTCCGGGTTCGCCACGAATCAGGATACGGCCCATTGGTCCCGGATCTCCGATGCGCCTACTGCTTCGGCCCCGTATCTTTTTCGCCGACGGAAGATCGGTTAGATCGGGCCGATGGCCTTCACGCGTATGGATTACTTGTAACCCTGCTGCGCGCCACGCTGCAAGTAGGCGGCGATTCGGCTCGATGGTGCGGCGCAGGTACGACACATCGTTCCCAAGCATCTCACCGAAACCGCCGGGCTCAAGGAAGTCGCGCTGCATGTCGATGATCAACAGCGCACAGTGCGCCGGCACAAAATCGTAAGCATACGGTTCCGCCCCGACGCTCACGGTTTCGCTCGTATCCATTGATGTCGCGAATCGTTGGAGCAGCCGTTGTGCCAGATTGATTGATCATGGTCTAACCTGTTACGGCTGGCCGCGCAGTCCCAGGGCCCTGGGACCCCAATTGAGAGCCTAGAAGCTCTCATTGGCGAGCTAGTGCTCCACTAACAACGCTCGAAACTCTTCCGACAGCGCATACCCGGCGACTATCGCGGCGGTCGGCCCACTAACCGGGAAAAGGCTCACAAGCACATGGTTCAGGTTAAGGCAGGATTAGTGCTGGTATCGTTCACATCACGTGAATATCACATGTCCAGAGCTCGGTTCAGTTTCATAAAGCGCCCGATCGCCGAAAGTATATAATAATCTCCGCTTCGTTCGAACCGCACAACACCATCTGTTGAGAATTCCGCAGATTGCTAAAATAGCACCAGGTTCAGTGAGCAATCAGTCATCTGGCGGTGTAGAATTGATAAGGATCCTGTCAGCCTTGAACATCCAGGCAAGATTCGTGCTCAGGGCAAAGGAGCCGGCTCGACGGTTTGCCGAAACATGAAGGACTTATCAGGGTTGTCATTGACCATTGCATCCCTGCAGCAGGGATATCGTTCAGGCGCTTTCGCGCCTTCCGATGTGATTCGGGAAGTCTACCAGCGCGTTCGGGCGATCCGAGACAACCATATCTGGATCTATCTCGTTCCAGAAGAGGAAGCTGTTAACGCAGCGGACGCTCTATTCGATGCCTCGACCGCTGCGCTCTACGGCATTCCGTTCGCAATCAAAGACAATATTGACGCTGCAAACCTCCCGACTACAGCCGGTTGCCCCGCATTTTCCTATTCTGCTGCGAAAAATGCGACTGTTGTCCAGCGACTGCTTGAGGCCGGCGCAATCCTGATCGGCAAAACGAATCTAGATCAATTTGCCACCGGCCTAGTTGGAGCGCGATCACCTTACGGCGCTTGCTCTACTGTTTTCCACCCTGATTATATTTCCGGCGGATCGAGTTCCGGCTCCGCCGTCGCTGTGGCCGCCGGCCTGGTGACCTTCGCCTTAGGTACGGACACCGCCGGTTCCGGACGTGTACCGGCGGCGTTCAACAACATTGTCGGTTTGAAGCCGACCAGGGGTTTGGTGAGTACGCACGGCGTCGTGCCGGCTTGCCGTTCCCTCGACTGCGTGACGGTGTTTTCTTTGGTGGCTGAGGATGCAGAAACCGTCTTTTCTATA
Source organism: Chthoniobacterales bacterium (assembly GCA_049585495.1). Lineage (GTDB taxonomy): Bacteria > Verrucomicrobiota > Verrucomicrobiia > Chthoniobacterales > JAFAMB01 > JBAUZZ01. The sequence continues at coordinate 2,403 of JBAUZZ010000034.1, read as the reverse complement.
GCCGCGAGCTACGACCAGTACGATCCTTACTCGCGGCATCCGAATCCTGCGGGCGCACGGCCATTGAAGTACCGCATTGGTATTCCGACTCGTCAGAATCTCGAGTACGTCGAGAACTCCTATCGCGCGCTCTTCTCCCAAGCACGGGACCGGCTCGGATCTCTCGGACATTCCCTCATCCAGACCGATGTGGAGCCGTTCTTGGAAACAGCAAAGCTCCTCTACGGTGGACCGTGGGTCGCTGAGCGTTTCGCCGCTGTAGGGAATTTTATAAGCAAGCACCCGGAAGCCGTTCATCCCGTGGTTGGCGATATCATTCTTGGCGGGGAGACGTTCTCGGCCGTCGATGTGTTCAACGGACAATATGCCTTGGAGACCTTGAGGCAAAAGACGTCCCTCACTTGGAACTCAGTCGACATTCTGCTTCTGCCGACCGCTCCGAACATCTACCGAATCGAGGAAGTCGAGAAAGATCCTGTTTCTTTAAATAGCCGGCTCGGGTTATATACCAATTTCACTAACCTTTTAGACTTGGCCGCCATCGCCGTTCCTGCTGGGTTCCGCGGCGACGGTTTGCCATTCGGCGTGACGTTCTTGGGACCTGCTTTTGCCGATTTTTCTTTGATCGCGCTTGCCAAAGCCTACCTTCGATCTCTGAGTCCGGTCTTGGGCGCAACCAATGCCTCCTATCCAGTCAGCACGCCGTCCACCGGAGGTCTTGAGGCTAGTCCAGACACAATTTTAGTCGCCGTGGTCGGTGCCCATTTGACTGAAGAGCCATTGAATTTCCAACTTACCAACCGCAGCGCCCGGTTTATCTGTGAATCTAAAACCGCTCCGTCCTACCAGCTTTTCGCGCTCCCTGGTTTGTTTCCTCCCAAGCCGGGCCTTGTACGCGTCGGGCCGGAGACTGGTAGGTCGGTCGATCTTGAGGTTTGGGAACTCCCAGCGACCCAGTTCGGCAGTTTCATGAAGGATATACCTTCGCCTTTGACGATTGGAACGGTCCATCTGGATAGCGGCCAGGCCGTCGCAGGATTCCTTTGCGAAGAGGTCGCCGTGCGGAGTGCCGTTAATATCTCCGAGTTTGGCGGTTGGAAGGCTTATCTCAAGAGCTTGAAGGGGTCACTCCTCCAATTGTAAAAAATTGTACGCTAAGGGGCAAAGTCGGTTGGAAGCGGTTGGCTCCAAAGTGGACGCACCATGCGATTTCGTATGGACAGCTATTCGCAAACGAACCCGAAACGCGGGGTTTCTGACGCCGGTCGGGTGCTAAACCTGGCGCGCGACCGGTGTGACGGTTTACCAGGAGAACGGAGGCCGGCTCGAGCATGCCCAGCAGATGGCCGGACATGAGTCACTCCGGACTACCAAGCTCTACGACCGGACCAAGGACGAGATCACAATCGGCGAGGTTGAGCGGATTCAACTTTGAGCATGCTTCGGACCGCGGGTCGGCAATTCGACGTTCTAAAATCGCTTATGGGCGCTGCTATCATGACACTCCTACAAAAGAGAGTGAGAACGCTAACCGCCAAGCGCTGCGCTTCTCGACCACTTTGAGATCATGAATCTTCCAAACGCATCGCGAGTTCTCGCAGCAGCTCGGCCAGCTGAACCTTGCCCATGCGTTTCTCGGCCATTGCAATCATGGCTTCAACCGATCGGTTTCAGACGGAACGACGACGCCGTTGCCTTCTAAGAAGACCAAAGCCGCCGCAATCGCCGTCCGCTTATTTCCATCAAGAAATGCTTGGGTCTCGGAGATATGAAAAGCATAGGCGGCGGCGACGTCAAACAAGTCTCCTGAGCGTAGTAATAAACATTTCGGGGATGCAGCACGGCTCCCTCGAATAGGAGTCGGTCACGCAATCCATGGGAACCGCCAAAACGATCAATTAAGTTTTCGTGCAACCGCTCGACCTGATCCACGGTCAGGAAGCTGGGCTCACTCATTGAGCTAGTTTGTGCATCAAAGCGGCATGTCGGCTCAACACACGATCCGCCGTATCATCGAAAGCCTCGTCATCCATGCAGGCAATCTTCTTGGCCGCCTCAATCTCCAGCAACAAAGCTAGGACCTTAGCTCGTTCTTGCGGTTCGAGAGCCTTGATCTGGTCAAGTCCAACGTCGAAGACGTCATTCTCTCTCACAACCACTGGGGATCACGTCAGCGGCCTGGTGACCTTGCGGGCGCGAGTTGTCCAAGGCCAACCCGAACGCGCTTTGCCGCGCGCATGTCGGCCGCGGTATTTTCCTGGAGCGCTTAATCCCGCCGGGCGTGAGGGGTTCGGGCAAAATGACCATGGCGGAAGTAAAGAACGGCTACGAAGCGCTCGGTGGCAAATTCATTGAATACGTCGAACCGAAGCAGCTCTTTACCGGGGTGTGGCTAACGGGTCC